>JACNJN010000042.1 GCA_014382535.1 Candidatus Desulfolinea nitratireducens | reverse complement strand
TATTAAACTTTTGCCCTTTTGAGGAGGGGCAATCTACCTTTTTGCAGTGGAGTCATAGATCCTTTGGTGAAACCAAGGCTGTGCAGGGCGTTAGCTTTGATGTCCAGCAGGGCGAGATCTTCAGCTTACTAGGACCAAATGGAGCTGGCAAAACCACCACCATCTCCATGCTGAGCTGTCTGCTGCGCCCGGACGAAGGCGATGCACGTGTGATGGGGCATTCCATCACAGATGACCAGATGGGAGTCAAATCGGTGTTGGGGGTCGTCCCGCAGGAGATCGCCCTGTATGAAGACCTGACCGCGCACGAAAACCTGACTTTCTGGGGCAAGATGTACGGTCTCCGTGGCGGGGCGCTAAAAAAACGTGTGGATGAAGTTCTGGATGTGATCGGGTTGCGTGACCGCGCCAGGGAACGTGTGAGCAAGTATTCGGGCGGCATGAAACGGCGTGTCAATATCGGTGTCGCCCTTTTGCATAAACCCAAGGTCATTTATATGGATGAACCGACCGTCGGCATTGATCCGCAATCGCGCCGTAATATTCTCGATAGCGTTGTCGCGCTGAAAGATGAGGGCATGACCGTCCTCTACACCACCCATTATATGGAGGAGGCCCAGGAATTATCCAACCACATCGCAATTATGGATCATGGCCAGATGATCGCCAGTGGCACCCATGATGAATTGGTAAAGTTGGTCGGTGGGCAAACACGGATCGACCTGACGCTGAATACAGAGGCTGCCTCCGTGATGGATGCCTGGCGAGTGGTTGAGGGCGTATCACAGGTGACGGCAGAGAATGGACTGGTAACTGTATTGGTAGAAGACAGCAACCTGGCCCTGCCCCTGCTTTTTGAAAGTGCCACAAGCAGATCTGCGCGCATCACCTCTGTAGATATATTCGAACCAAATCTGGAAGCCGTCTTCCTGCATCTGACCGGTCGAGCCCTGCGAGATTGAGAAGATATCTGATGATGTGGACTTATCCAATAATTAACCACAGAGATCACCCCGGCCCGACCGGCAACGCCGGGGCGGGCAAAGAACACAGACGTGTGCCCGCAAGGGTAGAAAAGCTCTATAAAAATCTCCGTGAACTCTGTGTACTCTGTGGTAAAAAATTCATTTTTAACCCATCAAGCACGACTCTTTGGGGTCCTCAATGAAAGCACTTGATATCGCCCTCAAAGATATGCTGCGCTCATTTCGGAGCCTTTTCGCGGTCGTTTTTATGTTCGTGATCCCCTTGCTGGTGACGGGCATGTTCTATTTCATGTTCGGGAATATTGCCAGCAGTGGCGACTTTAGTCTGCCACGCACCAAAGTGATCGTCGCCAATCTGGACGAGGGCGGACCAAAATTCCAGGTCAACCCAAAGAATATCCCCGATGGTAAAAAAGCAGATTCGATGGGAGACCTGATCGTCAACATCATGGAAAGCGAGGAGATGTCGGATTTTATCGACCTCTCCTTCGCTCCCGATCCTGAGCTTGCCCGGAGCGCGGTAGACAGCCAGGACGCCCAAGTGGCGATCATTATCCCGGCTGATTTCTCCAAAGAATTCGCGGATATTTATGGTCAGGCGGAGATCGAGTTTTATCAGGACCCGACCCTGACTATTGGCCCCGATATTATCCGTTCGATCATGAATCGCTTTATGGACGGTATGTCTGGCGTCAAGATCGCGGTCAAGGTCTTTTTGGATGAGGCCCCACCGAAAGAAACTATCTTTACCGGACAGGTGGTCCAGGATTATCTCGCAGTCTCCCTGGTCGAAGAAGATGACGTGGCGACAGCATTGCTGGCGGTTCGCCCGCCCTCCGGTCAACCGGTAAATGAAGAGGAGGAAAGCCAGAATTTACTGGTGACGATCATTAGCCCGATCATGGGCGGCATGATGATCTTTTACGCATTCTTCACCGGCGCATCCACAGCCCAGAGCATTCTCAAGGAAGAGGAGGAGCGCACCCTGCCGCGACTTTTCACCACGCCCACCTCTCAAGCGACCATCCTGAGCGGAAAACTGCTTTCCGTATTTCTGACAGTTTCGGTGCAAGTCATCGTTCTGCTCGTGGCCGCGCGCCTGATCTTCACCATTCATTGGGGAGAGCTGCCCTCTACCTTCCTGATGGCCCTGGGAATTATATTCAGTGCCTCCTCATTTGGCGTTTTCCTCAATTCATTTCTCAAAGATTCAAAACAGGGTGGGGTGCTCTTTGGCGGCGTTCTGACCGTGACCGGCATGCTCGGCATGATCAGTATCTTTGCCATCAATTCCCCTGCCGCGGCCAAACTCGGGAACTCCGTTTCCCTGCTGGTGCCTCAGGGTTGGGCTATCCGTGCCCTGATGCAAACCATGAACGCAGAACCGATTTCAAATGTATTGATCACCACCCTCGTCCTGCTCCTGTGGAGCGTGGCCTTCTTCGCCATCGGTGTGTGGCGTTTCAATAAAAGATTTGCATAGGAAGCCGCCATGATTCGAATTTTCGACATCGCCCTCAAAGACCTGATGCAGCTCATACGCGATTTCAAAACCTTTATGTTTCTGTTGCTGATGCCGATCCTCTTCACCCTCCTGTTTGGATTTGCTTTCGGCGGGTTTGGCAGCGGCGGAGAAGGCGATTCCCGCCTGCCGGTTGGCCTTCTGAATGAAGATGATCGCTGGGTCAGCAATTCACTGCGCGATCTGTTGGCAGATTCGGATATTGTACGACTACACGAAAACATCTTTCTGAGCGCCTCAGACCTGGACCTGATGGTTGCTGAGGGGGAACTGGCGGCGGCTGTCATCATCCCGAGAGGTTACAGCAAAGCAGTTTGGGCCGATAAATCCGCCCAGTTGATCGTCATCGCAGATACCAACACCTCCGCCTGGATAACCATTGAAGCAGAATTATTGACCCTCGCCAGCCGCCTGGACGGGGCTGCCCGCACCGCCACCATCATGGATAAATATGCCGGAAAACGGATCCCCTTCCAATATGGTTTTGAAGAAACGCTGGAAGCATGGGAAGATCCCCCCATCTCCATCGTTGAAACAACGAGCAGCGTGGTCAAGGAAACCGACGACGGGATCGCCTCTCTCGCCCACACCGCCCCGGGAATGATGCTCCAATTTGCGATCGCCGGATTATTGACCGCGGCCTCAGTCATAGTCACCGAAAGAAAATCACGCACCCTCCAGCGCCTGTTAACCACATCTGTGCGCCGGATCCAGATCCTCTTTGGTCATTACCTGGCTATCTTCGCGCTGATCTTTACACAATTCACCACCCTGATCTTATTTGGGCATTTCTTCCTGAAGATCGACTATCTGCGCGTTCCCGAAGCGACTTTTTTAGTCGCCTTTACCTCTGCCCTATGCATCGCCGCGATGGGCTTGTTGATCGGGATCATCGCCCGAAACGAGGAGCAGGCGATCTCATTCTCTCTGATCCCCATGTTCGTCCTTTCAGGCCTGGGCGGTGCCTGGATTCCGCTGGAGTTCACCGGCGAAACCTTCAGCGCGATCGGGCATATCTCGCCGGTCGCCTGGGCGATGGATGGATTCAAAAATATCAGCGTACGCGGCTTTGGGTTGGACTCGGTTTTAATCCCGGCTGGAGCCCTGACCGGGTATGCGGTCTTATTTTTCATCCTGGCTGTGTGGCGGTTGAGTGCCGCTGAAGAAAAATAAAGTAGACTTCACAAAAATCCCTTTTGACAACGATCCAGCCACCGGAAGTATTTATGCAAGAGGTCTACTGGTTTTTTATATCCCATACCTATTGATATTCAGATAAACTGGTTATGAGCGTCCCGCAGGTTTATGTTCATTTAAAATCTAAATCAAGGGAACCTGCGGGACGGTTTACCTAGAAACTGTCTGAAAAATTTCTAAATCTACCTGCTCACCACAGATACCCTTTCGGACACACGTAAACACAGATGAACGCTGATTCTTTGGATGAATGCCTCGAGGAAATGCCTTTCCAATCTTTTTTATCTATGTTCATCTGTGGTTAAAAAGGGTTTTCAGACACCCTATAGAGGAAATTAACCAACTTAAGTGAACATCAATAATACAGGGGTTACGCATGAAAATGTGTTTTGTGGCAAAAAATCTTCGGTGCGGACTAAAAGTCCTGCCTCAGACCATGAAAGTCGAATAAATTCGACTCTTTTTTAGCCCGGAGGACTTCCACGCTTTGAGGCAGGGATTTATCCCGCACCGTTCTCGTTGTTTTCTGGAGATTTTTCTTGAAAAATGAAATTTTCTGTACTAAAAAGCATTGTTTTATATCCTAAAAATTTCATGCGTAAGCCCTGTAATAATGAAACAAATCTTGTATTTAAAAGAAGAAAGGTTCACGAGTTTGCGAACCTTTTATGACACTTTGGAGTAATCGCAGAGCAGGGATTGATCTCTTTACCCAATCGCAAGCCCCATAATTCTATGGGCGTCCCTATCAGGGTACTTGCTCACGGAGGACCAAATTTCCTTGCCAATAAATTTTTAAAAAAGCGGCGACAACCAATGGGTCAAAATGTCTGTCAACGCCTTTCATAATTATGGCAAGAGCTTCTTCTTCTGACAAGGCGACCCGATACGGTCGTTCGTTAATTAAGGCGTCCCATACATCGATGACGGCGAAAATCCGGGCGGCAAGCGGAATGCTATTTCCCTTCAGTCAACGATTCTTCGAGATTGAAATCCACGACCACCGTCGCTTTTGCGCGATAATCAGGCGGGAAAGCGTAATAAGCCCCCACGCCTAAGAGTGCGCCCAAAATGGAGAATAAAAGCCAAAATTTCCATGCCCGTAAAAGGCGGAGGAAATCATTTAGTGAGGGAGGGGAAAGTAACCAGTTCATATTTTTACCTACAAATCATCCACAGATTACGCAGATTGAACAGATTTTTAAAGTTTTTTCTGCATAATCTGTAAAATCTGTGGATAAGCTTACCGCGCCAAAGCTTTCTTAATTTTTCGTCTGCGTCGCCAATTCCACCAGGGAGCAACCACCTTGCGAATGATATGCTTGGCATTGATAATCGAAAAGAAAGAGCCGCCTTCACGATAATGAACGCGCATCATCTCGTTCCAGCAGTGTTTGTCGGCAGCGATGGATTTTGCATCGCTGTGCAATCTGAAATTCGCCCAATTTTCTCCGGGCAAATAGCGTAGCTCACTAATTTTCGCCAAGCGCGTCCAAAGGTCGTAGTCCATCGCAAAATAGAAACTATCGTCGAGCGGGGCAACCTTTTTCCAGAGTTCTGCTCGCCAAAAAGATGCCTGCTGCGGGATATGAACATACCCGCGCTTCAACTTCTCCAAATCCGTTTGAGCGGCGTTGAATTTGCCAAATTTAACACCCTTCTCGTCGATAAAATCACAATCACCGTAAACCAGGCCCACATCGGGATTTTCCATCAAAAACTTGACCGCTGCACTGATCGCACCCGGCTCGTAGGTATCGTCTGAGTTGAGCCACGCTAAAATCTCGCCATTTGCGCGCGCAAAACCTTTGTTGATCGCGTCGGTTTGGCCTTTATCCTTCTCAGAAACCCACCAAGCCAATTTATCAGCGTAATGCTCAATGATCTCCGCGCTGCCGTCTGTCGAGCCGCCGTCCACGACGATATATTCGATATTCGGATAATCTTGCGATAGCACCGAGTCGATTGTCGCAGCGATATACGCCGATTGGTTAAAAGACGGGGTAATGATAGAGACCAGTGGCAAGCCCCGGGTCAGGTTCGTTTCGGGTTTATTCTTCATAATCCAAACTTGTCGAGTGGACGCTTATCGCATCCACCCCATAATATTGCGCCGCGGCCTGATTGACCCAATGTTTTGCTTCAATATCAAACTCTTTCACCCCGCCCATTCCATCCAAAGGCGGGAGGGATATATTCATCATACCACTTTCTTTTTTGGATAGAATATACGCTTCGCGCGTGTCCCAAGCATCGGCATAAGTCTGAAACTCGGGGATTGTTTGGTAGGCTTGCCACGCCCCCCGCAGCGGATAAAGGGATGCCGCGACGAGCAGCAGCGTGGGCAGGATACTCTCTTTCTCGCGTGCGAAAATCAGGGCAAAAAAAGCGCCAAAAGCAAAAAGTCCGCTCGTCATCACCACGCGCGCAGGGAAACGTACCCGCTCATCAGGGAAGGAGAGCGCATAGGCGCTGGGCGCAAAACTGGCGGCAATGAGAACAAAAATAAGCAAAGGAATTAGGGCAAGCGCCCATCGAAAAATCTTTCGCCCACGAGCAATAGAGATTTCATTTGCAATTAGATACCCAATAATGACCGTAAAAAAACTGGGCAAAGGGAGCGTTTTTAAAGTGTCGATTATAAATTCGTAAGGAAAAATGATAAGGCGGCGCAGGAAAATAAGTATTTCTATAGGCGGGGCATCGGAGCGAATGGCATTTGCGGGCGTGAAAGCCATAAAGCCAAGAGAAATAAATCCGCCTAATAATGCTGCGCCAAAAAGAATCAGCACAGATTGGCGATCATATTCTTTACCGAAAAGCCAGAAGGCAAACATAATCAAAAAGAGAATGGCGATATGCAACGCCCCAACTGTTTCTGAAAGCCCACCGATGAAAAACATGGCAAATACACTGAGTAGCGCGGCAAAAAGAAGGGCTATTTTTGAACGCTGCTTTCGCAGAAAAGCGAATATGCCAGCCAGAATATAGGTAAAAAAGACAATTGGGGAAAAATAAGTGACCATCCCCGAAATCCAGTAGATGGTTTGGTAGCGGTTTGGGGCTTGTAAAATGCTCAAAAAAATTAATAAGGCGGAGATGGAGAAAAGCGCCAACTTCGATATTTTCCCGCCAAGCAGTTTATTACTCTCGATCAAGAGCCAATTTAACCCGACCACCCATAAAATAATTAGTATCGCTGAGAACCAGTGAATACCGATCCAGTCGCCGAAGGCGAAAAGGAACATATTGGTATAACGATTGGAGACGTGGAGATATTTTTCAACGCTGAGTTCTATAATCCCTTTTCCGGTGTGGAGGAGGGCGCTGTGATAATAATCATCCGCAAGGAGACGCGTGAATTTGCCCAAATAGGCGTAGAGTGTGAGGACAATCCCGCTTGTGATGGCTTGAAGTATTAAAGCAAATTTGAAGAGTTTTTCTTTTTCAATATTGAACATAATCGCCCCATTTTACCCCACAGGGGAGAATTTAATAGAAGGTTTGCGATTGTCCCAGTGCAACGCACCCTTCATAAAGCGATTTTACGGCAAAAAAGATTTGAAGGGTGCATCGCACTTTTCATATTCGAAATTACTATCGCAAATCGAAAACCAGATAGCCATCTCCTTCGACGTAGATGGGGTATTGTGCTGAGAGATAATCGCGTAAATCTACTTGCGCATCCCATTCGTCGAAATCGGTGATGAGGAAGAAATCGCGGTTTTGGGCGTTTTTGTTGAAAATTTGCGCAAACTCTTGAGGTATCATCTCAATAAAAAGGGGAAAATTGAGAGAAACGAAAGCCTATTAAATTTT
>JACNJN010000125.1:33851-36058 GCA_014382535.1 Candidatus Desulfolinea nitratireducens | reverse complement strand
GAATATCCCGGTGTTTTCACTTCCCTGGGTGTGAGCAATGTCTCCTTTGGGCTGAGCAAAGCTGCCCGCCCGGTGATCAACAGCGTTTTCCTCTATCACTGTGTTAAGGCAGGGATGGATATGGCGATCATCAACCCGGCGCATACGCCGCCTTATTCGGAGATCCCTGCCGAAGAGCGTGAGCTGGCTGAAGATCTGATCTTTAACAACCGCCCCGACGCCCTCCAACGGGTGATCGAATATTTCGATGGACGAGAATCTACGGCTGATTCAGCTCAGGCCAACCCCACCGAGGGGATGACCCTCGCTGAGCGCCTGCATTGGCGGATTGTCCATCGTCAACCCGCGCAAGCTGGCGAATCCCTGAGTGTGGAAAATGACGTGGATGAGATCATCAATGGTTTTTTTCAACCCCCTTCTCCCTTTGGGAGAAGGGTTGGGGATGAGGGTGATAGTCCTGCCAAGCTCCCCATGTCTGATGCTTTCAAAGCCCGTGTACGAGAGTTACGTAAGGATGCCACGAATCCAGAAAAACTGATGTGGTCATTACTCCGAAATAGAGTGTTAGATGGTGCAAAATTTAGACGGCAACATCCGCATAAAGGCTATATTTTAGATTTTTACTGTCATCAGGCTAAATTAGCGATTGAATTGGATGGCAGCGGTCATCTCGAAGATAAGCAGATTCAACACGATGAAGAACGTACAAAGATATTGGAAGAAGACGGCGTTAAAGTATTGCGCTTCTGGAATAGTGACGTTTCCGATGATACTGAAACAGTGCTTGGTGAAATCTGGGAAACGTTAGATGAACGAAGAGGGTTCCCTCACCCTAGCCCTCTCCCACTGGGAGAGGGGACTCAACCTTCTCCCAGTGGGAGAAGTGCAGGGGATGAGGGAACTTTCGACACTCTCCACGACTCTGCCATCTACGTTCTGAATAACACCCTGCTCCCCGCGATGAAAGAGGTTGGCGATAAATTTGGCGCAGGCGAGCTGATCCTGCCCTTCGTGCTTCAATCTGCCGAGGTGATGAAGAAAGCTGTCGCACGGCTGGAAGAATATCTTGAGCGGGCTGAAGGGACATCCAAAGGAAAGATCGTCCTCGCTACCGTTTACGGCGACGTGCATGATATTGGCAAGAATCTCGTCAAGACGATCTTGAGCAATAATGGCTTTGAGGTCGTTGACCTGGGCAAGCAAGTCCCCGCCGAGACAATCATCAACGCCGCCATCGAGGAAAATGCCGATGCGATCGGCTTGTCCGCACTTTTGGTGAGCACCTCGAAACAGATGCCATTGATCATCAATGAATTGCATCGACGGGGCAAGAATATCCCGATTTTATTGGGCGGTGCGGCGATCAACCGGCGTTTTGGACGACGGATCAATAAAACTGAAGATGGGGCCTGGTACGGCGCCGGAGCCTTCTATTGCAAGGATGCCTTTGAAGGCCTCGAGACAATGGAGTTGCTCCAGGATGCCGAACAGAAACCAGCGCTGATGGAACGGTTGCAAGCCGAGGTCAAGGGCGAAGCGGAGCGGGCATCTGCTCCATCCAAGAAAAAAGTGAATATCCAACGTTCACGAGTCCAGCCGATCCCGATCCCCTTGCCATCGCAGCTGGGTCCACGGATCGTCAAGGATATGCCGCTTGAGCTGGTCTTTGAGCATCTCTATAAAAAGGAACTTTTCCGTCTTTCATGGGGCGCGAAAAATGCGCACGGCGAAAAGTGGAAAAAGCTGGAAGCGGAGTTTGAATCGCGGCTGGCGAAGATGAAGAGAGATGCCTTGCAGGAGGGCTGGTTGAAACCGCAAGGAGTTTATGGATTCTGGCCCTGCCAGGCAGAAGGGGATGATCTGGTGATCTATGATCCAGAATCGCTTAATGCAACTAAGGTTTCTCCCATAGAAAAGTTCAGCTTCCCCCGCCAACCCACGGGTGACAATCTCTGTTTGGCGGACTACTTTGCGCCCGTTGGCTCAGAGCAAATGGACGTGGTCGCTTTTCAGGTGGTCACCGTCGGCCTTGAAGCGACGGAAAAATTCGACGCTTTGCAGGCAGCAAGTGATTACTCGGAGGGCTATTTTATCCACGGCCTGGCAGTCCAAACTGCCGAAGCAACTGCCGAATATCTGCATCGCCACATCCGTCGTGAGATGGGGATCGCTGAAGGGCAGAGCAAACGCTACTCGTGGGGCTATCC
>JACNJN010000125.1:24382-33061 GCA_014382535.1 Candidatus Desulfolinea nitratireducens | reverse complement strand
TTATCTCTTTATCTATTAACTAAACGCTGGTTCAAGCAAGTGACAGCTTGGAGCGTTTTGATTTTATTTACTACCCAACCTTTGTTATGGGGACATGCGTTTATTAATCCCAAAGATATTCCCTTCATGTTTTTCTTTACATTCGCCATCCTAACCGGATTTTGGATGGTAGATTCCTATGATGAAAAACCCATTACGCTCTCTTTGAAAAGTCACCTTACCTGGTTTTTAAGACAATGGCATCAGGTTATACCCAAGAAAAGAAAATTTTTTTCTTTCTGGATTAAAATTAACGGGGGGATGTGGATAATACTATGGCTCTTTTCCTTTTGGGCCATTGAGAAAATAGTTGAATTCTTTTACAACGCTCCAAAAGGAGCGTGGGCACATGATATCTTTATACGATTAGCTACACAATCCAATGCGATTTCAGTAGAAAACTATATCCATAAAGCACAGCAACTCCTTTTGCGCGCCGAATACTCATTCTTATTTTTGAATTTCATCATCGTTCTTTTTTTCTTGAGCCGCTTACTTTCTCAAAATTTCACAGAACTCAATTTCAAAAAACGGTTTGATGAAATGAATTTTATAGAAAAAATCCGTCTTTTCCTCAAGGAAATCATGAAAAAGAAAAACCTGCTCAATTTCGTTCAACACCTATGGCGTAATCTGCGTGTATGGCATGTCATATTTGCGGGCATTATTCTTGGGATAACAAACTCCGTTCGCGTGCTCGGCCCTTTGGCAGGGGGGATTGTGATACTCTACCTTCTTTTCAAAGAAAGGCAAAGTAAGTTTTCTATTGTTGTTGCCTATCTTGCCTGGGCAAGCCTTAGTAGTTACCTCACCTGGCCATATCTTTGGAGGTCGCCTCTCAAACATTATTTTGAGAGTCTTACGATGATGTCAAGATTCCCCTGGGATGGAGATATACTTTTCAAGGGTGTTTTTTACAAGGCCATAGATATCCCACTATCATATTTACCAACTTTAATGGGTATTCAGTTTACCGAACCAGCTGTACTTTTAATACTGGTTGGTTTTATTATCTTCATAAAAAATCTACTTCAAAAAGATAGCCCGACTGATTTCCTGCTCTTCTTTTTATTCGGCTTTCTATTTGTATTTAGTGCCCTCATCCTTCTTCAGTCTCCGCTCTATGATAATTTCAGACAAGTTTTTTTTATCATTCCTGCACTTTTCTTACTCGCCGCACTTGCCTTAGAAAAACTGTGGGGGAGAGTTACAAAATACTGGGCACGTTCCATTATTATTATCCTTTTAGCCTTCCCTGGAATTTACCAAAGCATCCAACTTCATCCTTATGAATATACTTACTATAATTCCTTCGTCGGTGGGATGGGAGGGGCCTTCCGCCGCTTTGAAACAGATTACTGGCGCACATCCTATCGTGAACTGGCAGATACTCTTAACCCTCTCGCAGAGAATAATGCCAGAGTAGGTGTCGTAGGACACCAGTCCCTCACGCCTTATTCTCGTCCTGATTTGAATATAGTAAGAATAAATAGTGAAGAGTTTAAGGAGTTTGGCGGGTACGCAGTCTTGACCTCTCATTGGAATTATGATCAAGCCTATGGTGAAGCAACAATCCTGAAAACCGTTGAACGACAGGGCGCAATATTCTCAATTTTGAAGTATGTAGAAAAAGAAAGCCCTGATTAATTCACAATTGAAATATACAAAAAGAAAATATCACTACCATAGCGGTTTTCATGCGAAATCGTATACTTTCACACATTAACCTACAACCTTTCATAATAAGGTCAAAGACTAATTCCATTTGGGCATTATGCAAAGAGCTTATTAATCCAATCTCCCATTCCATCTACATCCAGAGATAAGTGGGTGGTAAAATCTTCAACAAACTCCTTTTCCTGGTAAAAACCATGCTCCTGACCATTGATATCGGCAACACCAACCTGACCATCGGCCTCTATGAAGGCGAGACTCTGAAACATCATTGGCGTTTGGCAACGGACCATAAGCGGATGCCCGACGAATATGGGCTCCAGCTTTTGGGGGTGCTCCAGCAAGCAGGCTGCGACAAAGATTGCCTGACAGGGATCTGCCTTGCCTCTGTTGTGCCAAATCTAACCAGACATGTAAAACAAGCCTGCGCGCAATATCTGGATCTGGACCCTCTTGTGGTAGATGTAGGAATCAAAACCGGCGTGCGTATTCTCTACGAAGATCCGAGCGCTGTCGGTGCAGACCGTGTTGCGGACGCGGTCGCCGTTCATAAGCTCTACGGCGGCCCTGCCTGCGTGATCGATTTCGGCACAGCGACCACCTTTAACGCCGTCAATGCAAAAGGCGAATATCTTGGCGGGGCGATCACAGCCGGCGTTAATCTCGCTGCGAGTGCGCTCTTTGAGCATGCCGCCAAGCTCCCACCGGTAGATCTTGCCCGTCCTCCTTCGGTGATCGGTAAAAACACCACCCACGCGCTGCAATCAGGATTGCTCTTTGGTTACGTCAGCATGGTCGAGGGGATGGTCTCCCGATTCCGCACCGAATTGGGTGAGGAGATGAAGGTCATTGCTACGGGAGGCCTGGCAAAAAGCATTGCCCGCGAGACCGATGCGATCGATGTCATCGCACCGTGGCTGACTCTGGATGGCTTGCGCATCATCTGGGAAATGAATCGGCCCTCACCCTAACCCTCTCCCTGAGGGAGAGGGGCCTTAATCCTCCATTAAATGAAATTATTTTTTTTATCAATACGGCTTTTCATTCTCGTTACAGTATTTCTTATTGGCTGTACAGTACAAGCACCGCCTGCTCCCACCGCGACAGGAACCCCGCTTCCACCCCCCGAAACATCCATACCGAGTTTAACGCCCACCATCACGAAGACCGCGACTCCTGCATCCACGCCCACGCCAGCCTGGGTCAGACGCGGACCAGGGATTGTCCGCACCACAATCCTGCTCTATCATCACGTCGCCATCTCTCCGATTGAAAGCCAGTATTATATTCATCCTGAAAATTTCGCACAGCAAATGCAGGCACTTGATGAATGGGGCTTCACGCCGATCCCCCTTTCGCTGTTGGTAAAAGCGATCACGGAAGGAGCAGAGCTGCCCCCGAAGCCAGTCGTCATTTCTTTTGATGATGGACGGTTGGATATTTACGAAAATGCTTTTCCGATCATGCAGAAATATGATTTTCAAGGTGTTTTTTATGTGCTCAGCGGCGGGTTGAACGATGAAACATTGGTCGGTGTTGATGCGTTGAAAGAAATGGCAGCAGCGGGCTGGGAGATCGGCAGCCACAGTCACAGTCATGCTGACCTTTCCAAGCTTAATGAGAATGACTCGTACCGCGAGGTGGTTGATTCTCGCCGTTCGCTGGAGAAGGCTTTAGAGCTACCCATTACCTCTTTTGCCTATCCATTTGGGGCGGTTACGGATACTGCTGGAGCTCAAGTTCATATCGCAGGCTATCAATCTGCTGTAGGGCTGGGGTATACCGACCATCAAGGGCCGGGCAATCTCTTTTATTTACAGCGCCGCCCGATCAGTTGGGATTATGATCTGAAACGGTTTGCGATTGTTATGGGCTGGGAAGGACCGCTCAGGGTTGAAGAAACGCCTGCGCCCTGAGAGGGTTAGAATAGGTGAGGAACACCACCAAAAAAGGAGAGTGACATGAAAAAAATTCTTTCGATCAGTTTGGGGTCAGAATCACGTGATCACAGTACCATTCACGAGTTTTTAGGGGAAAAATGCGAAATCACACGGAAGGGCTTCAATGCCGATATCGATAAAGCCATTGAAGCCTATGCAGCATACGATGGCAAAGTGGATGCCTTTGGCGTCGGGGGCATAGAGTTTTATCTTGGCGTGGGGGAGAGGCGCTATTATTTTAAAGAGGCCAGGAAAATTCGAGCAGCGATTAAGAAAAGTAAAGTTGGCGATGGCAACGGGATTAAGGGGCTGCTTGTTAAACGCGCCCTTCAAGCTCTCGAAGTGAAGCTAAATGAAGAAGGAAAAACCCTTAAAGGGATGAAAGCCTTGAAAACCAATGCGGTGGATCGCTACGTGATGGCAGCCGCTCTTGTCGAAGCCGGCTGTGATACAACTTTTGGCGACCTGATGTTCTCGCTAAATCTCCCGATTCCGATTCGAAGTTTAAGCGGAGTACGCTTTATGGCAGCAGCTTTATTGCCCTTTATCACCAAGATGCCTTTCAAATGGTTTTACCCGCTTGGCTCGGAACAGGATAACGACCCAGAGCCAAAATGGACGAAATATTATGAGGAAGCTACGGTTCTCGCTGGTGATTTTGTCTCCATCCGCGCAAGTATGCCCGATGATCTGAAAGGCAAGATTGTTCTCACCAACACAACAACCGCGAAAAACGTCGAAGAACTTCGTGAACGTGGCCTCCATATTCTTGTCACCTCCACGCCCCGTCTCGAAGGACGTACTTTCGGCACCAATGTGATGGAAGCCACTCTTCGGGCGCTGATCGATAAACCAGATGACCAAATTACCGAAGCTGATTTTCTGGATATGATCGAACGGATCCCATTAGAACCAAATATTGAAGTGTTGAATTAAACTAAAACATGAAAAGTGATGAGTGATTTTCACGTATCACTGATCACTTTTTTTTAAAATGACCGACCTTCACGATCCCGATTACTTCCTCGAACTCCAAACCAAAACGGGATGGGGAAAAATGCTGCGCTCCTTCGCAGCGTGGCTTGACCCAAAACCTGCCTCCCTTATCATAGACGTGGGAACCGGTCCCGGTCTTCTTCCCGCCATCTTCACTCAAAAAGGCTACCGCGCCTTTGGCGTAGACTCATCTTTTAAAATGTTCCGAGATGCTCTCCACCCCAATCTCATCCTGGCGGATGTTTTATCCTTGCCTTTTGAAGCTTCAACTTTCGACCTGATCACCGCCTCCAATCTGCTCTTCCTGCTTCCGGAACCGATAACTGCCCTCCGCAAGATGGCTCGACTTCTCAAACCGGATGGCGAGATCGGTCTGCTCAACCCCTCTGAAAATATGAGCATCTCTGCCGCAACAGCTCTCGCGGACGAGCGCGGTCTGGAAGGTTTGGCTCGTGAGTCCCTGCTCAATTACGCTGCCCGCGCTGAGCGATATACCCGTTGGCGTGAAGTTGATTTGCCTGAGCTCTTTGCTGGCGCCAATCTCATTCTGACAGATACCATCACAAAAATGGGTCCTGGCCTGGTCCGCCTTGTGCGGGGGAAACTTCTCTCTCCTTGACCATCCTCCCTTATCTTGTCTATAATCGAAGTTGTGATAAATATTGGCCCAATTATTTGAGGTCTCCTAAATCTATTTGTAGAAGGAATTATGAAACGAAATATTTTATTATCTAGGAATATCTCTAAATTTATTGGTGTGTTTCTACTTTTTACTCTTACCTCTTGTTCCCCAACACCTGCATCCCCCGCGCCAACAGAGGCAATTCAGCCTCCATCAGAAACGCCTCTTCCTGCCACAGAAATCACTATCCCGACCGAAACTATCATCCCTACACCATCGCCCATCCCAATGGAACGGGCGCAATATACGCTATTTGCTATCCTCGATTATGCAGCCAAAAAAGTCGAGGTAGAAGAAAGCATTCTCTACCCCAACAAAAGCGGGGAAACACTCAATGATCTCCTCCTGGCAGTAGAACCGAATTACTGGCCCAGCGGATTTGTTCTTCATGAAATATTTGTAGATGAAGTTCCTGCGAATTACACCCTCGAGGGACAAAGGCTGATCATTCCCCTCACCACACCATTAACACCAAACCAAAGCATAGAAATAAATCTGCGCTATACCCTCAATCTACCTTTCGCAGAACAAGGCGATCCCAGCGTGATACGTGCCAGAATATACGGCTATACAAATCGACAGGTCAACCTGACCAATTGGTATCCCTTCGTTGTGCCGCGCCAAAACGGGGAGTGGATATTGCCAGAGCCCTGGTATTTTGGCGAGCATCTCGTTTACGATGCCGCAGATTACGAAGTCAACTTCAAAACCAACGATCCAGCGGTGGTCGTGGCGGCCAGCGCTAACGCCGAATCCAATGCCGAGTGGACAAGATACAAGCTGGAGGCCGGGCGTGCTTTCGTCCTATCCGCCAGCCCGGAGTTTAAGGTTTTCAGCACAGAAGTTGGCGGTATTCGAGTCTACAGTTATTATTATCCACTTTTCGAAATCCCAGCGGAAGAGGTGCTGAACGTGACTGCGAAAGCCATCGAGCTTTATAGCCAGCTTTACGGACCCTATCCTCACAAATCGCTCAGCGCAGTGCAAGGTGATTTCAACGACGGCATGGAATATTCTGCCCTTTATTTTCAATCGCACGGATTTTATAATACCTACGATGGCACTGCGCAAAATTATCTCACCTTTGTTTCGGCGCACGAAACCGCGCATCAGTGGTTCTTTGAAAGCGTCGCCAATAATCAGGCTGACGAACCCTGGCTCGACGAAATGCTCTGCACATACAGTGAGCGCATCTATTACGAAAATTATCATCCTGAGGCGATCAATTGGTGGTGGGCCGCCCGTATGTTTGACTACACTCCCAACACCTGGGTGGATCTTTTGGTCAGCGAAAATCCAACCGAGCGTGCCTATTGGGGGTCATCTTATTTTCATGGCGCATATTTCCTCGAAGAATTACGCGCCCGCATCGGTGATGAGGTCTTCTTCGCCTTTTTGAAAGATTACCGCACCCAAAACGCTCAGAAAATTGGTACAGGGGATGATTTTTTCCGCATCCTGCGCGAGCATACAAAGGTCGATTTCTCAGATTTGACGATAAAGTATTTCAGGGCGCCGCATTAGCAATGCGATCTCTCCGCGCGTTCTACGTTCTTTGTGTGGGGCTCATTCTGATCGGATGCAATCTCATGGCACCTGCCACCTTCCCCACAGCGGAACCAACTACTTTCCGCCTGATCACTGAGATCCCCAACGCGACCATCACCCCAACAGCATTCCGCCCGTCTGCAGGGACAAAGATCCCCACTCTACCAATCATACCCACACCAACAAGTACACCCTCCCCCCCGACAGAAACCAGCATCCCATTAACAGGGTCTCCACCCACCGCAGCCTCCAAAGATGATTCCAGGAACCTGGATGAGGCCAGCCCTCAATATGAACTCGTCGCTGAACTGGACTATGCATCCCACACCCTCGATGTAGACGAAACGATCACGTACACCAACCAGACCGGGGGTCCCCTGAACAGTTTGGTGTTAAACGTCGAGGCAAATCGCTGGGGAAATTGCTTCAACCTAAAGGGTATCATGCTGAATGGCGTCCCCGCCACACAAACACTGAGCGGTGCAAGGATGGAAATTCCCTTGGGAGTGAGTTTAGAGCCTGATGAGGCGATCATCCTGGAGATCACGTATTCGCTAAACATTCCACCAAAACAATACGAGGAGGTCTTTGGCTATGTAGGTTATCAAACAAACCTTGTGAACTGGTATCCCTTTGTTGCGCCATATAACAATCAGCGAGGCTGGATTTTGCATGAGCCGAGCGGAGTGGGCGAACATCTTGTTTATGATGCCTCAGATTTTGATGTTCGGTTAAAGGTAAAAGGGGATGAGGATCTCATTGTCGCAGCCAGTGCCGAAGGAAAAACAGAGGGGAATTGGACTCGCTACGAACTCAAGGGGGCTCGAACTTTCGCCCTATCGATCAGCCCAATATTTCACTCACAGACGGAAGCAAATCAACAGGCGAGTGTGACGAGTTTCTATTTCCAGAATTATGAAAATGCCGGAAAGGGCATCCTTGAGGCCGCATCCGATGCGATTGAGATTTATAGTGACCGATTTGCACCCTATCCATACGAAAGTTTGAGCATCGTCCAAACCCAACTCGCAGACGGGATGGAGTACGACGGGCTGATCTTTATGGGCAGCAAATTTTATGATGAATATAACGGTACGATCAAGAATAATTTGATCTCAATCGGGGTTCACGAGGTTTCGCATCAGTGGTGGTTTGGGATGGTGGGGAATGATCAGGCGCTTGAGCCCTGGCTGGATGAGGCCATGGCGCTCTATAGTGAACGGATTTATTATGAGGTCACCTATCCCTTCCCGGTAAATTGGTGGTGGCGTTTTCGGGTTACCTGGTTTTCACCCTCTGGCTGGGTGGATACGACAATCTATGATGGGTATGGTTTTCGCGGTTATACCAACTCAGTTTATTTACGAGGAGCACAGTTTTTGGAGGCGATCCGCTTCAGGATTGGAGAAAAAGCATTTAATGCCTTTTTAAAAGATTTCGCGACAACCCATGCCCAGAAGCATGCCACTACAGATAGTTTTTTTGAAACACTGGATCGAAATACAGATAAAAATTACACTGATATCGTTGATGATTATTTTAATCGTAGATAAACCATGATAAATAAAGATTTTTTAACACAAAGGCCACTAAGGATCACAAAGAAAAGCAAACATGTTTTTAAAATCCGTGTAATCTGCTTGATCTGCGAGAATCCGCGTCCCATCTTGATGGAGACTGAGTAGTTACCAAAAATATGAGGAAACAAAAACTCACCCCTGAAGGGATTGATCATCTCTCAGATAAGTTTGAAACTGCCCATCCCAGGGAGATCATCACCTGGGCCGTGGAGAATTTTGC
>JACNJN010000125.1:0-23849 GCA_014382535.1 Candidatus Desulfolinea nitratireducens | reverse complement strand
GAATATCCCAGTGTGGGATGCAAACCCTGCACACGAGCGATACTGTCAGGGGAAAATGAGCGCGCAGGGCGTTGGTCAGGAAAAGGGAAAACAGAATGCGGGCTGCATACTGATCTCTTCAACAAAGATAAACTAACGGAATTAGATTTTAAGCTGGGAATAGATAAAACATAGTACAATAATTCACAGAAAAGACTGTAAATTGGGACAAACCACGTTTCTATGTTTTCAAGGAGGTTCATCATGAAATCAAAAAAGCTTATCGTCCTCGCAGCAATTCTTCTTCTGTCTCTTGCCTGTAGTTTGCTTGGCCCGGCCAATACAACTGACCCATCTGCCAACCTGGCCGCCACGCAAAACGCCCTGCAATTGACACAAATTGCAATAGAGAGTCAACAGAGTGGGGGCAATAATGAACAACCCCCCAGTAATAACAATTCAAGTGATCCACCTGCTCCGACCGCTCAAGTCGTCCCACAAGCGCCACCAGCAGCAGTCACCCGGGCAACGGGATTTGGACCAGCGCAACCATGGGGAGCGGGCGGTGGCTGTCATAAAGCCTGCCATTTTGCAGATGTTAATGGAGATGGTTTTGACGATTTCATTGCCGAAGACAACGATGGGATTTATGTCCTTCTTTCCACAGGCAGTGGGTTTGCTCCCTATCAAAAGTGGTCCGGTGGTGGATGTCAGAAAGCCTGTCATTTTGCAGACGTGACCGGTGATGGCAAAGCGGATTTTATTGCCGAAGATAATAACGGGATATTTGTCATGCCTTCCACAGGCAGCGGTTTTGCCGCCCACGAACCCTGGGGGGAAGGCGGCGGATGCAATAAAGCCTGCCATTTTGCAGATGTGACCGGTGATAGGAAAGCCGATTTTATCGCTGAAGATAACGACGGCATTTATGTTTTACCCTCGACCGGGAGCGGATTTGGTGCTGCCCAACCCTGGGGAAAAGGAGGCGGATGCCAGAAAGCCTGCCATTTTTCAGATGTGACCGGTGATGGGATTGCAGACTTCATCGCCGAAGATAATAACGGCATCTTTGTCCTACGCTCAAACGGGAGTGGGTTTGGTCCTGCTGAACCCTGGGGAGAAGGTGGCGGATGCCATAGAGCCTGCCATTTTGCAGATGTGACTGGGGATGGCAAAGTCGACTGGATCGCTGAGGATAACGATGGCATTTATGTTTTGCCCTCCACTGGAAGCGGATTTCCTGCTTATGAACCCTGGGGAAAAGGTGGTGGATGTCAAAAAGCCTGTCATTTTGCGGATGTAACTGGTGATGGTATCGCCGATTTCATCGCTGAAGATAATAATGGGATCTTTGTTTTGGTAGCCCAGTAATTTTTTTAAGAAAACCCTTGACGACCGCTAATATCTTATGATAGACTAGCTCCCGTTGCGCAAGCAGCAAAATTTTTGAAAGGAGACGCACAATATGAACATGACTAACCACATCTATTGCTTTGTACCCCAAGGCGATGTTTCTACCCTAATCCTTCCTCGGAGTGCGTCTGTTGCCCTTTAGTAGACTAATTATCTAAACACCTTAAGCCACAGAGCATTCTGTTCTGTGGCTTTTTTATTTGCATAAGTATTCAAAGTCACGGAAGAAATTCTGTGGCTTTTTTATTTACCCTCACCACCCTCACCCGTTCTTGCTGCGCTCGAACTTCCCTCTCCCGCTCTGCGGGAGAGGGGGAGCGAGCGAAGCGATGCGGGGGGGAGGGCACAAAGGAAAACATCATGTTTCAAAACCAGATCACCCGCGCCAAAAAAATCTACGCCGAATACCCACCTCAATTTTGGGTTGTCGTCGGCGCATCCTTCGTAGACCACCTCGGCGGAGCCTTGCTTTACCCCTTCTTTGCCCTCTACGTCACTAAACATTTCGATGTGGGGATGACAGAAGTCGGTATCCTTTTTGCAATCTTCTCCGTCTCGGAGTTTTTTGGCAGTATCTTTGGTGGAGCACTGACCGACCTGATCGGCCGCAAAAAAGTCATCATCATCGGGCTGATTGTCAGCGCCTTCACCAGTGTCGGTATGGGCCTGGTTAACCGTCTTGAACTTTTCTACCTGATGGCAGTTATCACTGGTCTCTTTGCCGATATGGCAGGACCCGCCCGCCAGGCGATGATCACCGACCTACTTCCTGAAGAAAAACGTGCAGACGGCTTTGGCATCATGCGTGTTGCGATGAATTTAACGGTCGCGATCGGACCCGCCATTGGCGGTTTCATCGCCGCCCGCTCCTATATGATGCTCTTCGCCGCAGATGCGATCTCCAGCACCATCACCGCTTTTTTCTTCTACAAATTGGTCGCTGAAACACTTCCCAAAGCGGCGAAAGAAGAAAAAGAAGCTCGACCCAGCTTTGCCGATAGCTTCCGTGGCTACGCAAAGGTTTTCAAAGACAACGCCTTTATCATTTACATGCTTCTCTCGATGGTCGTCACCATCGTTTATATGCAGATGTACGGCGCGCTCCCTGTTTTCCTGCGCGATATTCACCAAATTCCGGAATCCGGCTTTGGGATGCTGATGAGTCTTAACGCCACTATGGTCGTTCTCTTCCAGTTCGTGATCACACGCAAAATCGGCGACCGACCGCCGATGCTCATGTTGGCCCTAGGTGCACTAATCTATGCAGTCGGCTTCGTCATGTATGGCTTCACTGGCCAATATGCCATCTTCATGGTCGCAATGGCGATCATCACAATCGGTGAAATGGTCGTTACACCCGTTGCGCAAGCCCTCGTTGCCAAATTCTCACCCGAAGAAATGCGCGGGCGTTATATGGCGGTCTTCGGCATCTCGTGGCTCATTCCGGGGGCGATCGGTCCGCTCCTCGCCGGGCTGGTGATGGATGCGGGCAAGCCTCTTTGGGTCTGGTACGCATCCGGGATCCTGGCTGCGGCCGCCTCGCTCGGATTCGTCATCTTCCATCAATATTTTAAGCAGGATGAAAGCCCCGCTCCGCGCGCGGACCTTCAACTTGCTACCGCTAAAAAGGAGTTATCCTGATGAAAAACTCATCCCTGTTTACTTCTGCGTCAATCTGCCTTACCCCGATTGACGCAGAGGATGACGCTCACGCCCTCTCCGCGTGGACACAAGACAGTTGCTATATTGCCCTCTCTGAGGAGACCGCACCACGACCTCTTTCAAAAGCGCAAGCCAAAGAAGCGATTAATGCCCTCATCAAAGAAGAAGATGAAAAACGAAACAGCTTCTGGTTTGGCATTCGCCCTCTCAATGATAAGAAATTGCTTGGAATCATTGGCTTCCCCTGGGTTGATTGGAGCAATGGCGCAACCTCAATCGCAATCAGCATGAAAGATTGGGTCGAATATAGCCGCTCATCCACACGAGAGGCATTGGCATTATTGCAAACATATGCCTTTAACGAAATCAGTATGCACAGGCTCGGGATTAGCATCCCCGCCTATAACAAAATATTGATCTCCACAGTGCAAGCATTAGGATTTGAAGAAGAAGTCCGCCGCCGCAAAACTATATTTCGGTTTGGCTGCCGTTGGGATAACCTTCACCTTGGCCTACTTGCAAGCAACTGGATAAATGGAGAACAAAATGATTAAGAATATCTTTATCGGTGAAAAAGTTCGCCTGCTTGCGATGAACCCTGAAATTGACGGGAAACTGATGTCCGAATGGAGACGGGATACCGAATACGCCCGTCTCCTGGACAGTGATCCGGTCCGTTTGTGGAGCGGAAATCAGATGAAAGATTGGTTTGAAAATAAGCAAAAAAATGAAGCCTTTGAGGAAATCAATTTTATGATCTACCCCCTCGAAAGTGAAGAGCCGATCGGATTTATTGAGCTGGATGGCATCGCCTGGCATCATCGCACCAGTTGGGTCGGGATCGGAATTGGCAATCGCGACTATTGGGGTCAGGGTTATGGCTCGGATGCAATGCGAATACTCTCCCGATATGCCTTTGATGAGCTCGGACTCTATCGTTTGAATTTAAATGTTTTTTCTAATAATACGCGCGCCATCCAGGCTTATGAAAATGTTGGCTTCAAAGTAGAGGGCGCCATTCGTGATGCCCTCCATCGTGATAATCAACGTTGGGATCTGGTCTTCATGGGTTTGCTGGAGGAAGACTTTAGGCATCAGACCTAAGTCTTCAGCATAAGAGCCAAAAACGGAGAATGTGATGACGATAATGCCTCGTGCTTAAAACACGACATACTAATTTTTCACATCGTAGTAACCGCTTTAGCGGGTAGCAAAAACACAAAATTATAAATATATACCTCAGACATCAGTTCTCGGTTTTTTGCTGAAGACTAAAGTCTGAAGTCCGATGTCTCCTAAAAAGGAAAATATAATGGCTGAACTAAAACTCCCTGTAGGATATACCCTGCGCAATGCAACCTGGGATGACCTCGAAGTAGTAACCCAATTGATCTTCGATGTTTGTCTACATGATGGAGATCCTGATGTTGCCACTACTGTTGATGAATTACGTGAAATATGGGAAGACCCCAATCTCATCCTTGAAACGGACACCTGGGTGGTTACCACAAAGGAAGGGTCTGTTGTAGGGTATGAAGAGTTTTACAATCGCAGTAAACATGCTTCCCTGCTGGGAGATGGGTATGTTCATCCTGATCATCTGGAAAAAGGTATCGGCACAACCATGCTGCGCGCACTTGATAAACGTGCCATCAAGGAAATGCAAAAAGCTGATCCAGATCTGCGTGTTTATATTCGCAATGGCATGTCTATAGATGATATTGTCGCCCGTACAATGCACGAAGCGGAGGGTTACTCCCCAATTCGCTTTTTTTGGCGGATGGAAATTGAACTTGAAAAAGAACCGCCCACCTCCGTTTTTTATAAAGGGATTGAATTACGCCTCTTTGATGAAAAAGCACACGCTCATTTGGTACATAAAGCACATCAGGAAGCGTTCAAAGATCATTGGGGATTTACCCCCATTCCCTTTGATGAGTGGAAAAGACGCTTCATTGAAAGCAGCGAGTATCTCCCTGAATTATGGTTTATAGCGTGGGATGGTGAGGAAATAGCTGGCTATGTAATAAACCATTATAAGATGGGAAATGGCTGGGTATCCAGTCTTGGGGTACGTCCTGCATGGCGAAAGCGTGGTTTAGGGATAGCATTACTGAACAAAAGCTTTGCTGCATTTTACGAGCGCGGAACACAAAAAATCGGCCTGGGCGTAGATGCGGAGAGCCAAACTGGTGCTACCCGATTGTACAAAAGTGCCGGGATGAGCGTGGGATCAGAATACGTTTCCTACGAAAAAGAATTTCGGCCCGGGCGTGAGATAGAGGAATAAGACTTGAGACGACAGACATCAGATCTCAGCAAAAAACTAAAGTCTGAAGTCTGGTGTCTGATGTCCGAAGTCTCAAAATAAGGAAAAAGAAAATGACCAACATTAAACCCCCCGAAGGATTTACTGTCCGTCCGGCAACAATGGATGACGTCCCCGCCTGTACGGAGATGTTCAACCTTTGGGCAGAAGATGCCCTCGGATACAAAGAAGTAACTGAAGAAGAGATTCTCAATTCATTTGAATCTCCCGGATTTTCCCCGGAAAAAAACGCTCACCTTGCTTTCACCGAAAGTGGTACCTTGGTGGGTTATGCCGAAGCGTGGACACATGGTGAAACCCCGATCCGACCCTGGCTTTGGGTACGTGTTCATCCCGATTATCAGAATCTCGGTCTGGGCACATATCTCACGCAATGGGCTGAAATTTTAGCCTCGCAGGTCCTCGATCGACTGCCTGATTATTTACGCGTTTGTTGGGAACTTGGTGTGGATGGACGTGTGGAGGCGGCGATAGAATTATTCGAGAATATGGGGTATGAACACTATCGCAGTTATTGCCAGATGCGTATAGAAATGGATGCCCCGCCGCCCGCCCCTCGCTGGCCAAATGATATTGTTCTGAAGCCGTTTGACCCCACGCGCGATCTTGAAGCTGTTTATCTGGCAGATATTGATTGCTTTAAAGATCATCATGGTTATGTGGAAGAGAATTTCGAAGACGACTTTCCACGTTTTCGGCATCATTTTATTGAGACTGAGAATTATGACCCCGCTCTGTGGTTCATCGCCTGGGACGGGGATCAGATCGCGGGTATTAATATTTGCCGACCTTATTCACATGAGGATGAAACCATGGGCTGAGTATCCACCCTCGGAGTCCGCCGCCCGTGGCGCAAAAAGGGGTTGGCGCTGGCTCTCCTGCATCATTCCTTTGGCGAGTTCTACCGTCGTGGTAAAACTATGGTCGGCCTTGGTGTGGACGCAGGCAGCCTGACAGGCGCTCTGGATCTTTACAAAAAAGCTGGGATGTCTATCTTTTCGAAATTCGATAAATATGCAAAAGAGATTCGTGCTGGTGAGGAAATTAGCTTACAATCTATAAAAGAATAAAAGACCCTGAGCGGAAGGCGAATGAAATGAGCCCGTAGTCGAAGGGCGGTATTGTAAGAATCCGCTCTTCACCCTATCGGGTACAGGCGATGAGGCTGCGCTCCGCTCAGAGACTGTACACAAAAAAGGAGTCTCCAATGCAATTAAAATGTTCACACTGCAGTAAAATGTTTGCCCTGAATAAGGATGCCGCGCTCGCAGGCATGTACGCCATCGAAAACGAAGGATTACTACGTTACGATTTCCCCTGCGATCATTGCCAGCGCGCCAACCGCGTTTCCAGCGAACGGCTAGAGGAAACCTACCCGAACTGGAAAGAAGAATACGATGATATGCTCAAGAGGGCAGCCAAGTTTGAGAAGAAACAGGCTGCACTAACAAAACAGGCTGCCGAGAGCAAAGGGAAACCCAAGAAAGAAAAGAAAAAACGCAATCGTAACCGATGAGCATCAAAGCCGTAATTTTTGACCTGGGCGGGGTGCTGGTGCGGACAGAAGACCGCGCCCCTCGTACAAAATTAGGCCTCCGTTTTGGGAAATCTTATGCCGAGATGGACAGGGTCGTGTTTAATAAATCCAGCTATCGGGCATCGATCGGGGAGATTACATCACGGGAACATTGGCAATTTGTGATGCATTCGCTTGACCTCCCTGAGAGCGAAATTGAATCATTTTACGATCAATTCTTCGGCGGCGATGTCGTGGATTACGAGATCATCAAAACGATCACTGCGCTCCGCCCGCAGTATACGACGGCCCTGCTCAGCAACGCCTGGGATGATCTGCGACAGTTAATGGTCAAAAAATGGAAGATCGAGAGCGCCTTTAATCAGATCTTCATCTCCGCTGAAATTGGCATCGCCAAACCAGATGAGCGCATCTACAAGTTTACACTGGAGAAATTGGGCATCGCCCCGGAAGAAGCGGTCTTTGTGGATGACTTCATCGAAAATATCGAAGCCGCCCGAGTGCTGGGAATGCACGGCATCCATTTCAAGGAACCAGATGCAGCGATGCGAGAGTTGAGGGATTTGTTGAAGAATTAAAAATAATTTTGAGGAATAGGGGATTTGAAAAAATCGCATGAATGAAGAATATCAGATCGTTCCCATTGAAAAGCCGGAAGAATCTGCCTGGGGGATCATTGGCGGAGGTCTTAGTAAATATAATATTGATCAAGTTGGGGATAATAACTTCCAACGGCTGTGCTATGCGCTCCAGAATTCTGAAGGGGAAATTGCAGGCGGTATCCTGGGCGAAGTCTATTGGGGTTGGCTCTATGTTGATCTCTTATGGGTCAAGGAGGAACTTCGCGGGCAAGGGTATGGACATCGCCTTTTGACGCAGTTAGAAGAGGAAGGGATCAAACTTGGCGCCAAAAAAGCCTATCTGGATACCTTTAGCTTTCAAGTCCCGGGTTTCTATAAAGACCATGGCTACCAGGTTTTTGGCGAACTCCAGGATTTCCCTCCTGGCCATCAACGCTATTTTTTCAAAAAAGAGCTTTAGTAACCTGAGTTGCATTTAGGGTATCTCATCTTTCCCGTGCGGGCTAAAGCCCTAACTCAGCACATGGAAACCCTTCGGGCTAAGAAAGAAGTCGGATTTATTCGACTTTCATGTCCTGAGGCAGGGATTAATCCCGCACCGATCCCTTATCCACAACTCAGGTTTAATAATATCTGTGGCGCAAAGAATTTTGAGTACTTTAGTTGAACGTAGCCCGACAAGAACTGGCACAATCAAGTGCCAGTTCTATCTTTAGAGGTAAATATTGAATAATAATTTTAGCGCCACCAAGATCTATCTTTTTATAGAAATGGCTGCATCGACATTTTTCCCGATGATCTTTGTGGCCTCTTCCCTTTATCAGGTCACCGTGGCGGGGCTGACTCCCTTGCAACTGATCCTGGTCGGGACCACATTGGAAATCTCAGCCTTTATCTTTGAGATTCCCACCGGCATCGTCGCTGATATTTATTCGCGCAGGCTTTCAGTCATCATCGGGTATATCCTGATGGGATTGGGTTTTATGGTCGAAGGATTCTTCCCGACCTTCCTGCCCATCTTGTTGGCCCAGGTCATCTGGGGGCTGGGATATACCTTTACCAGCGGCGCTACGCAGGCCTGGATCAGCGACGAAATTGGCGAAGATAATGCAAATAAACTTTTCATGCGGGCTGCACGCTTCGGGCAATATGCCGCTCTGCTTGGTACGGGTCTCGCCGTGCTGGTCGGTGGAGAAAATATCGCCATGCCGATCCGCTGGGGTGGGATGGGAGTCTTATTGATCGGCGTGATCC
The DNA here is from genome assembly GCA_014382535.1 of Candidatus Desulfolinea nitratireducens. Taxonomy (GTDB): domain Bacteria; phylum Chloroflexota; class Anaerolineae; order Anaerolineales; family Villigracilaceae; genus Desulfolinea; species Desulfolinea nitratireducens. The sequence continues at coordinate 15,094 of JACNJN010000125.1, read as the reverse complement.
TTATGCTGACCATGCCCGAATCTGGCTTTAAACCCACACCCAGAGAGGATCGCGATACCTGGGGACAAATGGTTCACACATTCAAAGAAGGCATCCAGGCAGTGCGCGCCCGTCCTCGTTTGAAAACCATCCTGTGGATCGGCCTATTCTACGGTCTCTATAGCGAAGGTTTCGACCGTTTGTGGGTCAAACATCTTATTGATAGCTTTGAAATACCTGCATTCTTTATGGGCAACCAGGTCGCCTTTTTCGGCGTATTGCGTGCGATTGGTACGGTACTGACCATTATTGCCATGCGCTCAATGGAAAAACGAATCGATACCAGCCAGCCGCAAGCCATCGGGCGAGCCATGCTCATTGTCACTGGGTTGATCTCAATCAGCCTGATCGGATATGCGATTTCGCCAATCCTATTGCTGACCCTTGGCATATTCCTGCTGATCATGGTGCTGCGCAGGGTTGCCATCCCTCTATATACATCCTGGGTGAATCAAAAATTGGATTCGGGAACCCGGGCGACTGTCTTATCAATATCCAGCCAGGTGGATGCCATCGGGCAGATCGCCGGAGGACCTGGCGTGGGATTGATCGCCAAACTGGTCTCCGTCGTCGCTGCGATCTCAACCTCGGGCTTGTTCCTGACCCCCGCACTTTTCCTGGTGGGACGGGCAAATGCCCAATCACGGGAGCAAGTTGAGGCTGAGAGCGAGACGGAAAATCCAATTTACTAGCCAAGAGCTTTACTTTATAATCGCATTATTGATGTCCACTAAAGTAAAACGTCCCGCAGGTTCCCAGGATTCAAGATTCGAAGCGACATAAACCTGCGGGACGCTCAATAATCGGAGATTTGGAGTGCTGCTATGGCGAAGATAAAATACGTCATAAAACGAAATGGGGCAACGGTCGCATTTTCACGGAGTCGAATCGTCAATGCGATCTTCCGCGCGGCTGTATCGGTTGGGGGGCGGGATAAAAAAACCGCCGAAAAACTTGCCGATCAGGTTATTGAAACTCTGGAATCTCAATGTCACTCCAAACAGTATCCAAACGTGGAGAATATTCAGGACGTTGTCGAAAAAACATTGATCGAAGCCGGGCATGCCAAGGTGGCGAAACATTATATTTTGTATCGTGAGGAACGTACGCGGCGCAGACAAAAAGAAAATCCCCTCACAGAACAACGCTCTGCATATATCCCCTGGGCAAAAATGTGGAAAACCCTGGATTGGGCTGTAGACCATGAATTGAATACTGTTCAGAAGCTCAACCAGCGGGTCGAAAAAGGCGAGATCAAGGAAGTCATTGCTGAGTCAGAGGCAGCCTATGAAGAAGATATTGCTTCAGTAAGCGTCCTGATTGAAGAAAGAAAAGAAGAAGTACGCCTGGCAATTGTAGCGGGTCCTTCATCTTCCGGGAAGACAACCACGACCAATAAGATCGCTCACCGCCTTGGCAAGCTTGGGATGCAATTTGTGGAATTGAATCTGGATAATTATTATTTTGATCTGGAGATGCACCCCAAAGATGAGTTTGGCGATTATGATTTCGAATCACCCCAGGCGCTGGATATTGATCTGATCAATCAGCATCTGCATAAGCTCCTTGCTGGCGACCAGGTTCTCATGCCTTTCTATGATTTCAAGACGGGCAAACGGCATCCCAACCAGACGCCAATGAAACTGAAGAAGGGCGATATCATTCTGATCGACAGCCTGTATGGTTTATATCCTCCGCTGACAGATGGGATCACGGACAGCAAGGTCCGGCTGTATATTGAGCCACTGCTCCAACTCAAAGATGAGCATGGCAAATATGTCCGCTGGACGGATATTCGCCTGATGCGCAGAATGCTGCGGGATGCGATCCATCGCGCTTACGATTACGAAAAGACCCTGACCCACTGGCATTATGTCCGTTCGAGTGAGACGAGAAATATCATCCCCTATTCCGGGTCTGCTGATTTTATAATCAACAGCGGCATGCCCTATGAGTTGGCATTATATAAGCCAAAATTATTCGATGGCTTTGCTGAATGGGTGGAAAAATATAAAGATGATCCCCTGCGGCAGGATGCCTACGAGCGGGCCACACGCATCTTCAACTTGCTACAGACCATCAGCCCTCATCCCGACGATTCGCTTGTGCCACAGGATTCTGTGATCAGGGAGTTTATTGGGGGTCTGAAGATAGGCTAATGAAAATCACCAGAATAAAGGCGTCATTGAGTGTCTTTTTACTCAGTCCAAAATCCTAGATGAACCTGGCGTGCTTCTTCTTCATTGAGTGGCCCAATCACCTCAACCGGATGCGTCCCCCTAGCAAATAATTCGCGGCAGGGAAGGGCCAGCTTATAAGGCGTTTCCCCAGTTAATGCGTATAAACCTTCTTCGCTGAGGGCATAAACCACCTTCCCCACATTTCCCCAGAAGATCGCGCCCGTACACATTGGACAGGGTTCAGTACTTGTGTAGAGCGTGCATTTCGCAAGTTCTTCTTCTGAGTAAACTTTGGATGCGGCGCGCATCAGATTGGTCTCGGCGTGGGCGGTGCAATCCTTTTCGGTCACAACAGTGTTCTCTGCCTCCAAGAGAATATTTCCGTTACCATCTGTAAGTAACGCGCCAAAAGGATGGTTGCCATGCTCGCGTGCGATTTGTGCCAGTTCAATAGCTCTCTGCAAATATTTTGACTCATTGTCGGTGATAGTTTGCTTCATAATTTACCTCTTTTTGAAGTTAAAAATTATACTCCTACACTGGCCCAATGATACAATTTCCCTATCAATCCATAGGATAATGTGGAGAATCACATGCTTTTAATTTCAGGAACTGATGAATGGAAAAAGGGACATCCCGGGGCTATTATAGGCCTCCTGGAACTGTCAGGCGTTGATAATAAAAGTGCTTCTCTTCAATTGGAGGAACGAAAAAGAGAAACCGAAGCACGCCTTAGAGATCTCTATGCTGGCTTTACCCGGCAGGATCTTGTATCCCTGCCTGTTTTATCGACATACAAAGAGTACTATAAGCGCTTCAAAAAAACCTATCATGTCCAGCTACAAGTTGAGTCGATTTTGTTGAAAGGGAAAAATTTACCGAGCATCTCCCCTTTGGTGGATGCAAATTTTATCGCGGAAGTGGAAACCTTTGTCCTGACTGCAGGGCATGATGTTGCCAAATTAAAAGGGCCAACTTTAATCGATGTGTCCCACGAGGGTGAGCAGATGCCCCAAATGAATGGGCATTTACAATCCCTTCGCCCCGGTGATATGGTGATGAAAGATGCTGAGAGGGTAAGTTGTACGATCATTTATGGGCAAGACAATCGATCCCCGATTACTCCAGCGACATCGCATGTTCTTTATGTCGCTTACGCCCCAGCGGGTGTACCTGCAAAAGCAGTCGAATCTCAATTACAGAAGATCAAAGAAATTATTCAATCTTTCTCGCCAGAGGCTGTGGCAGAACAATCTCAATTTATATTTGCATAATCTCAAAGAGAGATATCATTCATGAATCAAAAAGCGGAGTGAGCTTTTAAGCCCCACTCCGCTTTCCATTTTTTCAAGCATTACTGTTGGGTTGTTTCTCTCCCCAGGATCATCAGGGCCAAACTCAGGGTCTCTCCACCCTCTTCAAGATGCGCAGCACTGATATTCTCATAAGTATCCATGGTAGTACCGGATGTTTTATCCCAGCCTTCCCACAATAAACCGATCCGTGGAGCTTCCTCACCGCCAGCATTGAAATTGGTACCATCTTCAAAAACAATGCTGATATCAACGCGTTCACCGGCCCGATCTATGGAATTTCCCATCCGTCGGGCAGCAGATTCAAAGAGATTTGCCAGGCGTAAACTACCGCTGACTGATAACAGGAGTTGATCACCATCTTTGGTGCCCAGCCCGCGTAAATCAACAATTGTATCAATCGTATAAGCTGAGGAAAACCCGAGTTTTGCACTCAAGAATTTCGCTACCTCTGCCCGTACATATTCCCCGCCTTCCAATCCCTCCCCACTATAGGCCACAAACAGGAAGGTCTTATAAGGCTGGTATCCACTTTCCTTCATGGTGCGGATCGCTTCGAGCATCACTGCCACACCCGCGGCGTTATCATTGGCCGCAACAGGAATTTGCCCATCCGGGAGCAAAGGCGGACTATCATATTGAGCAAGGACAACAATCATCTTATTGTCCAATTGTGCTTCGCCAGGTACCGCTGCGCTCCCTGGAAGATACCCAATCACATGTCTTGCCTCAACTTTTTCCCGGAGACTTCCATCAAGCTCCATATAAAGGTTCTTCGATATTGAAAAATCAAAGACCTCGTCCTGTTTTAGGCCCTCAGTAAGATAACGTAGTTCTTGCACCTGATAACCGCTGCTTTCCAGCAAGCGGTTTGCCATCTCTTCACTTATCCACATCGCCGGAATATCGTTACCTGTGACACGATTGGTTCCAAATACCCTTGAAAAAGGATCACGGGAGGAGAGCGTGGACCGGCGTTGCAATTTTTGCTGATCATCCGTCACGATCAAAAGTCCGGCTTTGGGAACAAGGCGGACATCGTTTGCAGCTTCTTCCGACAAGACGAGTAAAATCTCATCTGTAAAATCCAGCTCCTCCAATGCCCGAGGGGGGCGGGGACTGGAAAACCCTCTGGCAGTTCTGAGCAAATTCCCTGTTGTGATGAAATGAAGTTTTCCTTCTCCCTCGCCTAAATTACGGAAATAGCTATTTGCGTATTCCACAAAATCCTGATGGTATACAGGCGCAGGCTTGCCATCATCCACTTCAAAAACAGGAATGCTGTTCAATTCTTGATAGTCGCGAGACCGGGTCTGGAAATATGTAGTCTTTTCGCCGGCAGGCTGAATGCCAAGGTTCTGGAATTTTTTGGCAATATAATCAGCCGCGATATCCAGCCCCGCACTACCTAATGCCCTCCCATTGATAGCTGGATTAGAGAGAACCGCTACATGACCCAGGGCTTGCTCGCCATTAAAATAGCGTGCCTGGCGTTGATAAAAAGCTATATCTCCTGTGCTGCCTCGCAGCCAAAAGAAACCAGCTACCGCCAAAGTCGCGGCGATGAATGTATACCGATTAGCAAAAACACGCGTCACCTCAACACCGACACGCTCGATCAAACGGCGGATACCCTCACCGAGGAGGTTGAATCCCATAATGGCGATAAAGAATGCCCCTGCGGGATAGATCGCCATCCATGGATAGGAGCGGGCATACGTGCGGACATTGCTCAACATGGCGCCCCATTCAGGAACATCCGAATAATGGAAGGGCGCGCCTGCAATATCCAAATCGGCAAAAGCACCACCACCAATGAATATGCCAATAAAACCCAGTTCTCCGAGTAACATTAAGACAGCGCCCATCTCCAACACGATGATCGAAACCAGAGAGGGAATCAGGTTGGGGAGGACATGTCTCCAAACAATGCGTGGGGATCGTGCACCCAGTGCCACTGCGCTCTCGATGAACAGTTTCGGGCGTATGAGCATCACTTCACTGCGGACGTATTGCATTATCTCGCCCCAGCCAACAAAGCTTAACGCTATCACAAAAGGCTCAACACCCTTCCGAATGCCGAAGGCGAGAACAAGGATCATCGCCAAAATCAATGTCGGGAAAGCCGCAATGACCTCTGCCAACCCCAGGATAAAGCGATCGAACCAGCTTTCATTCAGCCATCCTGCAATTGCCCCAGCCAGAAACCCGACCAGAATACGCGCCAAAACAACGGAAATTGCTAAAAATAATGTCTGCTGTGCGCCGGAAAGAACCAAACTAAAAATATCGCGTCCGAGCATGTCCGTTCCCCAAAGGTAAGTCTCATCCGGTGCGAAGGGTGGCACAGAGAAGACGCCATTTTCAATGGTCAATCCCCTCGTGGTATAAGGGCTATGAGGGGCGAGTTGCGGACCCAAAATAATGACTGCAAATATCCCAATAATAATGATCGCCCCGACCATAAAAGGCAGGTTGCCCAAAGTACCTTGCAACCAGGCACGCCGCCTGCCTTTCCCCCGCTCGCTTTTTTGCTCAGGAGAAGCAGCTTCAAGTCTGTTTTTAACTAGCTCAGTAAAAGGACTGCGAGAGGCTTTCTTTTCTTCCTGCTCCATTTGCCATTTTTTGAAAGGGTTTTCACTTACCAGATTGCCAATATCTTTCCGCAAATCATTAAGCCTCTCAAAGAAGCTCTTTTTCATATCTTTCGAAATATTCCGAGCGGTGTCTGCCAAACGTGGGTCTATCAGATGGTAAAGAATATCGAGCAGGATGTTGACAAGGATAACAAGAATGCCAAGGGACAACGCAAGGATGACGGTAAGATTATCATCTCGTTGAGAGATAGCCTTAAGCAGGGTAAAACCTATCCCCGCCCAACCAAAGAAAAATTCGACAACGGGCAAACTGCTGAGAGAAAAACGAAGGGATAAACCAATAGTTGTCAGGATCGGGATGGCAGCATTTCGAAAAACATGGATCGCAGTAATAGCACGCTGACGGATACCTTTGCTATGCGCTGTGCGAACATAATCCTGCAAGAGAACATCTTCAACCGTGACAAAGGTAACTCGGCTGATCTGTGCCAAAGGGCGGGCAGCCAAAACCAATGCGGGCAGGATCAGATGTTTATCCCACCCAAATCCGCCAACCGGAAGAAATATCTCCCCCGTCGCCTGTGCAATCTTCACCACCCCGATTTGCAGGAGCATTGCCGCAAAAAAACTGGGGATCGAAATACCAATAATTGATAACATCAGGGTTAATAACGACCAACCCGAGCGTTTACCAGCAGACCACAGTCCAAGGATAACGCCAACGAAAGCAGAGAGAAATATAGAAACCGCCAGCAGCCCAAAACTATGAGTGATGATATCAGGGGCAAGCTCAATCACCGGAACCGGGAGTAGAGAATATCCGCCTGCAGCGGTTTCGCCAAATTCCCCCCTAATAGCATTGCCGAGATATGTGACCGATTTGCGTAACCCTTCGGTGGCTGCATCTCCAAAGGGGACACCACGCGCCATATCCAGCCCGAGAAAGCTGAGAAAAAGGATAAAGGCCAACGTAATAACCCCAAATAGCAGACGCTTCCCTAAAGATAAAAAAAGACTTTTTGAAAAATGGAAGGTTCTATTTCCTTTTATCGTCGCCATTAGCATCTTTGCCTGCTATATTGATATCATCCCAAACCAGGAATAATGGATCTTCTTCTACTAATATGCACCCAAAAAATTAACCCCATAGATCGCCAATGTTAAAACTGTATCAACAATAACGATAACCAAATAGTATCGTAAAGAAGATGGTTGCTGATTTTTTCGCGACCACTCTGATGCCCAGATCGCAATACCCAATATCAGCAAGGGTACGCCTATTCGCAATACCATTTGCCAACTGGCAGGGATATCTACCCAGGCAGAAAAGGGAATATAATCTACCATCGTTGGGAAGATCAAAATCTTAGAACCTTGATACATGAGGACTGATAACACCAGGAGGGCTACAGAAACCTTATTGCTTAGATCTTCGTCATTCCTGATCAGCCGCCAAATAATCAATACAATCAATCCGGGGAACATCCAGGGGAAAGCAAGCGGGAATAACAGTATCCCGGTCAAACTTTCTAATCCACCGGCCAAAACAAGGGTCAGTATATCTCGGATTGTGGGGCGGTCTAACTCTGCTCGGGTTTCGGCATCCGTTGTCGTATAATAAACAATCTCTTTTGAATAACCATCCCGCCAGATCAAATGCAAATTACCTGCTCCATCTGCATCCAAAACAGGATCGCTGGAAATCGCCTGCGTTTTTGTCGCAATCGTATACCCCTTATATGCACCATTTTCCATCACCACTACTGCAATTTGAACATAACCATCCAAACGATATTGTTGTCGGGTGGCTAGAGCAATAGCCATCTCACCAGTAGGGTGTTGAATCACCATCGGCGCATATACATAAGGACTGGTATTACTTATATACGTGGCAGGGACAAGCTCAGTGTAAGCATAGCTGCCTCTATCCGTCCGATACGGCTGCTCTTCCAGCGGAAGCACGTCTATTCTCGTGACATCAGAAACTTTGTCTGGCGATCCCTGCGGGAAAAAAACATATTCGGTACGCGCTGTCCCTGCTTCTAATCCTGATTGGCTTAAAACAGACCAGAAAATATACACATTCCCGTCCACTACCCCTAAAACAGGTCCATCCAACGTCGCTCCCGTACCAAGCGGGATGCGGAGGAGTTTCTCGCCTGAAAGAGGTGAGGCTACATCAGCATCAGTCCGTGCGTAGAGCAGGTTATTATCATTGTCTAGCCAGGCGAGATGGATTTTTCCTCGCTCATCAACCCATAAATCTGGTTTTACCCCCGCTTCGACCACGCGCTTGGGGTTGGCTTGCTTCTCCCCAAGAATAGAGATTTCTGTCAATTTAATGCCGCCAGAAAGAATATCCTCCCAGGCAACCAATATGCCACCATTCCGACCTTCCACTACAGCATATTGCGAAACTCCGGAATTGGCATCTGAAACCTGGAGCAACTCACCCTGGATATTGCCTTTATGGTCAAATTGGGCATACCATAACTGCCATTTTGCAGCCGTATCCGGGCGATTTGCCCAAAGCAAATGCAAGCTCTCATCTTTTGCGATAAAAAGCTGCGGAGTACGGACCTGCCCTTGCGTCTGTACTACAACTTGATCTACCTGAATTTCGGCAGCTTTGCCAAGTTGAACGTAGCGGATGCCAATCCCACCTTCCTCTGCCCAAAAAGGCCAAACTGCGTGTATGGTAGCACCATCTTCTTCAACGACCATACCCACTGTCCCGGTCGCATCTGTACCAAGAGGAAGCCCACGCCCCCAATCATTAGATGGTTTTCGGCTGCGTTCTGGTCTTCCGCCGCAACTTATTAGTATCATTGCGCCCAGAATAAGGATCATCAAGGGCAAAATAGGTTTTTTTATATTCATCGAATATTTCTTCTCCTACCGAAAAAAACACTGCAAACGCATTCTTGCGTCCACAGTGTTTTATCTTTTATTAATCTTTCTTTACTCCCCCATATAACCTGCTGTCATAGCAAGAAGCGACTATTGCTTTTGACGGGGATCAAATGCATCTCGTAACCCATCGCCAAGAAAGTTAAAAGCAAGTGTTGTTAGAGAGAGTGCCAGAGCAGGAAGAAGAAGTTGATTCGGATAAGAACGCAACCCTTGTACTGCTTCCGATATCATAATGCCCCAACTCGGCGTTGGCGGATCAACACCTAAACCGATAAAGCTCAAGAAGGCCTCGGTGAAGATATATCCAGGGATTGTCAATGTTTCTGCAACGATCAATGGACCAAGAATATTGGGGAAGAGGTGTTTAACCAAGATACGCGTATCATTCGCACCAACTGCGCGCGCGGCTTCAACAAATTCTTTTTTCTTATATGAAAGTACCTGGCCACGGGCAATACGAGCCATACCAAGCCAATTGATCAAACCGATCGCAATAAATAGGAAGAGCAACCCCCCCATGCTCTTATTCATATTGATAAATGCAAGGCCAATCCCCTGACTGGTTCCCTGCCTTGCAATCGCTTTAAAGTAGGTTTGGAGTAAAATCACAACCACCAAAAATGGGAAGGCATACAGAAAATCAACAATACGCATCATCAAACTATCTACACGCCCGCCGACATAACCAGAAACCATACCGTAAATGACCCCGACCAATAAACTTACGGCAGAGCCTACCAGGGCAACTGTAAGAGAAACACGCGCACCATAGATCGTTCTACTTAAAATATCACGTCCCAAATGATCTGCAGCTAGAGGATAAAAATCACTAATTCGAGCATAATTTTCTGCCCCTTCCGGGAGCATAAAAATCATCCACTCCGGAACGGCATTATTTGCCAATAAATCCTGCCGGGCAAAATCATGAGGTGCGACATAATCAGCAAAAACAGCTGTCAATACCAACCCAATAATAAAAATTGCGCTCAAAACAGCAATTTTATTTTTTACCAGACGGCGAAATGCTTCAGCCCAAAGACTCCGTTCTTTTCGCGTAATCGTACCGGTCTCTTGTGCAAGATCAACAACAGTCATATTCTATCTCCTGAAATCTTTCAAGTCAGTTTATTTCTAATCAAAGCGAATGCGTGGATCAAGCCAGGCATAGGTAATATCTACCACAAGATTTGCAATAACAAGGACTACCGCGTAGATTAGTGTAACCCCGGTAATGACCGGGTAATCTCGATTACCAATGCTGGCAACAAAATGCTTCCCCATCCCATTGATGCCAAAGATCAATTCAACAACAAAGGTGCCTGTCACCAATGCGGCAAAAGCGGGTCCCAAGATTGTTACAACCGGAATTAGAGAGTTTTTCAAGGCATGAATTGCAATTACAGTCTGTTCACGTAATCCTTTGGCACGAGCTGTACGGATATAATCTTCGTTAATCACTTGTAATAAACTTGCCCTTGTTAGACGAGCAATGCCTGCTGCAGATGAGGTTCCCAAGGCAAAAACAGGTAAAATCGCGTGGGAGAAATAATTCAAATTGAATTGGCTAATTCGTGGGAAAATTCCCAGGAAAAATGGGGGTTTTGCTCCCCAGGTTGCAACAGGGAACCAGCCCAACTTGAGAGAGAATATCCATATCAGGATAGGAGCCAAAACAAGGTTTGGGATCGAGATAAATACAACCGCAGCAAAGGTACTGGTATAGTCCATCCATGTATTTTGCTTTAGCGCGGCGATGGTTCCTGTTGGAATTCCAATAATAAGTGCCAACAATAATGACATAAAACCGAGTTGTGCTGAGATGGGTAAAGTGGTCGCGACAATGTCATTGACAGTTTGTCCGCGAAATTTTAACGAGAGGCCCAAATCACCGAATAGAACCCCTCTTGAAAGCCCCTCTTCACCCAGAATTTTATCGCCCAAAAGATAGGATGCAAATTGTTTCCACATAGGCCAATCAAGATGATATTTTGCTTCAATATTAGCCACAACTTGTGGAGGTAAAGTTTTATCCCCAATAGCATCAAAGGGGCCGCCCGGAATAGCACGCATCATGACAAATGTAAATAAGGTTACTGCAAATAATACAGGAATAAATTGCAAAATACGACGGATGATATAACGAAGCATAGCCAGCCTTCTTTCTTGATTCTTTGGAGGGCGGAGTATTCCTCCGCCCTCCAAAAATATTTCAGTATTTCAATCTAAGCTAAACCAATTGATTATTGACCGCGAGCGGCATCATCAAGGGTCCAGGCGTAGAAATTATTCGCGCCCAAAGGCGGGAATTGACGGGTTAACCACGGTTTGGTGACTCGAACGGTGGTGTAGTGATAAATCGGTGCATAAGCAACCATCTCTTCTGCAAACATCTGCTCAGCCTGTTCGTAAAGGGCTTCACGTTCGGCAGGGCTATCAGCTGCACCAGCGGCAACGGTCAACGCATTGAAGTCAGCGTTATCGGAGCGTGTGCGGTTTTCGCCTTCGTCTGAGTTAAAGACTTCGTGGATCCAGTTGTTCTCATCCGGGTAATCAGCACACCAACCAAGACGCCAAATATGCGGCATGCCATCAAGAGGCGCATCATTCTGGGTGGTCTTCAAGTAAACGCCCCATTCCTGATTTTCAACACGAACATCTGCGCCCAGGTTGTCAGTCCACATCTGCTGGACAGCAGCGGCGATCAAAGCGTGGCCTTCGCTGGTATTGTGCATCAGGATGATGTCAAGGTCATTGAATTCTTCCATCGTCATACCTTCATCATCCAGGTAGGACTGCAAGGAGGCATTGGCAGCATCAACATCATAAGGTAAACCGACTTTTCCGGGTTCCGGAGCACCGAAGATTCCAGGAGGAGCAAAGCTGGTTGCGGGGATCTGGCCACCTTTGGTGACATTGTCGATCAGGCTCTGGCGGTCAATAGACTGCGCAAAAGCGGTGCGAACGCGGACATCATCAAAGGGAGGTTTGGTGTTGGTGAAACCGTAGTAATAGGTGCAGGGGGTGGGGGCTTCGTAATAATCTGCACTCAAGACAGGATCAGCTTTTACACGATCCATCTCAGGCAATGGCACAGATGTATCATCCAACTCGTCATTTTCATAGAGAGCAAAGGCTGTGGAATCTTCTTCAATCATCAAGCCATGGATATACTCAATTTGAACATCGTCAGCATTGATCCAGAAAGGATTCTTGGCAAGATTTAGCTCGCCACCATGGATCCAGCTTTCAAGCACGTATGGGCCATTGGAAACAAAGTTCTCAGGCTCGGTCCATGCATCACCACCGGCTTCAATTGCCCACTGAGGCATTGGATAGGCAATCCACATACCAGCAATGGCGGGGAAATAGCCAGCTGAACGCTCAAGGGTGAATTGAACAGTGTAGTCATCAAGAGCAACAACACCGAGGTCATCGACGGTCAGTTCCTCAGAACCACCGTTGACTTCAGCAGCATTCTTGACAATATAAAGAACGTAGGAATAGTCAGAGGCAGTCGCCGGGTCTACTGTGCGCTTCACGCCATAAACAACATCATGTGCATTGACTTTGCGATCTTGTTTTTCGACTTTTCCGCTCTCAGCATTATATTTGACCCAGTCAACATCCTCACGCATGTGGAAAGTCCAGGTTTGGTTGCCATCAGCATCTTCACCAGATTCCCAACTTGTGGCCAGGTAAGGAGCAACTTCACCGGAGACGGGGTCAAACTTTGTCAAACCAGCAAAAGTATTACCAACGACATCCACAGAGGTGGTGTCGGTGGCCAGTGACGGGTCCAGGGATGGGGGCTCAGTGGCCCAGTTCCAATTAAGGGTTACGGGGTCGGCAGCTAATCCACCACCACCGCAAGCGGCCAACACCATGCTGCTAATAATCAGCGCAGCGAAGACCAAAATGGTTTTATTCGATTTCATTATCTTTCTTCTCCTTCTAAATTTAGAAACGATTATATGTACAGTAAAAACGGGGTTGGTTCATCTTCAGCAAGCACCACCTCCTTAAAAGGTAGAAATGACTAAACTAAATGACAAGCGACCCAGTGATCTTTCAGGGCTTCTCGCCATTCAGGTTGTGTTTGACTACAGATATCCTCCGCTATTGGGCAACGCGGGTGGAAGCGACATCCAGAAGGCGGATTCGAGGGGCTGGGTACATCACCTTCGAGAATGGTTCGTTTGCGATTGCGTTCCTTAACCGGGTCAGGGATCGGGACAGCGGAAAGCAGTGCCTGAGCATAGGGATGCAGGGGCTTACCATACAATTCATCACGGTCTGCCAACTCAACGATCTTACCCAAATACATCACCGCTGTGCGATCCGCAATATGACGGACCATGCTCAGATCATGAGCAATGAAAAGATAGGTAAGGCCAAATTGTTTCTGAAGCTCTTCGAGTAGATTGACGACCTGCGCCTGGATAGACACATCCAACGCGGCGATCGGTTCGTCACAGACAATGAATTTGGGGTTCAACGCCAAAGCACGTGCCACGCCAATTCGTTGACGTTGTCCACCGGAGAATTCGTGTGGGTAGCGATTAATGAAGTAGGGATTCAGCCCGACCAACGCGAGCAACTCTTTCACACGTTCGCGACGCTCTTTTTTCGTCCCAATCCCATGTACTTCCAGGGGTTCTGCGATAATGCTGCCAACCGTCATTCTGGGATTTAAAGAAGCATACGGGTCCTGGAAGATGATCTGAAGATCACGGCGATATTTTCGCATGCTGTCATCGCTGACCTCAGTCAGGTCTTCGTCCTCATAGAATACTTTGCCAGAGGTGGCTCGATGGAGTTGGAGGATGGTGCGCCCGGTTGTGGATTTCCCACAACCACTTTCTCCAACCAAGCCCAAAGTTTCACCTTCGCGAATTTCAAAGGAGACGTTATCAACAGCCTGCACAGCACCAATTTCACGCTGAAATATAATGCCGCGCGTAATTGGAAAATGTTTGGTAAGGTTTTCTGCTCTTATTAATACTTTTTCCTGGGTCATCGAAATTCACCTGTATCTACATCGATCCAGCATGCAATTTTGTGGTCTGGGGAGATTTCTTCGAGCATTGGATTCTCCACGCGACATTTATCCTGGACGAATTTACAGCGAGCAGCAAAGGGGCATCCCTTGGGCAATTGAATAAGATCAGGCGGTAAGCCTTCAATTGATTCCAACTCTTCACCAACGCTGCCATCCATGCGAGGTAGAGAACGCAAAAGCGCTGCCGTGTATGGGTGACGAGGCTGTCCATAAAGCTCATATACGGGGGCGCTTTCAACAATAAATCCGGCATACATCACAAAAACGCGATCAGCCAGGCCGGCAACAACGCCAAGGTCATGCGTAATCCAGATCAGGGCCATGCCAAGCTGATCTTGTAATCGACGAATAAGATCAACGATTTGTGCTTGAATGGTTACGTCCAAAGCAGTGGTGGGCTCATCAGCAATCAAAACTGCTGGGTTACAAGCCAAAGCCATCGCAATCATCGCTCGCTGGCGCATTCCACCAGAAAATTGATGGGGATAATCGTCCAGGCGAGAGGCTGCATCAGGAATGCCGACCATTTCCAATAATTCCGCAGCTCTCTCGTTTGCCCCATCGTCATCAAAACCCAAATGCAGTTGGAGAGGTTCTTTTAGCTGATATCCAATGGTTAACACAGGATTGAGCGATGTCATTGGGTCCTGAAAGATCATCGCAATTTGGCTTCCCCGGATGCTTCGCATTTCTTCTTTCGACAGAGACATGATATCTGTTTCCATAAAATACAGACGATCTGCCTCGATCTTGGCGGGCGGCTCATGTAGCAGGCGCATTACAGATAGCATTGAAACGCTTTTTCCACATCCACTTTCCCCAACTATCCCCAAGGTCTCCCCTTCTCGCAACGATAATGAAATCCCATTTACAGCCTGCACGAGACCATCGTCTGTGCTAAACTGAGTGTGTAAATTCTGGACTTGTAAAATAACAGGTTTCCCGTTTACTGCCAATGTTGCCTCCAAACTAAAATTGCAATCATATCGTGAT
>JACNJN010000170.1 GCA_014382535.1 Candidatus Desulfolinea nitratireducens | reverse complement strand
TTATTCAACATTTCGATGTGTACCTACCGTTGATGCAAAACTGTCAGGTGGCTAGTATTTATTTAGAAACATTGTTTACACCTCTTTCAGATAAAATTGAATATTCTAAGTGTAATCAATACATGTCACAACGTAGTGGTCAATATGTTTCTGTTCGGTAACATTGGATGGAAGATTTATCACAAGAAAACTACCTTAGCGTTCCTACCCATCAAAGCGGATCAAATAAACAATTCCCCTTTCCATAGAGTAGAGCAGATCATAAAGGCGCCCATCTGGGGCTCGCTCTCGGCTTGAAAAGTATTCGGCTTCGCGCAAGAGCTCCGGGTTCCACCAGTATGGGGGAGGCTTTGAAACGATCAGGGGGAATTCATAAACAAGACCATGCGATTCGAGATTGAGATTTTCAACGAGGAAATTGATCGCATCGGGCGTGGTCGCGAATCGGTAGAGCTCCCAGGTGTCCATGAAGCTGCGGAGCGTGTAATGATGCGCGTCTTTGACAGGGTATTCTTCGGGTAGATAGACGCGAACCTCTTTTGCCCCACCAAACGAAGGCCAGTCGATATATCGCAGATAGGCAAATCCCACCAGCAGGGCAACAAGAATAAGAAAAAGACTAAGTTTGAGCAGAAGGCGACGTTTCATGGTTATTTAAGGTAACAACGTCTCCATTCTAGCACAAACCCCTCTCTCGTTTCCGAAGAGGGGTTTGCTAAGGTCTAAAGTCTAAGGTCTAAAGTCTAAGGTCTAATGTCTGAAAGCTTAATCATCCATATGCCTGATCATGGCATCGCCAAACTCAGAGCATTTGACCTTGGTCGCGCCATCCATCAGGCGGTCAAAATCGTAGGTGACGGTCTTCGCTGCCACTGCGCCGCGCATCCCTTTCAGGATCAGATCCGCAACTTCGTGCCAGCCCATATAACGGAACATCATCTCGCCAGAGAGAATGACAGAGCCGGGGTTGACCTGATCGAGGTCGGCGTACTTGGGCGCGGTACCATGCGTCGCTTCGAAGATCGCATGTCCGGTTTCATAATTAATATTGGCCCCGGGGGCGATCCCCATCCCGCCGATCTGGGCGGCCAGCGCATCCGAGAGGTAATCGCCGTTCAGATTCATCGTCGCCAAAACATCAAATGATTTAGCTCGGGTGATCGTCTGCTGGAAAACAATATCGGCAATGGTATCGCGAATGCGAAGTTTGGTCTTCCATTTGCCATCGCCGTGCGTTTCCCAGAGGCCCATCGCTTCTTTAACCTCGTCGATGATTTCCTGCTGTTTATCGGGAGCCATCATTTCAAAACCAGGATCGATCATCTTGGCATTCTCGTCGACGGCCAGGCCAGGATTGGCTTCCTTATTGCCCAAGATCCAGGTCTCGCGCTCGGTAACGATCTCATTGCGGAATTCACCCTTGGCGATCTCGTAGCCCCAGGCCCGGAAAGCGCCTTCGGTGAATTTCATGATATTCCCTTTATGTACTAGGCTGACATCCTTGCGTCCATTATCCAACGACCATTTAATGGCAGAGCGCACCAGGCGGGCTGTGCCTTCTTTGGAAACCGGCTTGATGCTGATACCGGCCGTGTCCGGGAAACGGATTTTTTCATATTGCTCGGGGAATTCTTCTTTTAGCATAGCAAGGAATCTTTTATTTTCTTCTGTACCATATTCAAATTCTGCGCCAGTATAGATATCTTCGGTATTCTCACGGAAGATGACCATATCAACATATTCAGGATGCTTCACAGGAGAAGGCACACCTTCAATATACTCTACAGGGCGTTGGCAGACATACAGATCAAGCAGCTTGCGCAGGGCAACATTCAGAGAACGGATGCCGCCACCAATCGGAGTAGTCAGCGGACCTTTGATCCCAACGATATATTCCTTAAAGGCTGTAATGGTCTCAGCTGGCAGCCATTCATTGAATAGTTCATAAGCTTTTTCGCCGGCATAGACTTCCATCCAATGCACTTTCCGCTTGCCACCATAGGCCTTCTCAACAGCCGCATCAAAAACACGCACCGAAGCCTTCCAAATATCACGGCCGGTACCATCCCCTTCTATAAAGGGTAAAACCGGATTTTCTGGTACCTGTAAAACCCCATCATTCACGGTGATCTTTGCCCCTTCAGCGGGGACTTTAATTTTTTCGTAACCCATTTCTTTCTCCTTCAAAAATATTCAAATTAGCCAAACTATTATAGCAGGGGGAAAACTGACTAGTCAGTGACGATTGTCATCAATACCATACTTTTTAGATGTAATTTCGCCGGATATGTTGCATACAAAAATACTAAATATCTATCCTAAAATTCGTAATGAAAGGATGTTAGATTTGCATTGCACTTCGCAAGTGCGTACCCAAAGGGCATGCTATTGCAAGTCGGGTTTTCAAGAATATATTTTCTTGCTCGAAGCCGATGTGCAACGCATCATCCAGATGCAATGCACATCTCACTTATTTTTAGGATAGGTTCTATATATTCTTTTTATCCTCTACATACACAGTGTACATAAAAATATAGAAAAAATGGTACTGAAAAGCGTCAACTCTCTTGACAAGAACATCAGCTTGCATATAATCACAACGATATGGTTAAGTATCCCTTTCACATAACTCCACAAGCCGCCTCGCCCATTGGGGCCGAGCCTGCTTTTCCTTTCGTTCATTAGAGAGCCTTTCGCGGCTCTCTTTTTTTATACCTGCATGCGGTGTAGGTAAAAACATGCTCTATCTGAGTGTGCGCTAATCCATAAGGAGAAAGAATGACTGCCACAAAAACATCCGCTGTTCAAGGTTATCTGCCGGGAGATAAACCTCCCGTCGGAGCCATGCTATCGCTTGGTTTCCAACAGGTACTAACCATGTTCCCGGCCACAGTCCTTGTTGCCATCCTGACCAAGTTTGACGTCGGTGTGACGCTGTTGGCATCAGGCATTGGTACGATCATTGCGCTCATGGTCTCGAAACGCAAAATCCCAATGTATTATGGATCGTCATTTTCATATATAGCCGTGGTCGTAACCGCCATGTCACTCTACGCTGGTGACTGCTTCAGCGATCCCAATACTTTCTACTGCCCAGAAGGTGTTCGCCTGGTGCAAGTCGGTATTATGGGAACAGGGTTATTTAATATCCTGATCGGTCTTCTCATTATGAAAATCGGCAAAGCTGCGCTCGATAAAATTTTACCACCCATCGTAACCGGCTCAGTCGCCATTGTCATTGGTGTGGCGCTGGCTGGTGCAGCACTCGGTATGGCTTCTGCAAACTGGTTGGTTGCCTTTGTTACCCTGATTGCCACCGTACTCTTTTCAGTTTATTTGCGTGGCAAAGGATTACTTGGCATGCTGCCTATTCTACTTGGTGCGTTGGTTGGATATTTGCTTTCTGCCGCGCTCGGTATTGTAAATTTTAGCGTTATTACTAACGCCGCCTGGGTGCGCATGCCGAATATCACCCTCCCGGCCTTCACAGATCCGAACGCGTGGGGCTTGGTGATCAGCATTGCCTTGATCGCTATCGCGACCATCCCGGAATCAACTGCCCATCTTTACCAGATGAGTCTTTACATAGATGCCCTGGCCGAGCAACTCAAACGCGATCCGCTCAATATCAAAGAGCTGATCGGTTTGAATCTGGTTGCCGATGGTGTCGATGATATGGTCGTCGGCTTCCTTGGTGGCGCAGCAGGCACCAACTATGGTGAAAATAATTCGCTGATGGCAATCACCCGAAACTATTCCGTGCCCGTCTTGATCACGGCTGGTATCTTTGCAATCCTGCTTGGTTTTATAGGAAAACTAGCAGGCATCGTCAACAGCGTCCCTGTCGCAGTCACAGGTGGTTTAGCCATTTATCTGTTTGGCGTAATCGCCATGCAAGGCATTGCCCTTAAAATGTCTGAAAATGTAGATTTGTTTTCACCAGCAAATCTGGCAGTTGGGGCAACAATAATCATCACCGGCATTGGTGGCGCGTTGGCGCTGCCCGATGGTCTCTTCCCCTTCGTCATCCCCGGCGTTTTCCCGGCTGGCATTCCGGCTATCGTCTTTTCAGCCATCATCGGTATACTGATGAATCTGGTTTTCGTGATCTTCAAACCTTCAGAATAGTATTCTATTTATTAAAAAAGGGATCGGGAATAAGCCTGATCCCTTTTTTTGCGAGAATCGCTATAATTAAGATACTATCCGTTTTCCTTACTGACTAAAAAAAGAACCATGATAAAACTCCCCGGATTAATTGACCCCCACGTTCATGTTCGCGAACCTGGCGCCACGCATAAAGAAGATTGGGATACAGCGACCCAGGCCGCGTTGGCGGGTGGATTCACCACGATTCTTGCCATGCCGAATACCACTCCGCCAATATTTGACGAAAAGACCCTCGACCTTGGGCTTGCTTCCGCCAAAGAAAAAGCGCGCTGTGATTACGCTCAATTCCTCGGCGCCGGACCCGATAATGCCTCACTCGCCGCAGAGCTGGCGCCGCGCGCTGCCGGGCTAAAGATGTATCTCGACTCGACCTTTGGCGAACTCCGTTTGGATGATATGTCTCTCTGGATGGCACATTTTGCCAGCTTCCCCAAAAATCTCCCTATTGTCCTGCACTCAGAATCCCGAACAATGGCCGCGGGAATTTTATTCGCTGCGATCTATGATCGTCCCGTCCATATTGCCCATATTTCACTAAAGGAAGAAGTCTTGCTGATCAAGGCTGCCAAGGAAAAGGGAATCAAAGTCACCTGCGAAGTTGCTCCGCATCATTTACTTCTAACCGCCCCCTCTTCCGTCCCCCCCGCGAGCGGTGGGGAAACCCTCATCCCCCCCCCGTTTACGGGGGGGGCTAGGGGGGGGCGTCTCGAAGTCCGCCCACGCCTCGCCACCCAAGCCGACGTGGATGCCCTCTGGGCAAACCTCGATGTCATCGATTGCATCGCTACTGACCACGCACCACATACCCTTGAAGAGAAAGATTCCGAGAATCCCCCACCGGGATTTCCGGGGCTGGAGACGGCGCTTCCGCTGCTGCTCACAGCTGTAGATGAGGGCCGCCTTAGGATTGACGACCTCATCGAAAAGATGCATACCAACCCCAAACGGATCTTCAATCTACCGGATCAACCCGAGACCTGGATCGAGGTGGATGAGGATGCCCGGTATGAGATCCGTAGTGCGGAGCAATTCACCAAATGCGGCTGGACGCCCTTCGAAGGCTGGCAAGTCAAAGGGCGCGTGACACGGGTTCTCCTCCGCGGGAAAGAGGTGGTTAAAGATGGAAAGATTTTGGCTAAAAAGGGTTTTGGTTCAAATATTAGAGAGTAGAGCAGATGAAATCCAATAATTTCCCCTATATCATTCAAGCATTATTAGCTGCTCTATTTTTCGGAATCAGCGCGCCACTCTCAAAATTATTACTGGGGGATGTTAATCCTATCTTTCTGGCTGCATTTCTCTATCTTGGCAGCGGATCAGGAATCGCATTGATCAAATTTGCGCAACCATCAAAAGGAAAAGAAGCGGGGATCCGTAAAACGGATATTAAATGGCTGGCTGGCGCGATCATCTCTGGCGGGATCGCTGCGCCGATCATTTTGATGCTCAGTTTGGAAAAAACGCCCGCCTCCAGCGCATCGCTGCTGCTCAATTTCGAGGGAGCGGCAACAACCCTGATCGCGATGCTCGTCTTTAGAGAGGCGATCAGCCGCCGCGCGTGGAGTGCGATTTTAGTGATTACATTGGCAAGCATCATTATCTCTACAAATTTTGAAAGCGGATGGGGGCTATCGTTGGGAGCCCTTGGGGTATTGCTGGCAACCACGCTTTGGGGTGTGGATAATAATTTCACCCGCAATATTTCCGGAAAAGACCCCCTATCCATTGTTGCGTGGAAAGGGTTGGTCGCGGGCATATTCTCGTTTTTTCTGGCACTCAGCCTCGGCGAACAGATTCCCCCCCTCGTTTCGATCTTGTGGACCCTGCTGCTTGGCTGGATCAGCTATGGGTTGAGCACATTTCTCTTCATCCGTTCGATGCGTGGATTGGGCGCTGCGCGCACCAGCGCATTATATGGAACATCCCCACTTGCAGGTGTGTTGCTTTCTATTGTCATTTTTAGCGAAATGCCTACAATCGCTTTTGTATTTGCGACCCTATTGATGCTGGGTGGGGCCTATTTATTGGTCAATGAAGAGCATCAGCATACACATATTCATACGGCTTTACTCCATGAGCACGGACATGGACATGATGATCCAGCGCACGGACATGACCTCGCCACAGCAGCTCATGCGGGCGAACATCAGCATCTTGCTGAAGAGCATGAACACGACCACATGCCTGATATCCATCACAGGCATGAGCATGACGAAAAATCGTCAAAGCAGGATTGAAAAATGTTGACAAAACTCAGGAATTCCATCTTCAGAACGCTTCTCAAATTGATCTTCAAGAAGTATGGCCCGATTGAAGAGAGCCGTGCAAATTCAGAACGATCTGCGAAATGGATGGGAAAGCTGCCCGCATCCATCACTGTTGAGAAAGTAAATAGCAATGGACTTAATGCCGAGTGGATCTACAATCTAGATTCAGATCCGGAGAAGGTGATCTTGTATCTACATGGCGGTGGCTATGTCATCGGAAATATCGCTTTATATCGTTTGCTATCTGCGACATTGTCGCAAAAAACAAAAGCACGTGTTTTCCTGCCGGAATATCGTCTTGCACCGGAGCATCCTTACCCCGCAGCGGTTGACGATGCTGTGGCTGCCTATCGGTGGCTGCTGGGAGAGGGCTTCAGGGCTGAAAACATCATCATCGCGGGAGACTCGGCGGGCGGCGGATTAAGCCTTGCTGCGACACTCTCCCTGCGCGCTGAGGGGCAACCCCTCCCGGCAGGCGTGATCTGCCTTTCCCCATGGACAGACCTGAGCTTAAGCGGGGAATCCCATCAAAGCAAAGCCAAAGCTGAGGCGATGCTGCTTAAAGAGAGTTTGCGCCTGTGGGCATCCAGCTATGCGGTCGAAGCTGATCTGCGAAATCCGTTGATTTCGCCCGTTTTCGCGGACTTTGCTGGTTTTCCACCCTTGTTGATCCAGGTGGGCAGCGAAGAAATATTGCTGGATGATTCTGTACTGTTGGCAGAAAATGCCAAATCCGCAGATGTGGACATGACCCTAACGATTTACGAGGGCATGTGGCATGTCTGGCAGACGCTTGGCTTCCTGCCGGAGAGCCGCGCGGCCATTGAGGAGATCGGTGCGTTTGTGAAGAGGATAGAACGCTAGTAGCAGTGCATGACCCTATCGGTTTACGAGGGCATGTGGCACGTCTGGCAGACGCTTGGCTTTCTGCCGGAGAGCCGCGCGGCCTTTGATGAGATCGGGGAGTTTGTGAGAAAAAGAGTTGAGAAGTAGCAGTGCATTGCATCCGATAGGATGCGTTGCACTGTGGGTCTGGCGAATGCTGACGTGCTATTTTGTGAAGCCGACCTGCAACGCATCCAAAAGCGGATGCAATGCAGTTCTGAGTTTAGGAAAAAATGAAATCAAAACTAATACTTATCCTCGCACTTTTACTTGGAACACTCGCCTGTGGCGTTAGCACACCCACCCCCGCTCCAAGCAATGACGCCGCGCAGGAAGATCCAACTGCGACTTTCACTCCCGAACCTGCGAAGATCAACGCCGCACCAGAAGTAAAAGATGAAAAACCTGCGTCCACAGCGACCTTTACCCCAGAGCATCCTGATTGCGTAGAACTGCTCACTCCCCTCGACAAAGTCGAACTCCCCGCCGAGGGAAAAGTGACCTTCACCTGGACAGCGTTGGATGAAGCAGAGTTATATATTTTAAATTTCATCTTCCCGGATGGATTAGCTTTAGAATTCGAAACCGCCGAAACCAGCAAGAACCGCTACATGGAAGCCTTCAGCATGCACCCGGCTTACAACCAGGGCGGCGAGCACCAATGGAATGTGACCACCCTGAATGCCGACGGCGAAGAGATTTGCAACAGCGATTTCTTCACATTTACGAAACCCACGAACGCGCCACAGGATGGTAGCGATGGAGATAGCGGTGATGGTTCTTGTACAGGATTTGGTTGCAACACTGGCGGCACAGACTAACAACCCAGAAAACGCCGCTTAAACAGTAGCAAACTAAATTCAAGCGCGAACCGGTCACTCATCACGATTCAAAATATCAAGTTCAACTTATCAACCAAAAGACTATTTGACTAAAAGACCACCAAACTAGGAGACCAAATTATGCCCACTGAATCCCAATCCCCCCACCTGCCCTTTGGCGACAACACCCACGCGGAGTGGTACGGCAAAGATATCCTCTCGGTCAAGCAGTTCAGCCGCGCCGATCTGGAATACATCTTCGGCGTAGCCCACGAGATGCGCGGGATGGTCGAGCGCGTTGGCACATTCGATCTGCTCAAAGGCAAAATTTTGGCCAACCTGTTCTACGAACCCTCCACGCGTACGGCCTCATCCTTTATGGCCGCCATGCAGCGATTGGGCGGGAGCGTTGTGGCGATCAACGAGGTCAAATACTCCTCGGTTTCAAAGGGCGAGAGCCTGCCCGATACCATCCGCACGCTGGAATGCTATACGGATGTGATCGTTTTGCGCCATCCCGAAGTTGGCTCGGCGGCGATTGCCGCGGAAGCAGCTGAAAAACCCGTGCTGAATGCGGGCGACGGCGTCGGCGAGCATCCAACCCAGGCACTGCTGGATCTTTTCACGATTTTTGAAGAACTCGGTGCTGGCAAAGTGGATGGCCTGACGATCACCATGCTCGGCGACCTGAAATATGGCCGCACCGTCCACTCACTGGCCCGTCTGTTGACCCTTTTCGACGTCAAGCTCAATTACGTCTCCCCCGAGATCCTGCGCATGCCCAAAGATGTGATGGACGAAGTTTCTGCAAAAAATATCCCTCAAACCGAGTACACTACCCTAGAGGAAGTCCTCCCCGAAACCGACGTGCTCTATGTCACCCGCGTCCAAAAGGAACGCTTCGAAAATCCCGCCGATTATGAGAAGGTGGCTGGCTCCTTTGTCGTCAATCCCGAGATCATGAAAGCTGCCAAACAGGAAATGATCGTCATGCACCCCCTGCCACGCGTTGGAGAGATCAGCCCCGACTTCGACACCGATCCCCGCGCCGCCTATTTCCTTCAGATGGAATATGGACTATATGTCAGGATGGCGCTGCTGGCGATGGTATTGGGAAAAGCCTGAATCGTGAAGAGTGATGCGTGAAGCATTTGCTCACGTTTCACTTTTTACCCATCAAAATTATGGAAACTTTCTTCTCATTTTTAGAACGACGTGTGGATGATTGCTCATCCCTGCTCTGCATCGGACTCGATCCTCATCTTGCCGACCTCGACTCTCCCACAGCCGAGGCCGCCCTTGATTTCAGCTTGCGGATTGTCCGAGAGACATCGACCTACGCCTCCGCCTTTAAACCCAACGCGGCCTTCTTCGAATTCTTCGGCGCCGAAGGCTGGACGGCCCTCAAGCAGCTCATTGAAGCCATTGGCGAAGAATCAAAAAAGCTCGGCTCGATGATCCCCGTCATCCTGGATGCCAAACGCGGCGATATCGCCTCAACAGCAGAGGCTTACGCTAAATCCACCTTTGAGCATCTCGGCGCGGATGCGATCACGCTTAATCCTTATCTGGGTAAAGATTCGATTGATCCCTTTTTAGGCTATCCTGAGAAAGGCGCATTTCTATTATGCAAGACGAGTAATCCAGGGGCGAAGGATTTCCAGGACTTATCCCTCACCCCAACCCCTCTCCCTGAGGGAGAGGGACAAAGGGTGAGGGCATTATACGAACACGTTGCCCACCTCGCCCAATCCTGGAATACTGCCAATAATATCGGACTCGTTGTCGGCGCGACTCAACCGGAGGCATTAGCCAAGGTCCGGGCTGCCGCGCCAGACCTATGGTTCCTGGCACCCGGCGTCGGCGCACAGGGCGGTGACCTCGAGACCGCGCTCAAGGCCGGTCTCCGTAAAGATGGCAAGGGCATGCTGATAAACGTCTCGCGCTCAATTGCAAGGGCTGAAAGCCCGAAGAGAGCCGCGGCTGAATTGCGGGATGAGATCGCCAATATCAAACGAGAGATTGGATACTGATGCCAAAACTACTCATACTTTCCGATAGAGCGGAGCAATACGAAAATTTGATCCAAGCTGCGAAGCTACCAAACCTTGAGATATTTGCTTTCAAAAATGCAGATGTCAAAGCCAAAATTGCCAATCAGTGCGAAATCGTGCTGGGCTACCCCTCCCTGATACGCGATTTACTTCCGTCCCTGGCGAAATTGCGCTGGGTGCAAACCTTGTCGGCAGGTGTGGAGTTGCTTCTTCTCCCCTCCCTGCGTCGCGATTATGTTCTGACCAATGCACGCGGCGTCTTCGGTGAATTGATGGCTGAATATGTTTTTGGATATCTGCTTTTCCATGAAAGGCAGATCTTTAAACACCATCAGTTACAGGCCAAAAAAAGTTGGGATGGTAGCGATACCGGCTCTTTGCGCGACAAGACCATCGGGTTGCTGGGCGTCGGGTCAATTGGCGCGCATGTTGCCAAAACAGCCAAACATTTTGGGATGATCGTGCATGGTTACACACGTTCCAGCCAATCCAGCCCCGATGTGGATGTGTACCATCACGATGATCTGATAGAGTTTGCGTGCGGCGTGGACTATCTCGTAAACATTTTCCCCAACACCCCGGAGACACAAAAACTTTTAGATGCTTCGGTTTTTGATGCCTTACCCAAAACCGCTATATTTATCAATGTCGGACGTGGCAGTGCCGTAGACGATGAAGCATTACAAGCAGCTTTGGAACAAGAAAAGATTGCAGGCGCAGTTTTGGATGTCTTTGACAAAGAACCTTTGCCCAAAGAACATCCCTTTTGGACAACGCCTAACCTGTGGATAACTTTCCACACAGCCGCCCCAAGTCTTCCAAAAGATATTTCACAGGTGTTTATCGAGAATTATCATCGCTATATAAAAGATGAAGCACTTAATTATCAAGTTGATTTTGAGCGTGGTTATTAAGATTCTCCCCCCGCGTGCAGGGGAGGGACTAATCGGTCAAATTAGGAATTTTTATGAAGAAATTAAACTCATCCACCCAATCTCTCGCCGACGGCCTTCTCAAAGCTGGCTGTGTCAAATTTGGCAAATTCACGCTTAAATCAGGCCAGAAATCTCCCATCTACATTGATCTGCGCCGATTGGTCGCCTTCCCGGAATTGCTCAAAGATGTGGCTGCGGCCTATGCTGAAATTCTAAACAATCTTGAGTTCGACCAACTCGCCGCCCTGCCGTACGCGGCGATGCCGATCGGCACGGCGATCAGCCTCCACGGCGGGTGGCCGATGATCTATCCGCGCAAGGAGGTGAAAGGATACGGAACCAAGGTCGAGGTCGAGGGCGTCTACGATGCCGGGCAACGCGCAGTTGTGATCGATGATCTGATCTCCTCAGGCGGGAGCAAGCTGGAGGGCATCCAAAAACTGAACCAGGCCGGATTGGAAGTCAAAGATATTGTCGTGCTGATCGACCGTCAATCTGCCGGCGTGGATTTTATGGGGGAGCATGGCTATAGCCTGCACAGCGTTTTCACGTTGCCGCAAATGCTCGACCTTTGGGAGCAATCCGAAAAAGTGGGGAAAGAAAAAATTGATGCGGCAAGAGAATTTCTTTTGAGGTCTTGAAGATTGGAAGAAATCTAATGAGCGAATCTTTATTATTGATCGGTGGAATCTACAGCCTTGTTTTTGCGGTATTCCATCTGTTATTCTGGCAAATTTTCGACTGGAAAAACGATCTGGCCAAACTTTCTTCAATCAACCGCGCAATTATGCAGGTAATCAATTTATGCCTGGCATTGGTTTTTGTGATCTTTGGGATGCTCTCGTTACGGTACCGGGCGCAAATGCTTGAAACAGAATTGGGGCGGGCACTCACCGCTATGATCGCTTTCTTCTGGTTTCTCAGAGCCATTGAGCAAATCATCTTCTTCAAATTGAAAAAAGGAATTAGCTGGTTATTCTTATTTATTTTCCTTGGCGGAACCAGTTTATATGCTGTTGCTCTCTTTGCTGGGTAAAATATCCCAAAGGATAACCATGAATAAAAACACCCCGGAATGGCTAAAAATCGCCCGCGAATTGCATGCAATGTCGCAGGTTGGGCTGGAATATGCCCAAAACGGCTACGAGACCGAACGTTACGTAAGGCTGCGGGAACTTGCGGCTGAGATCATCAGCAAGCAAAGCATGCTCTCTGAAGAAGAGATACAGGAAAGTTTTGCGATGCAGCCCGGCTATATCACTCCGAAAATCGATGTGCGCGCCGCCGTGATCCGCGATGGGGAAATCCTGCTCGTTCAGGAAGCCAACGATGGGCGCTGGAGTCTACCCGGCGGCTGGGCAGATGTGGGCGACACCCCCTCGGAGGCGATCATCCGGGAGGTGCGTGAGGAAAGCGGATACGACGTCCGTGTTTTGAGCGTGGTCGGCATTTACGATGCGAATCGCGTCCCCGACGAGACAATGATGCCTTTCTATCATGCCTATAAATTACTCTTTCTCTGCAAGATCGAAGGCGGAAAAATTCGCCCCAGCCACGAGACCCCTGATGTGGGTTTCTTCGAGCTGAATGAGTTACCCCCGCTATCCAAATATAGAACGAATCGGGGTATTATTGAAGATGCTTTCGCGCAGGCGGACGATTCATCAAAAAGAACCGTATTTGAATAAACATGAAAACTAAACTCCTGACCATCTTCGAAAAATGGGCCAATTGGAAAAGCATTCTGGCGCTCTTTGCGCTCCAAATGCTTTTCAATCTGGTGATTATGCCGAGTGCGTCTTCCAGCGATACGCATGATTTGCCTGTCCTCGACCTGCAATTCTTTTACACACCCCAACGTGCATATGAGATCATCAGCGCGTACACACCCGAACTGCGCCAGGCCGCGGCGATGACGCGTTTGACCCTTGATATCATCTATCCCCTCATCTATGGGCTGATGATCTGCTTGTTGCTCATTGTCACCTTTCGGCGCGCCTTTCCTGTATCAACACAAAGCATGGATGATTCTGCGAGGAGCATGCTTTTGCAACGAAGCAGTCTCCCAGACGATGAGATTGCCACGTCAGGCTATCGCCTTCCTCGCAAAGACATTTTGGATATTATTATCTTCATCCCCTGGGGTGGGGTGCTCTTCGACTATCTTGAAAACTTTGGCTTGGCAACTTTATTTTTGAGTTACCCGACTGAGCTAACTCCTCTCGCCTGGACGACGACCATCTTTACCTCCCTGAAATGGACTCTGATCGGGATCGGTTTTCTGCTTGCACTAATAGGTGGGGTAAAATTGGTCTTCATGAAAAGATAAATGATATGGTCATTATCCAATAACGATCTTGACCCCGAAACCCGCTCTCCGCTGCTGCGGCTGGCGCGTCTCAAACCGAGAACCGCTAAAGGAGCACCGTGATGAGAAAATCCGAATTTGAACAGATTGTAGATAAATGCTTTCGGTCTCTTGAAAATATATATGATTTTAAAAGGATCGAGACCACCTACCACAGGGGAGGCGTATTTGTCCGCTTTAAAAACCCTACAACCGAAGTCCATCTGAATTACGAGATCGGTGTCTTCCCCTGGCTGATCATCGCAGATATCAAAGATCCTGAAACTGAGAAGGCCTCGCTCGATTGGTTACTCGTGGAACTAGGGGAGAGAGAGACTCCAAGGGTCGATGAAGCTTTTCTTCCTGCCAAGATGGACGAGGGCCAACTCGAAGCTGAGCTAAAGAAAAAGAGCGATCAACTATTAAAGTTTGGCACAGACTTTCTAAAAGGAGATTTCACCCTTTTGCCAAAATTGATCAAGCGCGCAGATGATTATCTGGCAGAATGTAAAAAATTTGCGGACAGGCATAATAGTGAAAAATAATCAACTAATTTTGTCATTGCGAGGGAGCGAAGCGACCGCGGCAATCCCCTTTACTATCGAGGAGATCGCCGCGCCGCCGAAAAACATCAGCAACTCGTGATGACAGGTTTATTTAGCCTAAAACTTGCAACCTTCAACCGACTATGTATAAAAAAATTCGTCCCCTTCTTTTCAAACCAAACCCTGAAGATATTCACGCCCTGAGCCTGGATGCCCTCAACAATACCCGTTATATCTTTGGTGCTCAGTGGCTGCTCAAACAGATCTTCTCCGCACCTCCCAAACCTGTTGAAGCCTTCGGGCTGACCTTTCCCAATCCTGTTGGGCTGGCGGCCGGATTCGATAAAAATGCCGCCGCCGTGCGCGGCCTCTCCATGCTAGGGTTTGGGCATATCGAAGTCGGTACCGTCACACCCCTCCCCCAATTGGGCAACCCTGAGCCGCGAGTCTTCCGATTACCCGAAGATGAGGCCATCATCAACCGGATGGGATTCCCCTCCAAAGGCGCGACAAAAGTCGTCAAAGCCTTATCAAAGCTTGGTTATTGCAAATACGCGTCAAAAAAATCATCCCGCGTGATCAACCTGAGACGTTTTTACCCCGAAACAAATCGGCGCCGCAAATCATCCATGATCCTCGGCGTGAATATCGGCAAAAATAAAACCACCCCCAACAAGGAAGCCGTCCTCGATTATCTTTCGCTGCTCGAGCTTTTTGCCCCCTGCGCCGATTACCTGACGATCAACGTCAGCTCGCCAAACACCGAGGGATTGCGGGATCTTCAGGGTCGTGCCGCGCTCGAAGAACTCCTCACCCAACTGGATTATCAGCGAAAATTTGAACAGAAGACCCTGCGCAAAAAAATACCCTTGCTCGTCAAGCTTTCTCCTGATCTCTCGGATGCGGAACTCGATGACGCCCTTGACGTCATACTTGCCACCAATATGGACGGGATCATCGCGACAAATACCACCCTTGCCCGCGAGGGGCTGAAATCTGTTCATCGGACAGAATCAGGCGGTTTAAGCGGAAGCCCGCTCCGGTCCACGAGCGAAGCGGCTTTAAGTCGAATTCTTAAAAGAGTGAATGGGAAGATCCCCGTTATCAGCGCAGGCGGGATCATGACTCCAGACGACGCAAAACGCCGCCTCGACATGGGGGCGACGCTGGTACAGATCTATACAGGTCTGGTCTATCAGGGGCCGGGGTTTGTAAAGGAAATAATAAAAACCCTATAGGGGCGGAGTGTTCCCGCCTAGGGCAACAAAACGTCGCCCCTACCGAACAAACTCCTCCGGCAAGGCCTCCTTATGCTCGGCGACCAACATGGAAAAGCGCTTGCGGGTAAAGACATGCAGCCAATCTCCGGCAGCTTGTCCCTCCGGCGATTGCAGGGCAGCATTGAGGGACTGGCGTGAATCAAAATAAAATTCGTGGATCTTGATAAACTGATGCCCCTGGCTGCCAAAAACCAGTTCTGAAATTTCGCTGACCGTTTCCCTTCGCAGGCCAGGCATTTTTTCAGCCAGTCCCATAAATTTTTGCCAGCCTGAATTGAAATCCTGGCCGGGTAGAGGGAGATAAAAGAAGATCGTTATTTTATGCATAAGTTTTGAGACCACTCTTAATGAATTTGTTAATGGATTATAACGAAAATCCTATAAAATCAGCAGGGTTTTAATGGTATTATTTTTGCACCTAAAAGGTAAAAACTATGGATAATAAAATTACAATCATCGAAGGACCCCCACCTGTTTTCGAACCTGTGCAGGATGGCTGGGCGTTGGGCCTCAGCGAAGGGCCCAGTTCCCTTGTTAATGCAGTTACAAAACTCCGCACTTTTAATGGCCCTGAATTGGTCGAGCGCTGTTATCGTTCCTGGCGCAATTTCTCACCCATGTATCTGGAATACCGCAACGATATGGGGCTTGAACAAGAGACTCCCATCCAGGCAGTTCGGGCTGTTGAAACCGAAGAAGGGGCAGTCCTGCTTCTCTGGGTTTATCTGGACCGGGATATGGTTGAATTTGAAATCGATCTCGGTGATGACGAAAACACGGATGACGATATAGACTACTGAGTAGTGGAGGCCCCGTGCCCCTGATCCTCTCTTTCTTTCAACATCATACCCTAACACTTACCCTCAATCGTCCCGATAAGGCCAACGCCTTCAATCGGGACATGATTTTAGGGCTACAATCCGCACTGGATGAAGCCGCGCAGGACGACAATATTCGCTGCATAGTCATCACTGGAGCAGGGAGTTCTTTCTGCTCCGGGCAGGATATCTCTGAGATGCTGGCTGGACAGGATTCTGATGTCTCCTATCACGAGCATCTGCGCGAGACCTATAATCCGCTTATATTGCAAATCCGCCAAATAGAAAAGCCGATTGTTGCCGCGATCAACGGGCCGGTAGCAGGGGCGGGCCTCGGGGTTGCGCTGGCCTGCGATCTGCGAATAGCCGCTGATTCTGCCGAGTTCACGGTCGGGTTCACCGGCATCGGCCTCGTCCCGGATTCAGGTATCTCGCTGCTGCTCCCTGCACTGATCGGGCTGGGACGGGCCACCGAATTCACCTTTAGCAATCTCCCCATCTCCGCGCAGGATGCGTTGAATTGGGGGTTGGTCAATCGCCTCATTCCCGCCGAGGGTTTGGCCGCTACAGTTGCCCAAATCGCGGCAATGCTGGCGATGGGGCCAGTGGGAGCCTTTGGGGCGACAAAGAAAGCCTACAATCGGGCTGTGCTGTCAAATCTCGAAGATGTCCTCGAATTTGAGGGCGAATTGCAGGACGTGGCAGGGAAGAGCGAAGAACATCGAATTGGGGTGGATGCCTTTCTGAAGAAAGAACATCCGAATTTTCTTTAATCAAATTCCTCCCCCGCAAGCGGGGGAGGTCAGGTGGGGGCTTATTTTGCCCCCCTCTAACTCCCCCCGTTCACAGGGGGAGAACAGTGAAATTTTATGGAATTTGAACCCGTTATCGGACTTGAAGTCCACGTTGAACTGGCAACCGAATCAAAGATGTTTTGCGGCTGCCCGGTTGTTGATTCAGTCGAAGCAGAGCCAAATACTGCTGTCTGCCCCGTGTGTGCAGGAATGCCCGGGGCATTGCCCGTTGCCAACGAGCGCGCTGTCGAATTTGCGATGCGCGTCGGGCTGGCCCTGGGCTGCAAGATCGAGCCGGTCAGTATCTTTGCGCGCAAAAATTATTTCTATCCGGACCTTCCCAAAGGCTATCAGATCTCACAGTTTGAAGAACCCCTTGCCACCAACGGTGAGATGCGTATCCAAACAGAAGATGGCGAAAAAACGATCCGCGTTCTCCGCGCCCATCTTGAAGAGGATGCGGGCAAGCTGACGCATATAAAACCTCCCGAAGGTTTGAAACCTTCGGGAGGTACCAGCCTGGTCGATCTCAATCGTGCGGGCGTTCCGCTGCTCGAGATCGTCTCAGAGCCGGATATGCACTCCGCCGCCGAGGCCCGTGCCTACGCCGAAAATCTGCGCAATATTCTGCGCTATCTCGGCGTCAACTCCGGCGATATGGAAAAAGGCGTCATCCGCTTCGAGGCAAATACCTCTGTCCGACCCGTGGGAACATCCGAGCTTGGGACGCGCACCGAGGTTAAAAACCTGAACTCCTTCCGCGCGATGGAAGATGCGATCAATTACGAGATCGACCGTCAGAGCAAGCTCATCGAAGAGGGCGGCGAAGTGGATCAGGTGACGATGGGCTGGGATGAGGCCAAGGCTGAAACCTATACCCAGCGCGGTAAGGAAGATTCGCATGATTACCGTTACTTCCCTGAACCGGACTTGCCACCGCTAAAAATAGATGCTGATTGGGTGAATAGGGTCCGCGCCGAACTCCCCGAATTACCCGATGCCAAATTCCAGCGTTTCGTCACCGAATTTAAACTGAGCGAATATGATGCCAGGGTTTTGGTCTCTGAGAAAGCGATCGCTGATTATTTTGAAAGCGCCCTCAAGAAATTACCCGCTACAATTAAACCGAAAATGCTTTTCAATTGGATGAGCGGTGAGCTTTTTGCCTTGATGAACCAGGCCGAGGTGGGGATTGATGAGATCAAAGTCACGCCTGCTGCATTGGCAGAATTGGTGATATTGGTCTCAGAGGGTGGGATCAATAAGAATACTGCCAAAGAAGTTTTGGGTGAGGTTTTCGCAAGTGGAAAAAGCCCGAAAGCCATCGTCACCGAACGTGGGCTGGGGCAAGTCTCAGACGGTGACCTGATCGCGGGACTGGTATCAGAGGTCTTAAACGAGAATCAGCCTGAGGTCACGAGCTATAGGGAAGGGAAAGAGGGGGTGGTGAATTGGTTATTTGGCCAGGTGATGAAAAAGGCACGCGGACAAGCCAATCCGCAAATCCTCAGAGAAGAATTAATGAGGCAATTAAAATCCTGGATGTAATTTTTACGAGGTGATAAGTATCCTATTGACGTTGGGTATAATTTCGATTAACCTATTGCCGGTGAATTCTATATGAGAATACCCACAAAAATCCCTTTGAAAAAGCGGGCAGCCGAAACCGGTCTGCCCGTTTATATTTTAACAATCTATTCCCGTCTTTAAGGAGACAAAATGTCTGAAACGATCAATGCATTTGAGATGGCGCAAGAACAATTCGATCATGTTGCGGAATTGCTGAATTTAGACCCGCAGATTGCTGAAGTGCTGCGCTGGCCTGCTCGTGAATTTTCTTTCCGGATCCCCGTGCGGATGGATGATGGCACCTTGCGTGTTTTCCAGGGATTTCGGGTTCAGCATAGCGATGCCCGCGGCCCCAATAAGGGCGGCATTCGCTTCCATCCATCAGAGACATTCGACACCGTCCGCGCACTGGCAACCTGGATGACCTGGAAATGTGCCGTCGCAGATATTCCATTGGGTGGCGGTAAAGGCGGCATCATTGTTGATCCCGCAACGCTTTCCTCCGCTGAAAAAGAACGCCTGACCCGCGGCTGGGTAAAAAATATGTGGCGGAATATTGGACCACGTCAGGATGTCCCCGCCCCGGATGTGGGTACAAATCCCCAGATGATGGGCTGGATGATGGACGAATATTCAACCCTGGTCGGTGAATATACACCCGGCGTTTTCACTGGAAAACCCCTCGGCGGCGGCGGATCGTTGGGACGCACCGAAGCGACAGGCTATGGCGTGATCTACACCGTCCGCGAAGCCATGAAACATCTTGGTATTGATCCGACAACTTCAATTGCAGCCATGCAGGGTTTTGGTAATGTGACCCAATATGCAGCAATTGGTTTTGTCGAAATGCTCGGCGGAAAAGTTGCCTGTGTCTCCTGCTGGGATCGCGAAGATCGCACAGCCTACACATACAGTCACCCCCAAGGTTGTGACCCACGCTTCCTGCAATCGATCACCGACCAATATGGGATGATCAATAAAGAAAAAGCGGATGCTGCTGGTTATATCCGCGAGGATGGTGACGCCTGGATCAGCAAAGAAGCCGATGTGCTTATGCCTGGAGCGCTCGAAGGCCAGGTAAATGAGGAGAGCGTCAAGAAGATTTCCAGCCGGGTGAAAATCGTCGCGGAAGGCGCCAATGGTCCCACAACCCCCGAAGCGGATGATTTCTTCAAAGAAAAAGGCATCTTCAATATTCCTGATTTCCTCTGCAATGCTGGTGGTGTGACGGTTTCTTATTTTGAAGGCGTTCAGAACGATATGAACTTCTACTGGCCCGAGGAAGAGGTATTGCAAAAACTCGACCAAAAGATGACAACCGCATTTAATGCCGTTTTGGCGATGTCTGAAAAAGAAAATGTATATATGCGTGATGCAGCTTATATGGTCGCGATTGGCAGCGTGGTCAAGGCGATGGAATTGCGCGGCTGGGTTTAAAGGCTTTCCCCCCTCTGCCCTAAAGGGCATCTCCCCCGCAAGCGGGGGAGATAAAGCAAAACATAAAAGCCTTGCGAAAAATTTCTTGCAAGGCTTTTATATATCCCCTTTTACAGAATATTTGTTCTTGCATTTTATTGAAAATATCATACAATTGGAGTACCATGACTCCAGAAACCCTGCGCATTATCCTATTCAGTTTTTTGATCATCCAATTTCTGCTGGCTATTTTTTATTTGCGAGGCCGCAAGCTCAGTTTTGGCGAATATGCCACTTGGGGATTATTCGCATTGCTGATCCCCGCACTAGGCCCATTTCTCGTGATCGCCTTAAGGCCAGGGCAACGTTCCAGTAAACGGAGACAAATCCCTCTTCCCTAATATAACGTACGGAGGTATTCCATGAAAGAAGATCGTTTTCTAACCGTCATCCTGGTAGTAATCGGCCTGCTTGTGGCCTTATCCCTGGGTGTTTTCTTTTTAAAAGAGGATACAACCACTTACCTTTCTGATAATACCCCCGAGGGCATCATCCACAATTATATTATTGCTCTGGAACAAGGGGATTATGAAAGAGCATATGACTATTTGGCAGATAAGAAAAATAAGCCCGACTACGACGAGTTTCGTCAGGACCTATTCATAGATAGAAACGGAAGAAGGGGCTTACAGATCGGTGAAGTTGAGATCAGCGAAGACACGGCTTCGGTATCGATCACCATTACTGAGAGTAACAGAGGGCCATTTTTTGACCAATACAGCTATTCTGAATCTGCGTTATTAATTAAGCAGGAGGGTGAATGGAAAATATTCCAGATGCCTTATTCTTATTGGTCCTGGAATTGGTATCAGGAAGATAATTAGAAACATCCCACCCTGGCCCTCCCCTTTTGGGAGAGGGGATTCGGAGGTTTGAAATGAAAACAATTCGTCGTTTATATTTCTATGCAGTCGCGTTCATCAGCATGGAAGTGGTGCTCTGGGGATTGATCGGATTGGCTCGCTCCATATTTTCAGATTCAGTTGGCGGCGGTGTGGATCAACTTGCACAAGCCCTCGCGTTGATCCTGGTCGGTGTCCCGGTTTTCGGGATCCACTGGTGGGCAGCGCAGCGCAGCGCTAAAAAAGATGCAGGCGAACACGAATCTGGCGTGCGTGCCTTTTTCCTTTATGCGGCATTGCTTGCGTTGCTCGTTCCCCTCGTGCAAAATGGTCTGGCCTTTCTCAATCGGTTAATACTGACTGCCTTCGATCTATCTGTATCGCGGGCAGTTTTTGGCGGTTCTCAAAACCTAAGCGATAACCTGATCGCTGCCTTGATGAATGCCTTATTAGCAACTTATTTCATCTCTGTTCTACGTGCGGATTGGCAAAGCGTAAAAGATAGTATTTCGTTACAAATTACCCGCCGCATTTACAGATATATCTGGGTATTCTATTCACTGATTATGTCGATTGCGGGCGTGCAACAGATATTGCGCTACCTGCTAAGTCCTTCGGCTACCAGTTCCACATACTACACTGATGATGTTTGGTTTGCCAATGGTCTTGTGTTGACTCTCGTCGGTGTGCCGCTCTGGCTCTGGACCTGGAAAGTTGTCCAAGATTCGACCAGCGACGAAGCTGAACGCACCTCTTTACTTCGTTTGGGTGTGCTCTATCTACTCTCTTTATCAGGTGTGATCTTTGTCCTCTCGGTCACGGGGATTGTCGTTAATAATTTTCTGCAAATGATTCTTGGCGAAATCAGCAGCTTCCAGGAATTAATGCGCGAAATTAATGAGCCCCTTTCCATTGGCATCCCGCTTGGGGCAGTCTGGGCCTATTATGGATATTGGCTCCAACGTGATCTCGAGGCCTTACCAGATGCCCCGCGTCGTGCCGGGATGAATCGGCTCTACACCTATATTCTTGCTTTGATCGGGCTGGGAGCAACTTTCACCGGCATCACCTTGCTGCTCTCATTCGTCATCGACACGACCATCGGCACGGGTGTTTGGGTGGGCAATTTACGTCCACAGCTGGCATCATCGCTGGCAACGCTCATCGTTGGGCTGCCCCTCTGGCTGCTCACCTGGCGCCCAATGCAGGCTGAAGCCTTTGCTTCTGACGATGCTGGCAACCATGCGCGCCGCTCGCTTGTCCGAAAAACCTATCTCTATCTGATTCTCTTCATCGGCGTGGTGGGCGGAATGATCGCCGCTGTACAATTGGCATCACTACTTTTTGAAGCACTACTTGGCGCAACTCCCAGCGGGTTCACCACAGATCTATTAAATACCCTTCAAATGCTGATCCTTTTCGGCGGCTTGCTGGCCTACCATTGGCAAAGCCTGCGGCGGGACGGGATGCATGCCAGCGAAAATCTGGAGAAGAAACATGCCGATTTCACTGTCATGCTGATCGACGATGGGAGCGGTACGCTCGCCAATCAACTTGCTGCCGCCATGGAAAAAGAATCTCGACAACTAAAATTGCTCATTCATCCAGCCGACAAATCCATCCCTGCCAAGACGGGAAAAAGCGTCCAAGCGGTGATCCTGCCAGAGAATCTGGCTCTTGAACCAACGGAAAAGTTAAGGGCATGGCTGCGTCAATTTAACGGGAGCAAGCTGATTATCCCGAGTGAATCGAGTGAGGCATCCGACTGGCTCTGGATGAAAAGTGCATCAGACGCGGCGAAAGCCGTCCGCCAATTGGCAGAAGGCGAAAGGTTAAAATTAGCCAGTAAGTCGCCGGGCTGGATGATCGTAGTTTATATTTTGGCAGGAATGATGGGTTTGGAGATATTATTCTTCTTGCTGGTGATCGTGTTTGACGGCTTCTAGATCAGCTACTTCACCACATATATCTGATATTTAATTTCGCAAAAATCATTGATGCCTCTGCGCATTGTCCAGGTGGATGAGTATCTACCTGGCTCTTCAGGAGCAAACAACGCAACTCTAAATTCACCTATTTCTCCGGCATTGGTAGTCTTTTCTATTAGAACTCTTTTTAATATATAGTATTCTGCCCCTTTGATATGAGCTAGTTTTGTATCCCCACCACTCCATATTGTGGTGCCTATATTCTTTACGTGTAAGGTCCAGGTAAACTCTTTATTTTTCTTCACTTCAAAACCACTTGCAGGCGATGAGCCAACAACTTCACATGAATACAGGATATCGCCAGAACCACTCGTAACATTGGTTGGCGTAAGTGAAGGAGGCATGGTTGCGGTCGGCACAGGAGTGAGAGACGAAACGATAAAGCTTGTAGATGTGGCGATGGGAGTAAATGTGGCAAACAATTTTGTAGGTGTTGGAGGGATAAGTGTTGCCGTTGGGATCACTGCTTCTGCTGCTGCTGTCTGTGCCTGTATCACGGCATAGGTCGCCGCCACGATAGTCTCAACAGAAACAATAGGTGCCTCCGGTGTAGTAGGCATACAGCCAGAGAGAACAAGAACCAAGACTATAAGAGTATAGATAGAAGATTTGTTTTTCATCTCGGCTGCCTCCTCATCTCTGGCTGTAAATTCGAATATGCATAAGTGCAGATTTTTTAAGTTTATTCTATGCAAATATGCTTATTTCACATTGATCGCAACGTAAGGCCAGCAAAAGCCTCCTTGAAGTTTGAAGGTCATCACATGGAAACCTTTTCCAGCAGGCGTTGTTGCGTCGTAGGGGCCAACACTGAATCGGTCTCCTGGTTTCATTTCTCCGAGCTGCAAGGTGGTAAAGCCACCGTTAATCCAATCGGTACCATCTGTACTGGAAAAGAAAACAAGATCGTAACCAGCCGGCCAGGTCTCTGTGCCTGTATTTTCAATGGTGAATTTAATATCAAATGGGTCACCGGGGCGCAATTCAGTATTATCAAAGGGGCGTTTGATTAGATCTGGGTCACAGTTTTCCTTCAGAGGGGTATATGTCGTGCCACCACCACCGCCACCGCCGCTTGCCACGGTAGCAGTCGGCACGAGAACAAGAGGTGTGATGGTTGGAACGAGAGTGAGGGTTGGCGTGGGAGTAGGGGTACTAGTTTCTTCAGATACCACTGGCGTTGCTGTCGCTTGCGGAGCAGCAGCAGCATTTTGGGTCGCCTGGGCGTTCAGGGCCTGTGCAACGGCAGTTTCGATCAACTCTGCGGCCTGGGTCGAATTAATAGTTGAGCCATCCGTTGCTCCGGAAGGGAAACAAGCTGAAAGTAAAAAAGCGGCAGCCAAAATCATGGTAACAAAACTATATTTCTTGAGCATATTCATAGGTACTCCTTTTATGAATCTTTTTCAGATTTCCCACTTCCAATGCCCAGCGGCTGCCACTTCGCATCGTCTTTAAGACGATGCTGGATACCGCCGCGCTCATGAAGCAGGTCGAATCCTTCTGGTTTGATAAACATCTGTTCGCCATCCAACAATCCCGCAATTCCGCTTTGCCCAGGTTCAGGACGTTTGTTTTGACAATAGGCACAAGTCTTTGGATTATGGTGTTGATATTCTGAAGGTTCTTCATAGGTTGTAATATAACCTTCATAATTACGCAAGACTATTTTATGATCCGACGAACTCAGCAAATAATTGGGCTGAAGCGGGATTTTACCACCTCCTCCGGGCGCGTCCACAATGAATTGGGGAACTGCATAGCCAGAGGTATGCCCACGTAAAGCCTCAATGATCTCAATTCCTTTGGCAACTGGTGTACGAAAATGGCCAGCGCCTTCAACAAGATCGGCCTGGTAAAGATAATAAGGTCTCACACGGATCCGGACCAACTTTTGTACCAGGTCTCTCTGAATATGAGAGCAATCGTTGATACCTGCCATCAACACAGATTGATTT
Organism: Candidatus Desulfolinea nitratireducens; assembly: GCA_014382535.1. Taxonomy (GTDB): domain Bacteria; phylum Chloroflexota; class Anaerolineae; order Anaerolineales; family Villigracilaceae; genus Desulfolinea; species Desulfolinea nitratireducens. The sequence continues at coordinate 11,388 of JACNJN010000170.1, read as the reverse complement.
CCCAAAGGAATGCCTGCCTTGGCAAGTTTGTCGGTGGCTTCGGCCAATTCCTCTGAAATTTCGTTGGGATGATTAACATGGATATTCAACCAGAGCGGATGATACTTCTCAAGCATTTCGGTCAATTCACTGGTGACGCGCATCGGCAGAAAAACCGGTACACGCGAACCGATTCGAATGATCTCAATGTGGGGAATTTCGCGCAATCGACGCAAAATCTCTTCAAGGATTTTTGGCGCCAGCACAAGCGGATCACCACCAGAGAGCAACACATCACGTACCTGAGGTGTGTTTTTGAGATATTCAATTTGCTGCTCAAACTCATCCCGAGAGAAAGTCGCAGAGGGGTCACCAACAATACGAGAGCGCGTACAATAACGACAATAAGTGGCACATTGTGTGGTGACAAGCATTAACACACGATCCGGGTAACGATGTACCAATCCTGGAACGGGAGAATGCTTATCTTCTGCAAGAGAATCTTCCATCATCGCAGTGAAGGGAACCATCTCAGTTGCCGTGGGGACAACCTGCTTGCGGATCGGATCATTCGGGTTGTCGGGATCAATTAGAGAAATAAAATAAGGCGTAATATCAACCCGAAACAAGTTTTGGGTCGCGAGTGCTTTACGTTCACTATCGGTCAATTTAAAAACTTTTTCGATCTCTTCAACAGTGTTCAAGCGATGGCTCAGTTGCCATCGCCAATTATTCCATTTTTCGTCAGGGATGTCATCATAAATCGGAGCACGACGGGATGTAAATTTTGCAATCATTTTTTCTCCATCTAAAGGCTAATTAATATAGGCAGATAACAATCTCTCTCAGGTTAATAATAAAACGGCGGATCGTGATCTGGGCGATAGAAGCCTCCAGAGACAGGGAAGTAACTCACTAACATAGCTGGATTGTACGAGAAAACAGAAAGAGGGTCAATGAGCGATTCTACAAACAAAATTTATGTTTTTTCATAAACATCATAAAGAAGCATATGATTGACGGAGAGTAACAGGCATGCTATTATCCAAAAGCATTTTTTATTTTTTTATTTTTCTGGAGGCCTTATTATGAGTGTGGAAATTATTTTCCGTCTTTTTGGCATGGCAGGTTTGGCAATCGCGGGCGCATATGCAGGGATTGAACTCGGTCAACTTAACGAATCTTTGACGACAACTTACGTAATTACCTTTGCGCTAATAGGTGCGTTGATCGGGCTAATCCTGACGCCTTATGTCACAACGCGCCCCATGCGAACTCTCCGCTCCTTGCTGGGACGGATCGCCGCTGAAACACTATTCGCCGCATTGATGGGACTTTTTTGCGGGCTGATTGTCGCTGCGCTTTTGGCATTCCCTCTTTCGACGCTGCCCAATATTATTGGGGATATTGCTCCTTTCGTGGGCGTTTTAGTCTTTGGATATTTGGGTGTTTCCATATTTGTAATGCGTCAAGGCGACATCATGGGTATGATCTCATCCATAACAAACCGCGGAGATAATACCGATAGCGGAAATGGCAATGGGAACAGTTGGTCAAAGATAAATCGCACTATTTTGCTCGATACAAGTGTGATCATTGACGGGCGGATTTCTGATATTGCCAGCACCGGCTTTTTGCCTGGCACCTTGCTTATTCCGCGTTTTGTATTAAACGAATTACAGTATGTCGCCGATTCTCCAGATGGATTGCGCCGCCAACGTGGCCGCAGGGGTATGGAAGTACTCTCTAATTTGCAGAAAGACTCAAACGTGATGGTACGCATCAGTGATATTGACGTGGACGGTGTTCGGGAGGTGGATAGCAAGCTGGTTGTCCTCGCGCGACAACTCAAATGTCCAGTGCTGACCAACGACTATAACCTAAATCGCATTGCTGAGCTGCAAGGCGTCACCGTTCTTAATATCAACGAGTTGGCGAATGCAGTCAAATCAGTAGTACTTCCTGGAGAGTTCCTGCACATCAATATTATTCAAGAAGGCAAAGAACGCGATCAGGGTGTCGGTTATATGGAAGATGGTACCATGGTTGTCGTCGAGAATGGACATGATGAGATCGGCGAATACAGCGATGTCAGCGTAACGAAAGTGCTTCAAACTGCTGCTGGACGAATGATCTTCGCTCGCATAAGTGAACAGGTTGATAATAAGGAAGAATAAATGCTGCGCCTATATAATACCCAATCCCGTAAAAAAGAAGAATTCAAAACCATTGAACCAGACAAGGTTCGCATGTATGTTTGCGGACCGACCGTTTACGATAATGCCCACGTTGGGCACGCTATGTCAGCATTGGTTTTCGATATTATTCGCCGCTACCTGCAATATCGTGGTTACGACGTCAAATTTGCAATGAACTTTACCGATGTCGATGACAAGATCATCAACCGCGCCAACGCCAAAGGCGTTGATCCCTTTGAGCTAGCTGAAGGCTATATTCAGGATTATAAAGATCATCTCAACGATCTGAATATCCTCCCCGCAACCGTCAATCCGCGTGCCACCGAACCTAAAACAATGAAACAGATCCTCGCCATGATCGAGGGACTGATCGAAATAGGCTATGCCTATACTGCTGAGGGTGATGTCTATTTCCGCGTCCACAAGGATGATGATTATGGCAAGCTCTCCGGTCGTAAACTGGATGAGATGCAGGCAGGTGCACGTATCGCCGTTGAGGATATTAAAGAAAACGCCGGGGATTTTGCCCTCTGGAAAAACGCCAAAGAGGGAGAACCGGCCTGGGATACTCCCTGGGGAAGTGGTCGCCCCGGCTGGCATATCGAATGCTCGGCCATGTGCCTCCACGAACTCGGCGAAAGCATCGACATTCACGGCGGCGGCAACGACCTGATCTTCCCCCATCACGAAAATGAAATTGCCCAATCCGAATCCTTCACAGGCAAAGCATTCTCCCGCTACTGGATGCATAATGGGATGTTACAACTCTCTGGGGAGAAGATGTCCAAATCAATCGGCAATCTGGTTACGATCAAAGATTTCCTTGTCGATCATGAAGGCGACGTGATGCGGATGTTGGTCCTGAACGGCAATTATCGTAGTCCCCTGGCATTTACGGATGAAAGTATTGCTGCGGCTGAAAACGGGATCAAGCGACTCAAATCTGCATTTCGACCTGCTACCGCCAATGCGACCGGGACAGAAACCGAAGCATTAACCGCCAAAATAGAGGCCACGCAAGCAGCCTTCACCGAAACAATGGATGACGATTTCAACACCGCTGGCGCACTCGGCTATCTCTTTGAGTTGGTCCGCCTGGTCAACTCTGCGCGTGATGCTGGCGCAACTGACGCCCAACTCCAGCCTGCCCAAGAAACCCTGCGTGAACTAACCGGTGTTCTCGGCCTTGAATTGGCTGAGAAAGAAGGCTCTGGTGATGCCGATAAATTTATCGACCTGCTTGTCGAAGTGCGCAGCGAAGTCCGCACCCAGAAATTATGGGCACTCTCTGACCAAATCCGCGATAAACTCAAAGTATTGGGTGTGAATATTGAAGACAGTAAGGACGGTACGAGCTGGCGCTGGGAATAAAACATCTTAATCTACGCCTTCCCTCACACAAAAATCGCGCTTTTTAGCGCGATTTTTTTTATAATCCGTTGTAGTTACGACTTTAGTCGCTACTACCAAAAGAGGAAATAAATCCCCTTTTCAAAACATCAAACCAGAAGCTTTTAGGCTAATAAATTCCCAAAATGGTATACTCCCAAAGGGCAGATGGGAGAAAGGAAAAATCATGATTGAAGAACTGGCAGTCAGCAAATTACACAATACCTGCGATCCACTTTCGTTGAGCTGTAAAAGTAGTGCTGATGTTAAACCCCAAAGAACTATTTTTGGCCAGGAACGGGCCGTTCACGCCATGCGCTTTGGTCTGGACATTCAAGATCATGGCTTTAATATCTTCGCTGCTGGTGTCTCGGGAACAGGGCGCACAACAGCAGTAGAGCGTTTTTTGGAGAGTATTGCTACTAATAAAAAAACGCCTTCAGATTGGTGCTATGTTCACAATTTTGATGATAACTACCGTCCCCATGCCATTCGCCTGCCCGCTGGCAGAGCATCCGAATACGAGAAAGATCTGGAATCATTAAACAAATCGGCTACGGCAGATATTCGAGCTGCTTTTGAGGGTGAGAGCTATCGTACCCAGCTTGAGGCTACTCTTGGGGGTTTTCAAGAGCAAAAGGAGCAACTCTTCAAGGAGCTTGGCAAAATCTCAAAAGAGAAGGGCTTCGATTTGCAAATGTCCGCAAGGGGAATTATGGCCTTACCGCTTAAAGATGGTAAGCCTATCAGCGAGGAAGATTTTCTAAAACTGGATGAGGCTGAACAGGAGCAATTCCTCAAGAAACAGGAGCAACTTCAGGGCGAGATAGAGGCGGCTGTACGTCAAACACAGGAATTGGATAGTAAAGCGCAAGAAGCACATGCCCAACTTGACCAGGAAGTGGCACATTTTGTGCTTCATCATCTCGTAGATAATCTAAAAGAAAAATACAAAGATATTCCAGATGTATTATCTCATCTGGATTCCCTTCATCATGATGTGCTGGAAAATCTTTCGCAATTCAAAACAGAACTAAAAGAGGAGACTCAACCGAAGTCTGCCCCGGCAAAACCACAGACAAATAAATATCAGGTAAATTTGCTGGTCGATAACTCTAAAGTTAAAGGGGCACCTGTTGTAGTAGAGCTAAACCCAACCTATACAAATCTCTTTGGGCGCATAGAACAAGAAGCCTTTATGGGGGCGTTGGTAACAGATTTCACTTTGATTCGAGGTGGATCCCTACACCAGGCAAATGGTGGCTATCTCGTATTGCCCGCTGAAGATGTGCTCAAAAACCCATTTACCTGGGAGAGCCTGAAACGTAGCTTGCTCAACCGTGAGATCAGCATTGAGCAACCAGGGGAACGTTCCGTTTTCACAACGAAAAGTTTACGTCCAGAACCTATCCCGCTAAATGTGAAGGTGATCTTAATTGGTCGTCCGGATACATACCAATTATTGCTGGCGCATGATGATGATTTCAGGGAAATGTTCAAAGTGAAGGCTGATTTCGATTCACAAATGGAACGAAACGATGAGCGCATTCAGGAATATGTCTCTTTTGTTTGTACGCTTTGTGAATATGAAAATCTCAGGCATGTTGATCAATCTGGTCTGGCGCGAATTGTTGACCATGGTTCAAGATTGGCTGATGACCAAAGAAAACTTTCCACAAGATTCGGCGATCTCGCTGATGTGATCCGCGAAGCAAATTATTACGCTGGAAAGGAAAACGCTGAGCTCATTACAGCTAGCCATATTAATAATACGATTGAAGAACGTTATTACCGGGCCAGCCTGATACAGGATCGTTTGCGGGAGAGGATTGCTGATGACAAGATCAAGATTGAAGTCGGTGGGGAGAAGATTGGGCAGATCAATGGTCTATCTGTGTTGCAATTAGGCGATCTCAGTTTTGGACAACCCAGCCGGATAACGGCCAATATTGGGCTGGGAAAGCAGGGCGTGGTCAACGTTGAGCGTGAAGCCAATATGAGCGGCCCGACCCATACAAAAGGTGTTCTGATCATCTCTGGATATCTGGCTCAAAAATTTGCCCGGAATAAACCGCTGAGCTTGAACGCGCACCTGGCATTCGAACAAAATTACGGGGGCATTGATGGTGACAGCGCCTCCAGTACGGAGTTATACGCTATTTTGTCTGCATTGGCAGAGGTTCCGATCAAGCAGGAAGTTGCGGTGACTGGGTCCGTTAACCAAAAAGGGGAGGTGCAGGCGATTGGTGGGGTCAACCAAAAAATCGAAGGTTTTTTTGAAATTTGCAAACTCAAAGGTTTGACAGGCGATCAGGGAGTGATGATCCCGGCCAGCAATGTAAATAATCTGATGTTAAAGCAAGATGTTTTAGATGCTGTAAAAAATGGTGAGTTTCACGTCTGGGCTGTCGAAACCATTGAAGATGGGATCGAGGTACTGACTGGTGAATCAGATACCATTTTTGAGCATGCAGACAAACGACTGAGAGAAATGGCAAAGGATTTGGCAAAATACAGCTAAGGACCCGAACTCCAAATAAGGATTTATTGCGAAATTATTCTCAACCAGAGGGTAGCTCATTCAATATGTTGTTTGGCTAAAAGGTTTATAAACTTGTTTTGGTCAAGAGATGGTTTTAAAAGATATCCCTGAACCAAATAACAACCACTGGCCCTCAGGAATTCTAGCTGAGTCCTGTTTTCAACTCCCTCTGCAATTACCTCTAAACCTAAGTCAGCCGCAATTGAAATTATGCCTGTTAATATTGGCGGGCTCACCTTCGGATTTGAAATTCTATGGATAAAGGAACTATCAATTTTTAATGTGTCAAACGGAAGACTTTCTAAATGGCATAAAGATGAATAGCCGGTACCAAAGTTATCAATCGCTAACCGGATACCTAAGGATCTTATTTCTTTTAGAACAGAAACAGTTTGGTCATAATTCTCAAAAATAGTACCTTCTGTGATCTCCAATTCAAGGCAATTTGGGTTGATCTTTGAGGTGGTAATGATTTCATCAAGTTTTTTTATAAAATGGGGGTCTTTGATTTGGCGCCCCGAGACGTTTACCGATATTCGAACTCTTTGCCGGGAAGAATTTTCAAAATTATTTTGAAGCGATAGCACATCCTTAATCACCCATTCCCCAATTGGGATGATCATCCCATTATTTTCTGCAACAGAAATAAACTCGCGTGGTTTGATGAGCCCTTGTTGGGGATGTCTCCATCTAATTAACGCCTCAGCGCCAAATACTTTTTCTGTGCGAATATCATATTGGGGTTGGTATTCAAGATAGAATTCATTATTATCATGTGCAGTTTGTAAGTTTTTGCTCAGTGCTATATTTTTGAGGATCTCCGATTTCATTTCAGGCCTAAAAAAGGAGAAGGAATTCTTGCCCTCTGATTTAGCATAATACATCGCTATATCTGCGTTTTGCATTAACTCAACATTGGTTTTCCCGTCTTCTGGATAAATTGTAATCCCAATACTGGCAGTTATCATGATCTCTGGGCCATTACTTGTGATTGGCCTTGATATGGCGTCAAGAATCTTTTGAGATATTGCGGCTGCGTTTTCGGAGTTTTCAATATTTTCAAGCAAAACAAGAAATTCATCCCCAGAAATCCGTCCGGCAGTATCTGAATTACGAATACACTTTTTAATCCGCTCCGCTATTATTCTTAGCGTTCGATCTCCGTCATCATGACTATACTCATCATTTACATATTTGAAATTATCCAGATCCAGATATAAAACAGAAAAGATCGTTTTTCTTCTTTCGGCCCGGGCCAGGGCTTGCTCTAAACGATCATGGAATAAAATACGATTTGGCAAACCAGTCAGTTGGTCATGGGTAGCCTGAATGCTGATTTCTTCTTGTCTGGTTTCTTCTAGTAAATTTCGTAGCTGCATGGTGGTAATCAAGAGGGAAGAAAATACCAAAAGAAATCCAATTGAAACACCAATTGCCCTTAGATCAATATCGGGAACAAAATACGCAAGAGAGAAAATGGCAACTAAATGAATAATGGCTACAAAAATTGATTTTCTAACTGTCAGAAGAATACTTGCAAAAACCAGCGAAAGGGAAAGCCAGGCAACATGTATGAATATTGTATGGCTATCAAATTCACGACCCACCAATATCGAATAAATTGTGGATGCGAGCAAACCTCCAATAAGCAAATAAATCGAGATTTGATAATATTTTGTGCGGCTGATAATGTAGCCGAGTCCAATACCTATTAGGGTATAAATGGTAAGTCCCTTGGAAAATATATAATTCAGGACAATCCCAACTATCATTACTAATACCATGAAAGAAACCATTTTCGCTTCCAATCTCTTTCTTTGGTCTTTTATTGAAGGATGAGGTTCAATTAACTTCCCCAAAACAGAAAGAAGAAAATTGCGAAGTGAAGGGCTTTTCATAAATTTATAATAATACTCCTACCAGGGTACTATTACCATTATACCTATATATTGAAGTTCACTCCATGCAATATGGAAGGTGTGTCAGTGCTTTTGCGGGTAAAATAAGCGCATGAAAGAATTCATTTACGGACGGAATCCGGTTTACGAAACACTGCGCGCCAAAAGGCGGCAGTTTTTTCAACTATTGGTCAGCGAGGGCGCGCAGGAAAAAGGTCGTTTGGGTGAGATCATTCAAATGGCACAGGCGCAAAAGGTGAAGGTTATCCGTGCTCCGCGCAAACGCATGGATAAGATCGCTCCCAATAATCAGGGCATTGCGCTGGAAGTTAGCGGCTACCCTTATCATAATGTCCTGGATATTTTGGATCGCGCCGAAAAACGAGGCGAGCCACTCTTTGTGCTGCTCCTCGACACCCTCCAGGACCCCCAAAATTTCGGTACGCTCCTGCGGACAGCTGAATCCGTTGGTGTGCATGGGGTTGTCATCCCCCTTGCGCGGACGGCGCAGATCACAGCTTCGGTGGTGAATGCCTCATCCGGGGCGAGCGAACATCTGCTGATTGTCCAGGCAAATCTTGCCCAGGCGATCACCACACTAAAAGACGCCGGGGCGTGGATCATCGGCCTCGAGGGTAACGACGAGCAAGCCCAAAGTCCGGGAGAGATCCGGCTGGATGGGGCAGTGGGGATCGTCGTCGGCTCGGAGGGGCACGGGATGCGTCCACTCGTCCGCAAATCCTGTGATCTACTCATGAAACTACCCATGCAAGGTGAGATCGAGTCGCTCAACGCGGCAGTTGCCGGATCAGTCGCTCTTTACCTGGCATATTTGGCAAGAAAAAATAAATAGTAGTCATCCTAAAACCAATGCTCCGCGTTGGTTTGGCAAATGTTGCAACGCAGAGCATTACAACAAGGATAAAGAGAGAGAAAATGGCAAAAGCAAAATTTCAATTTCCTCGTGGCTTTTTATGGGGAAATGCGACATCGTCACATCAGGTGGAAGGTAATAATACGAATAATAATTGGCATGCCTGGGAAGAAGCAGGGCATACCGAGCATAGATCGGGGCTGGCCTGTGATTGGTGGGGAGGCCGCTGGAAGGAAGACTTTGACCGTGCTGCCGAGACCGGACAAAATGCACATCGGTTTTCTGTAGAATGGAGTCGTATTCAACCTGCGCGTGATCGTTGGGATGAGAATGCTCTTGATCGCTATCGTGAGATGCTGCGCGGTTTGCGCGAACGCAATATGACGGCGTTGGTCACCTTGCATCATTTTACAGATCCACTCTGGTTCATGGAAATAGGCGGTTGGGAAAGCGATGAAGCGCCACAGCTATTTGCAGATTTTGTGCGTAAAACAGTTTCTGCCCTGAAAGAATATGCTAATTTATGGGTGACGATCAACGAGCCGAATGTTTACGGATTTATGGGATATGTGGCGGGTATTTTTCCTCCTGGCAAAAAGGATTTAAAAGTCGCATTTAAGGTGATGGTGAATTTAGTGCGCGGACACGCACTGGCCTATCAGGTCATCCACGAGGTACAGCGCGAAGCGCGTGTGGGAATGGCGCATCAGTATCGTTCGCTCTATCCTAAGAATCCCAGATCTCCACTCGACCGATGGGTTACGAAAACACAATCTCGCATATTTAACGATCTTTTCCCGCGGGCAATCACGGATGGGAAAGTAAAATTCCTGTGGAGGAGGGTTAATATCCCCGAGGCGGCTGGGACGCAGGATTTTATGGGCTTGAACTATTACACCCGTGATTATGTCTCCTTTGATCTGAGAATGGCCAGTGAATTATTTGGCCGCCGCTCCTTTGCCAAAAATGCCGATCTGAGCGAAACCGGCTTTATCGCCAACGAACCAGATGGCTTCTATGAAGCACTTAAATGGGCAAATCGTTTCAAAAAGGATATCATCGTCACCGAAAACGGCGTGGAAGATGCCCCCGACGAGATGCGTCCGCGCTATCTGGCAGAGCATATCCATCAAATGTGGCGGGCGGTCAATTTCAATTGGCCGATTAAGGGATATTTCCACTGGTCGCTTGTTGACAACTTTGAATGGGAACGCGGCTGGACACAGCGTTTTGGTCTCTGGGAGTTGGATGTGGAGACACAGAAGCGCCGCAAGAGGAAGTCGGCAGATTTATATGAGGAAATCTGTAAAACAAATTCGATCTCTTCAGAAACACTGAAAAAATATTGTCCCGAAGTGATGGAGAAAATTTTCCCGGATTAACTTTGAACCCTTTCTAAAATTCTTTTGTAGTAATGGCTTCAGTCGTAAAGAGCGACTATTGATATTCAGATAAACAGGTTATGAGCGTCCCGCAGGTTTATGTTGCTTTAAAATCTCAATCACGGGAACCTGCGGGACGGTTTACGTAGAGATAATTAACCAACTTAAGTGAACATCAATAAAGTCGCCACTACGGGATATTTCAGGATGGATACCTAGGGATTATTGAAAAAGGAGGGCTTCGTGGGAAGCCCTCCTTTTTCTTATTGGCATATGATTAACGGAAGAATTCAGCGGTTGGAAACCGGGATTATTTTGCAGATAACCTTCCCCGACTCTTTCAATACCGCCTCCGTTTTTATATTCTCAGGGTACATTTACTATGCTTGACCCACCCTCACTTGAGGTGACAGTGACTGTGCATGGACAGACTATTGAGATATTGCGGTGATAATGTCCGCCCGCTTGTGTCATCACACCACCTGGTGAGGCAGTCAGTGTCACGCCGGGGTCATAACCACCATCAGAAGTGGCATCCAGATGCAAGTTCCCTGCGCTATAGGCCGCTGTGGTAATCGAAACCACATCCTCCTCGCCTCCACCTCCGCCTCCCCCTCCAGGGTTATCTATCGCGCTAACTACCTCAGTAAAGACATTGCCAAGTGTAGGCCCGGATATCAATAACACGGCCAGAACAACCACAGACACCAATACCAGAATAAGGGCGTACTCCACCAGCCCTTGCCCTTTCTCAGAAGGTCGTTTTTCAGAACAGAATCGGTTCATACCCTCACCTCGCTTCTATTGGCCTGCCTACTTAAAAGACGATGCCTTTTGCTATCTAACTATGATGGTCATTTAGCAATATACTGCCAGTATACAACAATTGCTGTATTTATTTTACCTAAATTTGGACAGCTTCAACAGTCTAGTACCTTTGGCCTTTGGTCTATTCGATCAAAAAGTGCAAAAAACTTAACTCTAGAATACATCCACTATGGATTATCCAAATATTTTATTTTTTCCCGCTTTCCAATAAACTTGTAAGGAATCAGAATAACACCATATCTAATATTTTATAAAGGAAAACTTATGAAAAAGAAATGGAAAATCCTCATCTTAATAA
>JACNJN010000182.1 GCA_014382535.1 Candidatus Desulfolinea nitratireducens | reverse complement strand
ACCATTTACTGTCAAACCTGCAAGGAGACATCGCATGGAAAACAAATTAAAAAATAATAATAGCTCCCGTAAAAAACACGGGATGCCCCGCAAAAAACGCGGGATGTAAACACAAGCACGCGGGATGTAAACACAAGCACACAAAAATCACAAAAGAAATAACTAAAAAGGAAAATCAAATGAAACTACTACTTGACAACATGGAATCCTATGAAGGGAATGCCATTGAGATTGTAAAACAGATGATGGGATCAGCTATGTTTGCTGATAACAAATCCATCCGTGAATACATGGATATGGTGATGAAGAATGCCAAGGTGCATCACGATCTGGAATTAAACATCCACGGTGACACAGATGAAGACTTGGCAAGATGCCTTGTATTTCAGATTGTGGAGCATAACATGGGGATGATTATGAAAGACGATGAAGGAGAAAAATGATGTGCGGACTGGCAGGAATAATTCTCGGAAATAAAGAAAGAAAAGAAGATGATTTTGAATGGATAAAAGAATCTATGACAAGTTTACTTGTAAGAAGCCAGGCTCGTGGACCGCATGCAACTGGGATTGCAGTCATTAGACGAGATGGAACATATCAACTTCTAAAAAGACCACTACCTGCCGAAGCATTTGTAGAAACGCAGGAATATGAAGATGTGATGGCGGAGATAGACGATAAGGTTTCAATTATTATGGGTCATACAAGGTACCGGACCATTGGCACAGAAAAGAAATCTGAAAACAACCATCCAATCAGAGCAGGAAAAATCATTGGCACCCATAACGGAACCATCTATAATGCGGCCTATATCGCCGATATGCACGGTTTAAATCGATTTGCCGATGTTGATAGCGAAGTGCTGTTTAGAGTGGCAAATAAGTTTAGAAATCCGATTCATTTTGAATCAAAACTCAAAAACTTCAGGGGGCAGATGACGGCTGTAATGGTAAACTTGAATAGACCGAATAAAATACGGATTTACAAAGGGAATAAACCTTTTTCGATGTTGTGGATTGATGAATTAGACATAATGATTTACGCTTCTAATAGTGACTATTTTGAATCAGTGGAAGCTGAAGATTATACCACACACGATTACAGGTTTAAACCCAATAGAGCCATCCAGTTTAACACAGAAAAAGAACTCAAAATGAAAGTGTCAAACTTTAAGTTTATTCCGACGGTTAGACAACCAAACACAATATTTCAAAATATGGTAACATTACTCTCATGACAACATTATTTACGTACGGAACACTAAAACGGGGTTTTCAAAATCACCACAGAATCTTTGGTGGATATGATATTAAAATAACTCCAGCTTGGACCTATGGGAAGCTTTATGATTTGGGATATTTCCCGGCTTTAACGGAAGGAAATAATAAAGTCTATGGAGAACTCATTGAATTTGACAACCCTGAAATCCTAAATAGAGTGGATTACTTGGAAGGATTTAAAGGCAAAAACCATCCGCATAATTATTATGAAAGACGCATGGTTGACGTGTTTGTTGGTGATGATACGGTTACCGCATGGGCATATTTTCTAAATAAGAGTAAAATAATAGAGTCTGATGGTGAATTAATCACCTCAGGGGTTTGGTGAAAAATAGATATTCATCGAAAAAAAAAGAGAAATCGTAATCATCTTATTGTTATTATTGATACTAAAGTTATATATTGCAGGAGCGAATATCGCTTTGGTTTTGTTGTTTGGAATTTTATTATTTCAGGAGGGAATCGTTATCATCAAAAATAAATCAATAATCAAGGAGAGATAAAATGGTAGATGATTGTTGCTTTCTGTTTAATGAAATGTAAGCTTTTCATTGGAGAAAAAGAATAATTGTCTATAATACCTCATTGAGAAATATTTGTTTACTTATATGTTAGGAATAATATGGAAATTCAAAATATAATAGCGAATAAATGAATGAAAACTACCGTTACAAATACGTTGTAAATTGACAACTAACAAATGAGTATCAATAAAGTTAGGCGAAAATTTTCTGGACACCAGACCTTTGTTTTAAGGTTTGGATGGTTGGAAAAGGGGTTTGAGTTTATTAACGGGGGAAAACATTTCTCTGATAGCAATGCCATTGTGGATTTGGGGGTTGGTAAAAACATGGTCGACAGCATCAAGTATTGGTGCGAAATGACCGGTATTCTTGAGGATGGAAAGGTATCAAGCTTTGGGCAGAGACTGCTTGATGAAAAAAACGGATGGGATCCATACTTGGAGGATAATGCATCTTGGTGGCTATTGCATTGGAAGCTTGTTACTAATCCGGCTTTTCAAACTGCCGGAACAGCACTTTTTTCACATTTACGAAAACCCGAGTTTTCAAAGCGTGATGTTGCTGAGGCCGCTCTGCGTTTGGTCGATGCGGGGAAGAAAGCCCCGTCCGATAACATTATCATGCGGGATGTTGATTGCTATATCCGGTCCTATTGTGGTACCCGGCGTTTTGAAAAGAAAAAAGCTGGGGAAGAGTCTTTCGAGTGCCCATTACAGGAGTTGAATCTTATTCAGCCAATGAACGATGGGGGAATGTTCAGATTCTCAATTGGCAGAAAGACTTCACTGCCCCCTGAGGTTATTGGTTATGCGATATGTAAATATCTCGGCAAGGAAAATAAGAATGCGATGACTATTCAGCGAGTGCTGTACAAAGAATATAGTCCTGGACAAGTTTTTATGCTTGACGAAAACACCTTAGTTGAGGCTATCCAAGAACTCCATGAGAACTCGCGATGGGGCTTTCAATTTAACTTTACGGAGTCAGCTGGAATAGCACAGATCCATTGCAATGTTAGTTTAGAAGATGCTGATCAGTTGCTGGATACTTATTATAATCGGAGAAGTGCCTAATGGCGAAGGCATTGAAAAGATCACAATATACAAGTGTTGCTCCCCGTTTTCAGCGGTCTATCAACCTTAATAATGACTGGCACAATTCGGGAACCTCTTCCGGCTATATTTTAACTCCCAATGTGGCTAGCTCACTGGAGCGGCTGAGCCAAGGGGTACTGTCAAAAAATGGACAACGTGCATTTGCTTTAACCGGTCCATTCGGTACCGGGAAATCGGCGTTTGCGGTTTTCCTGTGCCAGCTTCTTAGCAAAGACTCAAAGCAGGCCGCTCGAACAGCCAAAATGTTGTCGTCAGATTTGAGGTCCCAACTGAATAACGTTCGTAAAACAGCAGGAAAGAGAGAGGGATTCCTCCCGATTCCGGTAACAGCAAGGCGTCGGCCTGTCGCTCAGCTACTTCTTGAAGGTATGCTAACTACCTTATCGAAACTTAAGCAATTAAAGTCCGTTAGGAAGTTATACCTGAGTTTGGAGGTTGCACTGAAAGGTAATGCGTGGCGGGATACGGCTTCCATCCTTGAGTTTTTATCGGCACTAACGAAAGAAGCGGAAAAACAGGACTTTGCTGGGATTCTTCTACTTGTCGACGAAGCAGGAAAAACATTGGAGTATGCCCTTCAGGATCGGGGTGGCGGAGATGTATATATTTTTCAGGAGCTTGCGGAATATGCCAACCGGCAATCGAAAACACCATTACTCTTTTTAATAACGCTTCACCAAATGTTCGATGATTATGTCGACCTTTCCGACCGAACACTTAGAAATGAATGGAACAAGGTTCAGGAACGATTCCAGCCTGTTCAGTTTAGCGAGTCCGCGGCAACCACCATGCAGATGGTGGCGTCCGCCCTCAAACCTTCCGCCCCGCTTCCTCTGTCTGTTTCCGACGTAATAGATGAATCGTTGAACCAGATAAAAAATGGTGCAATGCCTTTACCCTTGGGAGTTGAATTTTCTGACTTCAAGGAAATGGCGCGTAATGCTTGGCCGCTACATCCTAGCGTATTGCTGGCCATACCGCACTTGTTCAGACGATTGGCTCAGAACGAGCGATCTATTTTCTCATACCTTACCAGTTCTGAACCTTTTGGTTTTCAAGATTACCTTGATCAATCCATGTGCGAGGGCGACAACTTTATTCGGTTACACCACATATATGCATATTTGCTGTCCAACTTCGAGGCTGGGTTGGCACGATTACCGCATGCGAAGCGCTTATTGGAGGCGAACGATATAATCAACAGCAGGCAGCATCTCACGGCATTCCAACTTGAGTTGGTGCAGTCTGTTGCGTTGCTGAATGTGTTGTCGGAAATATGTCCATTACGAGCTACACCTCAAACACTTGCTTGCGCGACTTCTAATTTTGCTACGGTTGAGCAAGAACTAGAAATTTTGAGGCAGCAATCTGTTTTGACTTATCGCCGATTGGATGGGTCGTATCGAGTTTGGGAAGGAAGCGATGTCGATATAGAAGCCCGGATAAACGAAGGGCGGCGGAAACTTCAAATGGAAGGAACATCTCCTTTGGAGACCTTATGTAATTATTTGCCCAAACGGACTCTTGTTGCCCGGCGCCATAGCTTGAAAACCGGAGTGCATCGCTACTTCAACCTGATCTATACGGAGAATTTAGGAGCGAAAGTTCTGGAAGATGCGGAAAGCCCAGAAGAGGCAGCGGGTACCATTCTGGTCCTGTTGCCACAAACGCGCTCAAAAGCACTTGAAGCCAAGGCGAAAGAAAAAACAAAGGGCCGACAAAGGCTTATTCTTGCATTGCCTCGGCAGATTGATGCATTACGCGGTGTGGTGGAGGAGGTAGCCTGCCTTCGCTGGGTTGAAGAGAATACAGAAGAATTGCGGGATGACCGAATTGCACGTCGTGAGCTAAGTCTTCGACTTGTTATGGGGGAGCAGCATATTGCCCAGCTCATGCAGACCTTGCTCGATCCCCGACCTGCACCTGTTGGTAATTCATGCCAATGGATCTGGAATGGAGCCGATCAGCGTCCTCAGCGGCCTGTGGATGTGGCCCGATTGTTTTCTTCTGTCTGCGATCAGATTTACAGTAAAAGTCCGTTTGTCAGGAACGAATTGGTTGTACGAAAAAAAATATCAGGAGCGGCTTCGTCGGCCCGCCGCCGTTTACTGGAGCGAATGCTTGTTCGAAGCACGGAGGAAGGCCTTGGGATTGAAGGATATCCTCCGGAGCGTAGCGTCTATGAATCGGTTTTACTTGCTACAGGAATACACTACTACGACCCTGATTCAGGAAAATGGGGATTCCGGGCGCCACCAAAATCCAATTATCGGAACTTGCGATTCTGCTGGGACTTGATGGAGCAAATAGTTTTTTCCGACCAGATCCAGCGTGTGGAACTAGTAGATTTATTTAGAAAGCTGGCTGAAGTGCCTTACGGTCTTCCCGATGGGGTTCACCCCATTCTGTTTGCGGCCTTTTACCTGCTCTATCAAGATGAACTGTTCCTGTATCGCGAAAACACCTTTGTCCCCGATGTCCAG
This sequence comes from Candidatus Desulfolinea nitratireducens, assembly GCA_014382535.1. Classification (GTDB taxonomy): domain Bacteria; phylum Chloroflexota; class Anaerolineae; order Anaerolineales; family Villigracilaceae; genus Desulfolinea; species Desulfolinea nitratireducens. The sequence continues at coordinate 2,179 of JACNJN010000182.1, read as the reverse complement.
GCAGCTCACCTTGAGTTGTTGCAACGGCGACCTGATCTGTTTTCGGTCTCGGGGGCGAGGTTAAATGGCACACGAAAGGCAGTAGTAGATCGTCTGGCAAAAGGCTTGAAACAACCAGCTAAAACGGCATCAGTGGTGCGAGCATTATATCGGGTATTGAATAACCTCCACCCTGTTACATTAAAGACGACACAGATCAAGGATACCGCCGTAGTGGAAATGAGGGACTGCTTGTTGCAGGCGGCTTCCCCGGAGGAATTGCTATTTATCGATCTTCCGCGTTGTTTTGGGCTGGCCCCTTTCATGCAGGGAGAGAATCGCAAAAAGGATATGGATCGTTTCTTCGATCACTTGAATAATAGTTTGTCTACGCTTAGTAGCCATGCACGGGAACTCCTTCAGAAAAACAGGAATCTATTGCTGGGGAAATGTGGAAGTTCGAGAAATACGAACGGTTGGCATGAATTAGAGCGAAGGGCTGCGTGGCTTGCTCCGCGTATCAAGCACGATGTGCTTACACCCTTCCTTAATTGCGTGAACAATGGAACCGCTGATGGCGGCAATGCACAGCCTGCATTGTCGCTGGTTGCTAACCGCCCCTTCGAGCAGTGGACCGATATGGATATCCAGAGCTTTGAGGGTCTTGCCGAGAGTATGGGCGAATTGTTCCGACAGACCTGGCATAACTATGGCGATACCGGCCTGGAGTTGACCGCAATTGAAATGAAGCAAAAAGATGCATTACGGAAAAAACTTGAACCCCAGCTCAAAAAGCTGGGCAGCAAAAGCTCTCCCCGCGTGCTCGCAGCCGCATTGCGAGAATTGCTGGATCAAATTGAATTGGACTAGATGCTGTTAAGAAGGAAATAATGGATATAAACAAAAAGAAAACCGATCAGGCCGACAAACCGGTTCGCCATATCATCGCTCTCTCCGGGGGTAAGGACAGCTCGGCTCTGGCTGTATATATGCGTGGTAAAATAAAAAACGTGGAATATGTTTTCTGTGATACGGGGGAAGAACTCAAGGAGACGTATGAGTTTATCAGAAAATTACAGGACTACTTGTGTACTGATATAACGTGGCTTAAATCGGAAAGAGATTTCAGATACTACGTTGATCTCTACAATGGAGTTTTACCTGATGCAAGAACTCGGTGGTGTACTAGGATGTTGAAACTTAAGCCCTATGAGGATTTTATCGGTGATGATCCTGTTATCAGCTATGTTGGCATACGGGCAGACGAACCCCATCGGAAAGGATATATCTCTACCAAACCGAATATTACGACGGTCTTTCCTTTTGTAGAAGACAACATCCGGCGCGATGATGTAATGCGGATATTAATAAATTCAGGGTTGGGGTTGCCACAATACTACGCTTGGCGCTCCCGTTCGGGCTGCTACATGTGCTTTTTTCAACAAAAGCGCGAATGGGCGGGACTTTTGGAAAATCATCCGGATCTTTTTGAGAAAGCAAAATCCTATGAAAAATTCGACCCGGCAACAGGTGAACGCTACACCTGGATTCATGGGGAGAGCCTGGATGAGTTGGCACATCCAGACCGGATAACGCAAATAAAATTAGAGTATGAGAAACGCAAATCCAGAGAGGCCAATGCCTTCAAGGGAAATCTAAAACTGAAAGATATTTGGGATGGCGACTTGGACGATAGCGAAGAATTGGCCTGTACCATTTGCCATTTATAGGAAGATATGAAAATTATTTATTGGGATCATAATGCGACAACACCATGTGCACCCGAGGTTGTGGAGGCCATGCGGCGCTACTGGAATGAGGAATATGGGAACCCTTCCAGCAGCCACATTATGGGACGAAGAGCCGCCGCTGCAATCAAAAAGGCCAGAGAACAGATAGGCAACCTGATCAATTGCCATTCGTCCGAAATCATCTTTACTTCCGGAGCTACCGAAAGCAACAATCTGCTGTTTCTGGGGATATTGCTGACCCCCCGTAGCGAACGCAACCAGATTGTAGTTTCAGCCATTGAGCACAAGTCGGTTTTAGAGCCTGCTCGTATGCTCAAAGAGCATGGGTTTGAAGTCATCAAATTGCCTGTAAGCCGGGCAGGTGTGACAGATATTAAGGCCGCCCGGAATTTGATTACAGATAAAACCCTTCTGGTCTCCGTGCAGGCGGCCAACAATGAGTTGGGCAC
>JACNJN010000091.1 GCA_014382535.1 Candidatus Desulfolinea nitratireducens | reverse complement strand
CCCAACCCACAGGAAGCATGAGCTTCCCTATGACAATAACTATGGGCATTTCTAGTTGTCGTTCATGGGTAATTCTAATTGTCGTTGACAGGTGTAATCCACCACTTTGGGTTTCATTACTAATATGTGAACAACTGATCGTGTTCAACTGCCAGTTGGACGAGTTGCTTTGGGGTAGCAAACTCATACGGTTTCCCTTCCAACTCTTCTTTGAGTAGTCCTCTTGTCTTTGAGGACATCCCAGACAGATAGATCTTTACGCCGCTTGCAACAACCACATCATAGAGTTCTCGCATGTTGCCTGTTCCAAGTCCGTTCAAGTGATCAATAGCGCCATCTCGCATTAACTGGACACCGTCTCCAGCAAGGAACATAGTTACCGAGTGGCCTTCTTCGATGGCTGCCTTCGCCACATGAAAACCAAGGGCTGCTCTTGTCGGGTGTTCGGGGCCATGTGTAATATGAACTAGAATTTTTGCCATTTCGCTCTTCTTCAAATATTAGAAAATATAAATCGGGTATTAACTGTAATTTTGACTTTGATCCAGATCAAAATTTGTCCTTTATTTCCCTGCATGATTGTGGCACCTGCTGTGTTTAATCCGGTGACAATGGGTGCGATTCCACCCCAACGAATAAATGTTGAAGTTGTCATTTTTCCTCCTTATGCAAATCAGTGAATCCAATCAGTTGAAAGTAATATAGGATATTGTGGTATTTTCTATTTTTTATGCTCAAGCCCAATGCACTTTCGCTCATAATATTCTTGCATAATTCATCCTATTAGTCAATATTGTTCCTTTTTGAACAATATAAAATACACATCCCTTCCGAAGTAATGAACCACAGAGCGTAAGGCTATTTACTAACCGTAGGTCATCAGATCTACGGTTAGTAAATAGTGCGAGTACAGGGCAGTAACCTAGCAGAAAAATGACATGTTTTGTATTTTTTCAAGAGTAATATTTGGAACCATGGCTTTAAAACGAGCTACAGGACTCGAACCGTTTTTCAAGAAACACATGCCAATTTTCAAAGTCAAATGTACATTTTCAGCATTTTTTCCTTTGAAACACAGCAGTATATAGCAAGAAACCGCTCAACATTGCATGTTGGCGGTTTCTTATTTCTTAGTAGCCCCTGGCGGACCTGTTCCGAACCACTTTTCGCCTTATTTTTGGGGAAAATACAATAAAACTGTGTCATTTTTTCACGAATCTAATGGAAATATAGAGAATCGTCAAGCAACATCAGTGTTACTTATCTTTGAACAAAGAATTTTTTCCTCATACAATCGCGCTAATCATAGTTCAATGTAAATTCCAGCGCTCAAATAGGGGATTTAGTGCAAATAATCAGAAATATTGTTGTTCAAATTTTTAAACTCACCTGAATCAATGAGAATGGCTAAACGGGAGAGCACAAGAAGTTCGTGATCCAAAAGACTCACTGTTGAAACCTGACGCGCAAAGCTGTAGAATGGGAGTGAAGAATCTCCTACAAATCAGATCTACAACTTCCTCGACAGTGGATATTGGAACAATCATCTTCGCAGCTAACAAAGAAATAGCCCTCTTGTCCTGCCAAGGATGCCCTTGGTAATCCCTGGCCTGCATATGGCGGCAATGATGGGAATGCGATCTTTTATATTGGCGTGCTTGAATGGAAAGAGTAAATCATAATCTTGAAAGGATGAAATGATGGTTATAAAACCTTCTCACCGAAGTGTTCTCGTAGGGGTTGTCTTTGTTTTACTAATTTTATCTACAGGGGGCGTGCTAGCTCAAGAAGATGTTTTGCTCTATTCTCAAGATTTCGAAACTGGGCGGCCCGAAGAGTGGGAACTAGACCCCGGATGGGATGTTATCGAAAGTGATACCAGTCATGTCCTTGCGGGGCAGGGTCATGTTTGGGCTTCCCTGACAAGCGGCTCTTGGAGCGATTATCGCTTGCGCTTTAGGGTCAAATTAACCGGCGATGCCACCCTGCATGCTAACTTTCGCATGGCGGCTGGACCAAGTCGTTATTTTATTGGCCTGGGCCCCGAAGGTTCCTATCTTATTAAGCAAACAGGGCCAGATAGTTTTACAGAAAGCCTGGCAAATGCAGGTGGGCTTGGAGATGGCTGGAAAACTGTTGAAATCACTGGCTATGGGCCAACCATTACGGTAATAGTGGGAGAGCAGGTTGTGATGACTTATACCGATCCGGAACCTTTAGTAAGTGGTGGGGTCGCCTTTGAATCCCTGGCAGAATCACAGGTTCTGATTGATGATGTTGAGATATGGGGAGTGGGCTCTGTTCCCGTTCCGATAGCGGAAGTCCCATCCAGCGGAGAGCTTAGCTGGGTTCGTCTGGGCGGACCTCCCGGCGGCCTCGGGTATGACATCCGCTATAAATTTGACAATCCGGATATCTGGTATGTAACTGATGCTAATGCTGGAGTCCACATCAGCACAGATAATGGTCTGACATGGGAGCAAAGCAACCAGGGGATTGAAACGATTGGTGGCCCAGCAGGCGATGGTATCCCAGTTTTCTCGCTAACTGTTGATCCGCATGATCCCCAAATTATCTGGATAGGAACAGACAAAACGGGCGATATCTATAAATCGATGGATGGTGGCCGCACATGGCTAAAAAAAGCGGAGGGGATTATTCACGAACATGAAACCATTTTGAGCTTTCGTGGCTTTACAGTTGATCCGCGCACATCCGATGTTGTTTATGCCATGGGTGAATTGCAACGCCCTGGAAACAATGTTTGGGGTTTGGGGGTTGGTGGTGTTATCTACAAAACCGTCGATGGCGGTGAGCACTGGACGCGCATCTGGAATGGTGCAATTCCATCCAGCCTTGCGCGTTATATGTGGATCAATCCGCAGAATCCGGATGCGCTCTACGTATCTACAGGTATTTTTGATCGTGGTGCTGTAGGGGAAACAGATATTGAGACAAACCCAGATCCGTTTGGCGGGTTGGGCGTGCTTAAATCTACCGATGGTGGTGGTTCATGGCGTGTGTTGGGGGCTGAGAGCGGGTTGGATTTCCGTTATATCGGCAGCCTGTACATGCATCCGGAAAATCCTGATGTACTCTTTGCCGCTGCGGGACATGTTGTCCCTGATCCGGCATTTCAGTATTATCGGGATCAAGGTCACAGTCCACTTGGCATTTATCGCACAACGAATGGCGGTGAGAACTGGCAGCAAGTCCTTGAGCCTGAAGGTGATTTTTTCGTGCAGGTCTTCAGTTCGGTTGAGATATGCCCATCCAATTCAAATATTATATATGCTGGCAGTGATGTGGCCATTTATCGCAGTGAGGATGGTGGTAGCAACTGGGCTCTGATGGCTGGTGGCCTGCAAAGCTGGGGACCACCAGGAGTTGGTGCCGGATGGCCCATTGATATGCAATGCGACCCCCGCAATCCGGACCGAGTTTTTGCAAACAACTATGGTGGTGGCAATTTCTTGAGTGAAGATGGTGGAAAAACGTGGAAGAATGCCAGCACAGGTTATTCCGGGGCTCAGATCATTGGTGTTGCTGTAGATCCTTTTGACCCTGCACGTGTATTCGCGGCTGGGCGCAGCGGGGTTTGGTACAGCAATGATGGTGGACTGACGTGGCACGGTATCCATAACCCCGGTGAACACCAGCCTTTGGCAGGAGGGGAATGGGGCGGCGTTGCTTTTGATCCTGTCCGTAAAGACCACATCATTTTAGGAGGGCAACATGGTTTCCTGGAATGGGTTTCTGACGAAAATCGCTGGGCGCATCATATCCCCCCACCAAATTACTTCCCTGAAACCAGCGAGATTGAGTTTGCCCCCTCTGATCCAAAAATCGTTTATTCCGTTTCTGCCAACCACAACTCAATGGTTCACGCCGATGTGTATGAAAGTGGAAAAGGTATCGTTGTTTCACGCGATGGTGGCTCTAGTTGGAGTGATATAACCGGGGCGCAGTTTAATGATGCGATTTTGACCGATGTTTCGGTCGACTACACAAATGCGAACATAGTTTATGTTGCTTCACAAATCGGGTTGTTCAAATCCAAAGACGGTGGTGGAAGTTGGGATTCCCTTACGGGTTTATCCCAGGGTCAACCAGTACGTACAGTTGCTGTGAGTCCGGGAAATCCGAATAAACTTATTGCTGGTGTCCAATACCAGGGATTGTTTACAAGCGAAGATGGAGGCGATACTTGGAGACAACTCGCAGCAGGCCTGGAGCCTAACGGCATCCATCGCGATATTGTGTTTGATCGTACAAATCCGAATGTCGTGTATGTTGGTGACATCACAAGTGGTATCTATCAATCCACAGACGCAGGTGAAAGCTGGATTAAGATTACCCAAGGACTTAGCAACCGTGCTGTGACTAGCCTTTCAATTTCATCGGATGGACAGCATTTATACGCTGGAACTAGCGGAGGAGGAGTGTTTCGCTTAGATTTTAACGGTCAGCCACCTGAAGTCTCTGCTCAGCCTCCAATGCAGCCCGAATCACCTCCACAAGACGAGCCCGCTCTCCCGGGAGAACCAGAACCGCATCCTGGTGAGCCCACAGAAAAGCCAGCATCGAATGTACCTTGCCTGGGTGGACTTGCTCCTCTAGCTTTGATTGGTTTGGTTTGGATTTCGCGCCGCAAGAAGTAAGATCATGCACCGCATAAAGAAAGCATTTCTGCACCTATTAGTGGGGATATTATCTTTTGGGATTCTTATAACATCCTGTAAAGGGCCGGATACAACCTCGGGCATAATACTTGATGAATATGGCCCAGTAGCTGAAGCTGTAGTGCGTGTGCAAACCACCGAGAACTATACAATCTCCGATAGCGAAGGACATTTCTCGCTTTCTGGATTGGCTTCAGGCGAGGCCATCACTGTCACGGCCTGGAAATCCGGTTACTATATCGCGGGCGCGCAGGATGTTGTGCCGGGGATAAGTGATGTCGAAATACACCTTGAAGCACACACTGATTCTGACAATCCAGCTTATGAATGGCTGCCATCTCAGTATCATCCTGGCCAGGGTGAAGATCAGGGCTGTGCGGAGTGCCACAGCAATGCAAATTCAGAGCTTTCTTTTACCCTCCCCGTCGATGAATGGCTACAAGATGCGCATTCCCAAGCAGCAATAAATCCGCGCTTTGTCAGTATGTATTCAGGTACCGATATGCATGGAAACCAGAGTCCTCTTACCCTTTATGGGAGTAGCCGTGATTATGGTCGCTTCCCGTTGGGACCTGACCCAGATCAACCATACTTCGGTCCCGGCTATAAGCTTGATTTCCCGGATACGGCTGGCAACTGCGCAGCCTGTCATACGCCAGCCGCTTCTGTTAATGATCCCTATAGTGTAGACCCGACGACTGTGAACGATGTTCCCGCCGAAGGTGTTCCTTGTGACTTCTGTCACAAGGTATGGGGCGTGCGTCTTGACTCGACCTCCGGCCTGCCTCGCCCCAATATGCCGGGAGTCTTGTCGTATGAGTTTCGCCGCCCACCGGACGGACACCAGTTTTTTGCGGGCCCCTTTGATGATGTCGCACCAGGCGAAGATACCTATTCCCCATTGCAGCAGCAAAGCCAATTTTGTGCTCCCTGTCATTTTGGTGTATTCTGGGATACGTTGATCTACAATTCCTTTGGAGAGTGGCTGGAGAGTCCTTATAGTGATCCCAAGACCGGGCAAACCTGTCAGGATTGCCACATGCGGCCTATCGACGTGACACGTTTTGCTCTTCCGGAAGCAGGTGGACAGGCGCGTGATCCGTCTTCGATCTTCAGCCATCGTATGCCAGGCGCTGCGGACGAGGAAATCCTCCAAAATGCTGTCACAATGAACGTAGATACGCATCGAAAAGACGACAAGGTTATCGTTGAAGTAGAACTTATAAACGACCAGACGGGGCATCATATCCCCACCGATTCGCCGCTCCGTCATCTCATCTTGTTAGTGGAAGTTATAGATGAAAATGGTGAAAAGCTCCAACAACTCGAGGGACCTCTTGTGCCAGACTGGGGTGGTGTTGGCGAATACGCTGATGGGTATTTTGCTGGCGCGCCAGGTACAGCCTATGCCAAAATCCTGATGGAATTGTGGACAGAAATTTCCCCGAGTGGAGCTTATTGGAATCCTACCCGCATTGTCAGTGATAACCGCATCCCGGCGATGGGAAGTGATACGACGACTTATATATTTAAGACTTCCGAAGTTTCAGAAACTTCGGAAGTCTCAGTGACCTTACTCTTCCGCCGCGCCTTTATCGAACTAATGGATCAAAAAAGCTGGGATGTGCCAGACATCGTGATGAAAGCAGAAAATGTTAGATTGCCATGAGCCAGGCAATCTAAGTTTCATTACAAAGCTATATTCTGTAACCCTAGGGTTGGAAGCTACTGTTCTAAAACATGAACCTGAACAAAAAAGACACTCAATTGTGTTATTTGAGAGGTAGTATTGGAATCGAAAACCTTGTTAACAAGGTAAAGGACTCGAACCGCTATTTAGCAAATAAAACTTGTTTTCGACACTTTATCCCTTAAAACATCGTATAAACAGCAAGAAACCGCTCAACATCAAGTGTTGGCGGTTTCTTTGTTTTGAGTAGCGGGGGCAGGACTCGAACCTGCGACCTCCGGGTTATGAGTTCCAGTCTTGTGGAAGCCATCTTTGAAGGAAAAACTTTGCTTACGAGCTAACCCGACAGTCTACAGCTTATTGAGGTTTTTAGGTTTAGGGTAAAACCTAAATTGCATTTTACCATATTGACATTATTGTTCAGAGTCTGCCTATTGCCCTCCCTTGTTTCTCCTTTTTCGTTGTCGATACCCGAACTAATTTTTAAACTTCAGGAATTTACTTGTAAATTATTTCAGATAGATGTAAGATAATTAAACAACAACATTGCCAGCCATCCTCCATGCAAGCGTAGAACATTCTGCCAGGGTACATCAATAAGGATTTATCTAAGCTCTCACATTTGCCAGCGTAAACAATCAGCTACCTGTAATCACAAGATTGGAGAAAGATATGAGCTACGGTTTCATGGGTCAGCTGCTACGCGTAGACCTTACCAACCATACAATCACAGTCGAAGAGATAAACCAAACGTGGGCAAAACAATACCTGGGGGGAACTGGATTAGCTACAAAATACTTCTATGAGGAGGTTCCAAGCGGAATTGATCCACTGGGACCAGAAAATAAACTGATCTTCATGACCGGACCGCTGACTGGAACTGCATCGGCCAGCGCCAGCCGGTATTCGGTGGTGGCCAAATCTCCACAGACCAACCTGTGGGGACAGGCAAATTCCGGTGGCAGTTTCGGCCCGGTTCTGAAAAAGAGCGGCTATGACGGGATTATCTTTGAAGGTGTCTCCCCTACACCAGTTGCACTGCAAATCATTGACGGCAAGGCCGAGTTGCTTGACGCCTCTCACCTCTGGGGAAAGACTGTACCAGACACAGAGGATGCTTTGCAGGATAGCATCTCTCAAAAGCTGACCGTGGCTGCTATAGGGCAGGCTGGTGAGAACCTGGTGACCTACGCCGCGATTATGAACAACAAACATCGCGCTGCCGGACGCTGCGGGCTCGGGGCAGTGATGGGCTCCAAAAAACTCAAAGCAATCGCCTGTGTCGGATCGCAACCGGTCCAACTGGCGGACAAAAAAGGATTTCATGATGCCGCCACCAAGCAATTCGACTTGATCGACGAATCGATGCTCAAGGTCGGATTTGATGCTTTCGGGACCAATATGGTGGCAGATTTCGTACATGTCCGGGGCGGCTATCCCACCATGAATTGGCAGCAGGGAGTTTTCGATGGTATTGACGATGTCAATGCCCAGGCGATCATGGATACTGTGTTTGTGGAAGGAACCCGTTGTTTTGCCTGCCCGATCACCTGCGGACGGGGAACCGAGATCAAAGAAGGCAAATGGAAAGGGGATAAGGGCGAAGGACCGGAATACGAGTCAACTAACACACTGGGTAGCATGTGCGGTGTTTCAGACATTAACGCTATCACCAAATCCAATTACCTGTGTAACGAATACGGGCTAGATACGATCAGCACTGGCGCAACCATCGCCTTTGCAATGGAGTGCTTTGAAAAAGGAATCATCACCAAAGAACAGACTGATGGTCTTGAGATCACTTTTGGTGATGGAGACATGGTGGTAGCTCTGGTAAAAAAGATCGCCATTCGCGAGGGAATCGGCGATCTGCTTGCAAAGGGAACGAAGGCTGTCGCAGAAAAACTTGGCCAGGGTAGTGAGAAGTTTGCCATGCATGTCAAGGGCTTGGAATTGCCAGCCTATGACTCACGCGCTGCCAAAATCACTGGGTTGGGCTACGTGACCGCCAACCGCGGCGGTGACCACATGACCGGCTATATCCAAGGACCAACCTTCATGGACATTCCCTTCCTAATCGTAGATGATAGTAGCATTCGAGACCCATTCCAGGCCAACCCGGAGGAAGCCCATGTGCTGGTCGACATGGAGAACGCCTTGACGGTCCTGGACGCTTTTGGGGGGTGCAAGTTTATGGGCATGCTGCTGCCTGCTGATGAACTGCTTGACCTTTATGTGAAAGCTACAGGCTGGTCAACCACGGTCGAGGACTTCCGTAAAGCAGGAGAACGGATCTACAACCTGACCCGGGCTGCTTGCGTTCGAGAAGGCGCTTCTCGCGAGGACGATGTGCTGCCAGAGCGGTTGATGGCACAACCGATACCGGGCGGCCCGGCCGAAGGGATGGTCAATGACCCGGAGATGCTCGAACTGATGAAAGATGCCTATTATGACTTCCGGGGATGGGACTCTGCCACGGGTATCCCTACCCAGGAAAAACTGCGGGAATTGGATCTTGAGGATCTGATCCCTGATCTATGGGGCTGATGCACAAGAAAGTGGAGTGAGGGCAACATGATCTATTCGGAAAAGCCCTGGCTGAAGAGCTACAAACTAGGGCCGTATAAGCTAAAGGAAAGCCTAAAGCCATATCCAAAAGAACCGGTCTTCAAGGCACTGGAGGATGCCGCCAAGAACTACCCTGGGCAAACGGCTGTTTTGTTTGAAGGGAAGGAGATCAAGTATCGTCAGTTGAAGGCTTTGGTGGACCGGCTGGCATCTGGCTTGGCCAAACTGGGGGTTGAGAAAGGCGATCGCGTTTGTCTGTTCCTGCCCAACTGCATCGAATTCATCCTGGGCGATTGGGCGGTGATGAAGACCGGGGCTGCGGTTGTTCCCACCAGCATCCTGCGCACCGACGAAGGTCTGCAACACGAGGTCGGAAGCTCGAATAGCCGGGTAATCATCTGCTCAGAAACGCAACTGGAAAGAGTCTTGGGAATCCGAAACCAGACGGAGTTGGAGCATATCCTGCTTACTTCCCAGAATGGCTACGGAGAACCCCTAAGGCAGGCCTCGCTTCCTGAGGGCGTACATGCGCTCACCGATATCCTGGAGCAGGGAGAAGACACTCCTCCGCAAGTAGAAATTGACCCGGAACATGATCTGTGTGAGCTGGGCTTTACTGGGGGCGCCACCGGTGTACCCAAGGGAGTCATGATAACCCACGCGAACCGCTATAACTGTATCAGACAGGGTTTGCCTTGGCTGATGGAGCCGATGCTACGCGGTTTCGCTGGCAAAGCATCAGTTCTGGTCGCAGTTCCGCTGTTTCATACATATGGTCACTACGTTTACCAATCAGCCGCTTATCTTGGTATGCGCGCGATCGTACTGCCAGACCCACGAGATACTACCCTGATGGCTAGAACCATCCAGGAGTTCCGCCCGTTTCTGATCACAGGCGTACCTACCCAGTTCATGCGCATCGCACAGGAGCCGCTGCCCCGATTGAACTCCATGTTCCTGAGCGGCTCTGCTCCCCTGCCAGTGGAAGTTTCCAGGGCAGTCCAACAAAAGACGGGTGTGCCGATCTCAGAAGGCTATGGACTCACGGAAACATCGACCGTAGCCTCCATGAACGTTTCCGCCTTCTCCAAGATCACCGGGTTCATGCAAAAGGAAAAGCCCGGGATCGGGATTCCTACCCCGGATACCGAGTGCAAGCTGGTCGACCCGGATACAGGCGAGGAAGTGCCGCTGGGTGAGCCGGGAGAGATCGTGCTGCGTGGCCCGCAGGTGATGAAAGGCTACTGGCCTAAAGTCGGCTCCGGGTTGACGGAAACCGGCTGGTTGCACACTGGGGATATCGCTGTGATGGATGAAGATGGCTACATGCAGCTTGTTGACCGGATCAAGGATATGGTCAACATCTCGGGCATGAAAGTGTACACTACTACAGTCGATGAGGTGTTGTTCGCTCACCCTGCGATTCTGATGGCAGCCGCCTTCGGGGTACCAGACCCAGATGTGCCCGGCAGCGAGCGGGTTATGGCGGTCATTCAATTGAAGGAAGAATACAAGGGCAAGGTGTTTGAGGCAGAGATTATCCAGTTCTGCAAGAGTAAACTTGCACCCTACGCCATACCAAAAACCATCGAGTTGCGTGAGGAGCTACCACTGACAGTGACAGAGAAAGTGTTCAAAAAAGTATTGAGGGACGAGGTGATTGAAAAGACCCAGGCCCAATCTGAGAAATAAGGTTTGAAGAAAACAAGGAGAGACAAATGACAATCCGATACTGCTCGCCGGAATGGCTGGAAGAGGGCGCAAAGCTGTACCGCGCCACTGACCGCTTTGAAAACGCGCTCAAGAAGGTGACCACGAAGATCTTTTATCGCATCACCGCTGAACCCGACTGGGGCATCGAAAAGGACATCATATTTGGCGCCGAGGTCGAAGCTGGAAAATTGCTGGAACTGTCCTTCTACAATGAAACAGAATCACAAAACAGGGCCGACTTCATCCTGGCAGCCACCCCCCAGGTTTGGAAAAGCATCCTACGAAAAGACAAGAAGTTCATCTCGGAATTCATGCTGGGGAAGATCGCTTTGGAGTCAGGCAGCAAACCCGGCCTGCTGAAGATCACCCCGTATGCCAATCACTTCGTTGATGCTCTGACCCAGTTCGAGCTTCAATTCCCTGACGAGATGTCTGCAGAGGAACTGGAAGCCTACCGGGCTGACCTGTCTGAGTTCCGGGAGAAAACCAGCGTATGAAATGTTCTTGAGGTATAAGGTTTGATCATCAAAGTAAAGGGTTATCTGACGTACAGGGACGTAATCGGGCAACGAGAGGTTGAGCAGCGTGACAACACGCCGGTCTTGTTTCTTGACTTTATCCGCGAGCTGGCAACCAGGATTGGTGGTGAGCACGGCTGTGCCTTATTTGACGAAAATTCACGCACTGTTGGGCAGTCAGTGGCAATTATGCTCAACGGAATTCACTATAACCACCTCCCCGAAAGATTAAACACCGTGCTGCAAGACCAGGATGAGATCGCTGTGTTCCCGCCTGGGGCAGGTGGCTAATAAAGCAAACTCCCCTGAAGGGCTTGTTGTACGTCATCAGAAGAAACGGGACAAAAAGGGCAGGCTTCTAAGAGACTCCTTATTACCAGCCTGTTCTTCTCCCCAATATCTCCAACTTGGGATTAATACACGAAGCTGATAAACCCCGCGAGGGAATTTTTATTACGTCATCGAACCCTACGATCTAAGGTTCATGAAAAACTGTATTTTTAGGAAATGGCTTCTACAAGACTGGGACCTGCGACCAAAAGGTTATGAGCCCCAGTCCTGTAGACTCCAGATATTAAAGGAAAAAGCACCCGATTGGGTGCCTTTTTATAGCGGGGGCAGGACTCGAACCTGCGACCTCCGGGTTATGAGCCCGACGATCTATCTGTCGTGCACATAAACTTATGATCCCCGGGTGTTGATGCTGTAAAATAGAAAATCGTCTATTGAGTTCAACTTCTAATGATCTAACTGTCCACGTAACTCTTCTAAAGTATTTACTGGAAATTTGCAAGCGAAGCCTTCGCATACATAAGCTGTTGGAAGATCGTTTTTGAGTGTTCTGTTATTTAATAAAGCCGGCGCTTCTTCGGGGATAGGATGTGGTGTTGCTGCTATGACTGTATTTGGTCGATATTTTAACCGTGTTTCTTCAATAAGTGCCTGTGTTCCATCGCTATCAAGGTCTCCAATAATAGCAATCTGCTTGATTTGCTGAAATGCAAAATCTGTGCCTGATAACCATTGGGCAAAGGAGCTTGGATACATGGTTACGAATTCGCTCACTAGCCCTAGCGATTCTTCTGCTCGTTGGCGATAATCAGCATTCCCCGTGAAAGCATCCAGCTTGAGCAAGGCTTCAACTGCTAGAGCATTCCCTGACGGAATAGCGTTATCCTGCAATTCTTTCGGACGGATGGGTAAATCACTCTTTTTTGCTGCTTCGTTCGTGGTGTCGAAAAAACCACCTTCCGGGTCGCTGAACTTCCCGATCATCTCATCTGCGAGTTCTTGTGCTGCCACAAACCAACGATTATCGAAATCCGTTTGGTAAAGCTCAAGCAAGCCGAGGATCAAGGCGGCGTAGTCGGCAAGGAAAACTTCGCTGCCAACTCTACCTTTGCGCCATGCGCGGCGCAGTTCTCCGTCTGGGCGCAGGGCTGTGAGCAGGAAGTTTGCATTCTTCTGCGCGATGTCCAGGTAGTGTCCATTATCGAGTACGCGGGCGGCCTCAGCATAGGCGATCAACATCAAGCCATTCCATTCGGTCAGGACTTTGTCGTCTGTGCCGGGGCGGATGCGTTTGTCTCGTACGACCAATAATTCTTGATGGCATTGTGCTAATTTTATGGGAATCTCTTCTGGTGCAAGCGCGAAGCGGGCGGCAAGGGTTTTATCATCCAGTGTGCGTTGCAATACGATTTTCCCTTCCCAATTTCCTTGTGGGGTGATCCCATACGCTGCTTCAAATAGCGTATAGTCATCTTTCAGGACGCTTACAAGCTCTTCTTTTGTCCAAACGTAAAATTTGCCTTCAACACCTTCGGAGTCGGCATCAAGTGATGAATAAAATCCGCCTTGTTCATCGCGCATTTCACGCGAAAAAAAGGAAAGTGTTTCTTCGCAGATCTGGCGGTAATGGGGTTTGCCTGTGATCTGCCAAGCGTGCAGGTAGGCGCGGGCGAGCAGGGCATTATCGTAAGCCATCTTTTCAAAATGCGGGAGAAACCATTTGGCATCAGTGCTGTAGCGAGCAAAGCCGCCGCCGACCACATCGTAGATGCCGCCGCGTGCCATGGCGTCGAGGGCGTGCAGGGCGGGGGATTTTTCCGCATGGGCTTCAGTATCACGTAGCAGGAAATCGATGGTCATTGCCTGTGGGAATTTAGGCGCAGCCCCCCAGCCACCGTCTTGCCAGTCATAGACCTCCGTCAGTCGTTCCCGGGCAGTTTGGACCTGTTCGGGCGCGATACTTTTTTGATTACTAGTCATTCCTGCTTCGGTCTG
This sequence comes from Candidatus Desulfolinea nitratireducens, assembly GCA_014382535.1. Classification (GTDB taxonomy): domain Bacteria; phylum Chloroflexota; class Anaerolineae; order Anaerolineales; family Villigracilaceae; genus Desulfolinea; species Desulfolinea nitratireducens. The sequence goes on along the minus strand of JACNJN010000091.1, from coordinate 22,917 downwards.
GATCTGGCGTGTAAGCTGGTCGCCAACGCTGTCGATTTGGGCACGGTCATCGTGCCAAGACGCAGCAACTCCATTTAGCACCTGCTGGAAGGAAGGCATCTGGTAGCGCGGCTCGGGCGGGAAGTAAGTGCCACCATAGAAGGGTTTTAGATCGGGTGTCAGAAAAACGGACATGGGCCAGCCGCCTTGCTGGGTCAAGGCGACCACGGCCTTCATGTAAATGCTGTCAATATCTGGACGCTCTTCTCGATCTACTTTGATGTTGATGAAATATTTGTTCATGATCGCGGCAGTCTCTTCATCTTCGAAGGACTCGTGCGCCATCACATGGCACCAGTGGCAAGCAGCATAGCCGATTGAGAGAAAGATGGGTTTATCTTCGGCTTTGGCTTTGGAGATGGATTCATCGTTCCATTCATGCCAGTGGACCGGGTTCTCGGCATGTTGAAGAAGGTAGGGAGAAGCGGATTTTGAGAGGAGATTCATATTTTAATACCTGTGATTTATGGACATTATTTGTCTAATTATAAAGCAATCTGTTGGGAATTTTTACCAAATCCTTAGAGCGATCTTCAATGATGTAAGTTCTAGCGTGCCTATCAGAGTTATTTTGTGTTATAACCCTTCGAGGCGCTTGGTCTTTGTAATTCAAGCCCTTTTATATATAAACCAATACGAGAAGGAGATAAGGCACTGGTGTGCCAATAAACATATGAAATTATTCGATGTTATCCAAGGTGGTATGGGGGTTGCGATTTCTGATTGGAAATTGGCTCAGACGGTATCTGCGCAGGGACAATTGGGTGTTGTCTCGGGAACCGGGATTCACTTAATTATGATTGCGCGTTTGATGGAAGGAGATATCGGGGGTCATGTTCGGCGAGCTTTAAGTCAATTTCCATTTCAGGAACCCGTACAGCGTATTTTGAGGAAATATTTTGTCGCAAATCCCAAAGCGTCACGCTCACCCTATAAACGCCCACCGATGTGGACTTTGAAACCATCAAAGGCACTCAACGAACTGACAGCTATTTCGAATTTTGTTGAAGTATTTCTGGCAAAGGAAGGGCATCAGAATCCGGTCGGGCTCAACCTGTTGGAAAAAATCCAAATGCCGACGATGGCCTCCCTTTATGGAGCAATGCTTGCCGGAGTCGATTATGTGATCATGGGAGCTGGGATTCCGGTTCAAATCCCGGGTATTCTTGATAAATTATCCAAACATCGAGAGGTCAGTTATCGGATTGATGTGAAGGGGGCCTCGTCAGATGATGATTTTCGTTTGGGATTTGACCCACGAAAGATTTTTTCGGAAGCAGTAGAAAAAACAAAAGAATTAACTCGCCCCTATTTTTTGCCAATCATTTCTTCTGTTGTTCTAGCAAAAACCCTTATTCGCAGATCAACCGGAAAGGTTGATGGATTTATAGTGGAAGGACATATCGCTGGAGGCCACAACGCTCCGCCTAGAGGGGCCATGCAATTGGACAGTAAGGGTGAACCAATTTATGGAGAGAAAGATACGCCTGATCTCGCAAAAATCAAAGAACTCGGTTTGCCATTTTGGTTGGCTGGAGGCTACGATTCTCCTGAGATGCTAAAGCAGGCCCAGGAGGCTGGTGCAGCAGGCATACAAGTAGGGACTGCTTTTGCCTTTTGTAATGAATCGGGGATGGAAGATTCTACAAAGCATCGAGTAATTAAAAAAGTTGTTGATGAGGAAGTGATAGTGCATACAGCGCCTCGCGTTTCCCCTACCGGTTATCCCTTCAAAGTGGTCCAGCTTGAAGGAACCATGTCCGATCCAGAGGTTTATAGCGATCGGGTTCGCCTTTGTGATATTGGTTTGCTGCGTGAACCATATAAGGGTAAGGATAATAAAATTGGTTACCGCTGCTCTGCTGAACCTGAAGATCAATACCTGAAAAAAGAAGGGAAGCAGGAAGATTTGGAGGGTAGGGGCTGCTTGTGTAATAACTTGTGCGCTAGCGCAGGTTTCCCCCAGCAACGTTCCGATGGATTTGTTGAGCAACCACTTGTTACCTCCGGGGATGGGCTACCATTTAACGGGAAGTTCTTCAAAGCAGGAAATCGCAGCTATTCCGCTAAATGCGTGTTGGATCATATAACCGGATAATGGAATAGCGATCTTTTATTACCGAAATTTGATGGCAGGTAGGGTGGCTTCGATTTGCTTCCCAATTTATCATATTCTTTAATGATCTAGGAAAATAATTTATTATTGGATTAAAATCAGGTACAATTTGCTTACAAAAAATCTGAAGAAACCGCAAGCTTCTCCCCTGTCTGCATTTATCAGTAGGGGAGTTTCTACTGCACGAAAGGAAAGAACATGGGACACGTTTCTCATAAACTTAATAATGCTTTTGAGGGGGCCTTGGCTGGCGGTGGCGATCCGGCAACATCACCACTATATGTTTTTGGCCCTTTTTTAAAATTAATCGTCGTAGCGGGTGTTGCTCAAGTAACCTTCGGAGCTTCAGTTTGGCTGGTGGTGCTAACTGTGGCCGTTGTTTCGGCAATGTACAGGCTGGTCATGCAATGGGTTACGGATGGTAGCGGCGGCAGCGGTTTAAGCGAGGAAGAATTTGGCCCGTGGGCGGCAAAAATCAACGCGGCAATCACTTTTGTTGAATATACCTTAACTTTCCTGGTAAGCATGGCCGCGATGGTCACATTTATCGCAGATCGTATTCCGGTTCTCAATAATGAGCTGGTTTTTGGAATCCAATATCGTACATTGGCAGCAATCGCCCTCAGCATCCTGACGGGATGGTTGGTCAATCGTGGCCCCAAGATGGCGGCACGCACCTTTGGGCCTGCTACTGCCGGCGTTTTAGTACTCCTGTGGGTAATGATAATTGCTACAATTATCAAATATGGCTTTCATCTTCCTGATTTTAATCTTCAAGCTTTTTCTCCTGAGAATTTGCCTTATACCCTTGGCGGTTATGTTCGTATTCTGGCTGTAATGACTGGTATTGAAGTATTTGCAAATATGGTCGCCGCATATTCTGGTACAGAATCTCAAAAAGGCAAAATAGCATTTAATTCTTTAATCATCATCATGGGCACAACTGCTGCGACCATGCTCATTGTTGGGCCTGTCATTCACCAGCTTTCAAATCCCCTTCTCGAGGATGTTTCTGTTTTCACCCAGACGATGGATCAACTTCTTCCCGCTCCCCTGCCTTATTTGGGGACCCTCGTCGGCATCGCTGTTCTGATGTCAGCTTCAGCGGCCGCAGCACAGGGATTGCAAAATCTCTCCCTTGGTCTTTCTGAGAGACGATATGTCCCTCCTTTTTTTGGGAAACGTAACGATTACCAGGTCGCTGATAAGCCTGTTTGGCTGCAAGTATTTATTGTAGGCATTACCTTCCTTCTTTTTGGCACGCACGAAGAGACATACCTCGCCATATACGCCGCCGGTGTTTTTGTTCTTCTTAGTATGACGGGTTGGGCAGTCACCAAGCGTCTCTTGCGCCAGGTGCGAAAAAATTTTGCGATCGGCACGGCTCTCCTCATTGGTGGCACGATCCTTGCTTCGATCTTAACGACAGGGGCAACGATCATTATTTTTGTCGAACGCTTCGCTGAGGGAGCCTGGACATACTTTATTTTTATCCCATTGCTCTATGCAATTTTTGGATATACCCGTCAGCAGATGGGTGCTCCTTCTGCAGCCCTAGATTACCTTGGACGCCTCGATGCGACCAGTTTGGCTGGCTTCGGTTTTGGACAGATGAGTCCGGCCTCTGGGGCGGTAACCGCCAAACCCGCAACCCCGGAGGAATTGCGCTGGGAACCGGCTCCAATTGCAGAGAGCAGGTGGCGATATCAGGAATTTAAACTGAATAAGGTTGCCGTATTACTTGATGGATCTGACTATGCAGCCCAGGCTATTCCATGGGCAAAGATGTATTGCCAAAAGAAAGGTGCACACCTGACAATTCTCTCATCCATTAAGACCAAATACCCGGATGAAAATAACGATTTTGAAACTAAGTTTGCTGAGCGCAAAGCTTATCTCGATAGAGTGCAAAAAGAACTTATAGCCGATGGCATTGAAGTAGATGTGGTTATTCGCTCTGGTTTTATTGCTGATGCCACACAAATTCTTGTTCATGAAAAGCATATCGATATCGTTATTACAAGTACTCGCGGGAAATCGGGCAACCTCAACTGGACAAGTGGTGGTGTCTCCCAGAAGCTTATCCAAAAAATTAATCAACCTATTCTTCTTATTCAAACTTCAGAAGATGGTGTTGCTGCACCACCAAAACTTGAGAGAATTCTCGTCCCCCTTGATGGCTCGATATTTTCAGAGCGCGTTCTTCCTTATGCGCGGGTACTGGCCCAGGTCTTTGATGCAGAACTGATATTACTCACCGTTCCAGCCGTTCCGGAACCGGATGACTACCATGCCCCCTCTGAGTTGATCGAAAATATACGCCACAATGCGGAGGTAGAAATTGAAAACTTCCTTGAAGCTGTTGCCCGTTCTCTGAGCGAAAGTGGCATACGTGTTCGCACGATGGTCGCAGGGACCCTTCCTGCACGTACCATTGTCAACGTTGGTCACGATGAAGACGTCGATTTAATTATGAGCACATCAAGAGGACGAGGCGGTTTGGCCTTATTCATGCTTGGCAGTGAGGCTCAACGAATTGTCGAAAAATCCGACAAGAATGTCTTTATGATCCCAATCCGAGATAGGCCTTAATAAAACAAATAAAACAACATAAAAAAGCACCCATTTTAAACTAAAATGGGTGCTTTTTTATGTCATCATGCTATAATCAGTCTTGCGTATTTTTCTGCTACTGGAGGAAGAAATGAGCAATACGGCGTTATTTCCACTAAGTGATGAACACAAAATGATCCTTGACGCAGCTCGTAATTTTGCCCAAAATGAGATTGCACCTATTGCTGCAGAATTTGACGAGAGTGGGGAATTTCCCAGGGAAACAATTATGAAAATGGGCGAGATGGGGTTCATGGGAATTGAGGTGCCTGAAAAATACGGGGGCGCAGAAATGGATACGCTCTCTTACGTATTAGCTGTGGAAGAGATCAGCAAGGCAGACGCTTCGCATGGCGTGATCATGTCAGTGAATAACTCTTTGTATTGCCATGGAATCCTGATGTTTGGGACAGAAGAACAAAAACAAACATTCCTGGTGCCGGTTGCCTCCGGAGCATCTGTTGGTGCGTACTCCTTAACAGAACCAATGTCGGGGTCTGACTCAGCTTCAATGCGAACACGTGCAATCCGGGATGGAGATGAATATATCTTAAACGGTCGCAAGTCCTGGGTCACGAGTGGGCCGGTAGCTGATTTTGTTGTTGTATTTGTGATGACTGATCCAGATAAAAAGCAAAAAGGGATTACTTCCTTTATTGTCCCATCAGATACACCTGGCTTTATTCGAGGCAAAAAGGAACCCAAGCTGGGAATCCGGGCATCAGCTACAAACGAATTGCTTTTTGAAGATTGTCGCATCCCAGCCGAGAACCGCCTGAGCAATGAAGGGGATGGATTTAAGATCGCGATGGCTGTCCTGGATGTTGGACGTCTTGGCATCGCTGCTCAGGCATTGGGTATTGCAGAAGCATCTTATGAGGCTGCATTAAATTATTCAAGAGAGCGGGATGCTTTTGGGAAGAAAATTGGTCAATTTCAGGGCGTTTCGTTTAAGTTGGCTGATATGAAAACACGCATTGAGGCGTCGAGATTACTTGTGTATAACGCGGCGATGGCAAAAGAACGCTCGAAAACTACAAATGAACGCTTTACTTTGGCTACCTCAACGGCAAAGCTTTTCGCTTCTGAAACAGCGATGTTTTGTGCACATGCCTCCGTTCAAATTCATGGCGCAATGGGATATAGCAAAGAATATCCTGTTGAGCGTTATTTTCGGGATGCCAAGATCACTGAAATCTATGAGGGCACAAGTGAGATTCAACGACTCGTAATATCTAGGTTGGAAACAGGATTGCGATAAAAATAAGCTATGCTTAATCCTGATAAAAAGGATTTACCATGACTAGAATGCAACTCTTGTGGGTAATAATAATTGCAGTGATTCTAGATATTTATCTTGTCTGGGGTCTGCGGCATCATTGGAAGATGAGTCCAAGGTTGGAGAAAGTGGTTAAGATAATTTGGACCTCGATACGAAGGATGATGACACGAATTGTTTTTTATAATCCTTTTAATGGGGTTGGGAAATATTTAAAAAACCGATTTTGGGAAGATGATAAAGGCCGTCAAAAATTAATAATCGCCCTTGAACTTGGATTGCTGGCTCTGTGGGCTATTTGGGTCGGGAGAGTTTACCTTGATTTCGACCCACTAATCATTCCATCAGGTCACGAATTCTTCTCTGCAATTCAGACGCATCATTTATGGACACAGTTTCAGAATTGTGGATGGTGCGCTGTTTGGAATGGTTCTGAGCGCGGAGGCTACCCTGCCTTTGCAGATATTCACGGAAGCATGTTACATCCCATCGTGATGATCACTACTTTGGCTTGGGGGGTTCTCAGCGGTGCAAAAATAACTTTGGTGATCTCGTTATGGTTTGCAGGGGTGGCTCAATGGTGGCTTGCTCGTGAGCTAAAGGTTAGTTGGTTGCCTCGAATGTGGAGTGCAGGAATTGCTATTGTTGGAGGCCACCTGGCTGGGCGCATGGAACTGGGCGTTTTGGGGGTAGTGCTCTCCACCGCAATGTGCAGTCTGGTCTTCGCTGGGGTTATTTCAGTGTCGAATGGCGGGGGGAAGCGCTCTCTGGTCTTGCTGGCCGTGGTTACGGCATCCGCAATTGTGTCTGGTCAGGGGTATATGCTGGTTGGGCTTCCTGTTATCCTGCCAGCGATGATCTTTCTGATCTTTGATGATGAGCAAAAATTGATGAGCCATTGGAAAGATTACTTTACCGCTTTTGGACTAGCCCTTCTCCTGGCTGCACCTTTTTTAGTGCCAGTTGCCAATTTTATGCCAAATTACACAAAAGATTCTGACTCATCGTTTTTATCGGCCCAGTCCCTGGCTTATTTACCGCTGAATTTGGTTATTAACGATTGGCATTATTATAAAAGTGAAATATTGGGCAAATTTCCATACCCGTATTTATATACACTATATATTGGCTGGGTACCGGTTATACTGGCAGTCGTTGGTTTAAGTAATTCAAAGAAGAAAAATAAGCGTCTACTCTGGTTTATGGCAACGGCTATTGTGATTGAATTTCTTATTGGAAGTGCCCTTTTGTTGAAATGGCTGATAAAATTCTTCCCGTCATTAGGAGGAATTCGCCACCCTCCACAAATTGCTGGGCTAGCAATCCCATTAATCTTAGGGTTATCAGCCTACGGATTGGAACGAATGTTGAGAATCAATTGGCCTAAATTATCTCTGTCTTTTCCCAGGAAGTCTCTTGCTTGGCAGTGGAGTCTTTCTCTTAAATGGCTCTTGCTTATTCCTCTTTTCTTGAGCCTAAAAAGTGCCTACCAGTTTACCGAACATTGGATTCTTGTAGAGAAGCAGGGTGATGGTATTTTTGAATTATTGGTGGGCTTAAAAACCGATACGTTACAGTGGGTGGAGCCACCCTTCGGAGAACATCGTTATATTGAACCAGCTATTCGTATGGGGATGAAACTTAGTCCAGGCGTTATGACTTGGAGATGGAGAGATCGTGAATATCCCATCCCGGTGTTGGAAGCTAATCGTGCTGGACCACCTCCAGGTGCAGTTGAAATAATGGACACGCTTGATGGTGTTCCAATTTATGGACGTGTTGGCGAATTTTACGCTGCTGTTTCGGAAGATAAGGATTCATCTGATTGGCACGGGTTTTCTCCTTGCGTGGCAACTGGCTCTGGGGGAGAGCTGGAAGTGGTTTGTGAAACCTCTATGCCAGGTCGTTTGATAGTCAAGGAGAATATGTTTACAGGTTGGAAAGCCTGGATGGACGGAGAACCTACGCCATTACTTGGCGAGCAATGGCTGGAAGTAGAGGCCCCGCCCGGGGAGCACACTTACGAATTTCGATATCAACCCTGGGATGTCCCTGTGGGTATTTCCCTGTCATTTGTAGGGGTATTTCTTTGTATTCAGATGTGGTACCGTAATCATGAAGAAGAAATATCATCTGAAGGAGATAATCCCCCTTCTGAATCTGATATTTAAACTATAATGGTATTATGGCCCTGCAAAAACCCTTAACCCTTTCCGTCATCCTTCCTGCTTATAACGAAGGTGATAATATTTATGCCAATATCTTGCGTATCTGCAAAACCTTGCTTGACTATGAATTTGAATTGATCGTTGTTGACGATGGCAGTGAGGATAATACTTCTCAGGAAGCTGGTCGCGCTGTAGATGATGGTTATCCTGTTCAGGTGATCCACCAGGAAATGAATCGCGGGAAGGGAGCCACACTTTTTAATGGCGTGGCGTATTCAAAAGGAGCCCGGATTGCTTTTCTAGATGCTGATTTGGAGATCGTGCCTGAATATCTCCTCAGCCTGCTCAAAGTCATGGACGATACCGGTGCGGACGTCGTTGCTGGTGTGAAAGATATGAGCGATAACCAATTCCCCTGGGCGCGACGGATGATGAGCAGAGTCTACCGCGACAGCGTCGCATTTCTGTTTGGTCTTGCAATTACTGACACTCAGACTGGCATCAAGCTATTCAAACGGGAAGTTCTTGAAGCAACTGTACCTCGCTTACGGGTAAGCCGTTTCGCCTTTGATATCGAATTGCTGGTTGCAGCATCACGGTTTGGGTATAGAATTGTTGAGGTTCCCGTCAAAATTGCATACCAACGTACCGGCAGCCTGGGCCGAATGAATTCGCGCAATATCTTCGGTTCATTTTTTGATACACTTTCAATTTACTGGCGGGCAAGTTTTTGGCGTTGGTTGGAGCCGAGTTTGGTGATGCAGATATGGATGCTTTTATTTGCGGTTGGGGTTTTCCTGTTTGGAGTTGGTGTCGGGAAGCTCCTTACGCCTGTCATTCTTCAGGGGCCTGTTAAGCAAATTTTTCGGATTATAGCATTGCAATTTTTACCGACCAATCTGCGGGATTGGTTATTATTGATTGGCGGATTTTTCCTCATTATGTTCGCCTCGATACAATTAAATAAAAAATTATTGGAAGCCTTAGTTCGTCGAGATCGTGGAGACGACTTGGCCGGGATTTTTAGAAAATGACAATGTGGAAAAATTTTGAGTTTGAAGAAGCCTATTGTCCCTTATGCGGACCAGAAGCAAAGCAGGTATTGCATTATAAATTTGACCCTTTCCAAGTTGTAAAATGTCTCAATTGTGATTTGGCTTTCCTCTCTCCTCGTTTCAAAGAGGATGATATTCTGAAATTTTATCAAGGGCAAGATTATTATGCGTCCTCACATGCTAGGCAAGGATATGATGACTATCTTGATCTGCGTGAGGCCTGGATTAAAACATTCAGTAGGCGCCTGAAAATAATCTCAACATATAAGAATAAGGGTCGTATTTTGGATATTGGCTGTGGGCCAGGCTTCTTTCTTGAAGCTGCTACAAAAATGGGATATTCTGATCTTTGGGGAATTGATCCCTCGGACTATATTGTTGATGTAGCTCGTAAGAAATTTGGAAAAAATATTTTGCAGGGCACAATTGAAAGCAACGAGTTAGAGCCAGATAGCTTTGATCTGCTCACAGCATTTGATGTTTTTGAGCACATATATCGCCCAGTTGACTTTGTAAATCGCGCTCATGAACTGCTTAAGGATGACGGAATCCTTGCCTTTACGACCCCCAACCCTAAAAGTGCACTGGCGCGTATTTTTGGCAGGCAATGGGTTTCTTTTAAAATGCCAGAACATGTATTTTATTGGGCACCAGATACAGCCAGAAAAGTGTTGGATGAAAAGTTTGAAATTCTTGATATTCGCCGTGCAGGACAATTTGCAACTGGAAGCTTCCTGTTTCGAAGGCTGTTTCAGATTAATACTGAAACGAAGGGCGTAATCAAAAAATTTCTTGACCTCCTCAAAACGATCAATCTTTATGCGGATAATGGTTCAATGACGATTATTGCGAGAAAGAAATAAATGAAGGCGATCCACTTTAACGAACATGGCCCTTCAAGTGTATTGGAGTACGCTGATCTTCCAATGCCAGTGCCGGGTGCGAGCCAGGTATTGATTAAGCTCCACGCAGCAGCGCTCAATCGGATGGATTTATTTGTTCGCACAGGCTGGCCCGGTCTCAATCTGGCCTTGCCTCATATTCCCGGTGCCGATGGCGCAGGTGAGATTATCGCCGTGGGAGAGGGCGTATCTGGCTGGCATATTGGCGACCGTGTGGTCGCTAATGCTAATTTGGGATGTGGTACCTGCGATTATTGTCTCGCGGGACAGGATAATCGTTGCCGAAATTGGCATTTGCTTGGCGAAACGGTGAATGGCACATACACGGAGTTTATCCTGCTTCCACCTCGACAGCTTTTCCGCCTACCGGAAAGGTTCGATTACCACGTAGCCGCAGCCGCCTCCCTTGTGTATCAGACGGCCTGGCACTCTCTCATTACACGTGGGAATCTGCGCCCCGGAGAAAATGTGTTGATCGTTGGTGCTTCGGGTGGAGTCAATACTGCCAGCATTCAGATTGCCAAATTAGCGGGAGCAAATGTACTCGTCGTTGGTTCCGAATCAAAAAAACTTGAACTTGCCGAGTCGATCGGGGCAGATATCCTGATCGATCGCTCAAAATCAGAGAATTGGTCGACTGACGCTTTCATGCTGACAAATCGGACCGGCGTGGATGTAGTTGTTGATAATGTTGGTACAACTTTCCCTCTTAGTATTCGGTCCTTGCGTAAGGGTGGGCGGCTGCTGACTGTGGGAAATACCGCCGCTCCGAAGTTTGAGATTGATAATCGCTATATTTTCGCAAAACATATTACAATCATTGGTTCAACTATGGGCACATTGAAAGATTTTGATGAGGTTATGTCTTTGGTCGTGACAGGGAAGTTGAACCCTGTCATGGACAAAACATTTTCCCTGAAAGAAGCTCGTCTGGCGCACGAACGTCTGGAGCGAAATAAACAATTTGGCAAGATTACCTTGAGCATCAAAAAATAGTGAAAAACTGGCGTTGGATTGAAATTATACTGGTGCTTGCGGTCATGGCGGGAGCATTCTATGCGGCGTTTTCAGATACGCACAATTTCCCGAACCGTTGGTTTACGCGTGATGATGCCTTTTATTATTTCAAGGTAGCCCAAAATATCAGCGAGGGAAATGGGAGCAGCTTTGATGGGATCAACCTGGCAAATGGCTATCATCCGCTCTGGATGCTGATTTGTATCCCCATCTTTTCCCTGGCACGTTTTGATTTAATTCTGCCTCTGCGCATCCTGATTTTGGTAATGGGCGCCCTCAGTTCAGCGACAAGTGTGATGCTTTACAGATTGGCAGCGAAGGTCTTCTCGCGCTTAGTTGGGATATTGGTTGCTGCATTTTGGGGATTTAATCTCTATATCCATTCTACGGTGACACAATATGGTCTTGAGACAGGGGTTACAGCTTTTTCGATCCTTCTTTTTCTCTACACTTTTGAGCGCTTGGAACGTAAATGGCGCACAGAACCACTTACCAAAATGGAAATTATCAGAATTGCGCTGATCGCGGTTATGGTACTTTTCAGTCGCCTGGATACTATTTTTCTTGTTGTGTTTTTTGGCTTATACGTGGTCTTTCGTGCCTTCCCCCTGCGTTATTTATTACTTACAGATATATTTGGAATAGCATTTCTGGGTTTTGCCAGTTTTGTGTTTCGCGTAGGCATGAAAAATTATTATGCTTATGGGGAAACGGCCCTTATTTTGGTTTTATTGTCTTTTGCGATCATATTGCCAATTAATTATTTCTCAGGGTTGTACCAACATCCCCAAGGTGTAGATAATAAAACTTTGCTAAAGCGGATTGTGCTTGCCGTTTCATTTTCAACCGGTATTATTTTTGCCTTATTCTTTGTTCTTGGAAAGCTAAACCTAATTGAGAGTATTCCTCGCAGTGTAATGCTTCTTTACTGGGGTATTCTCCTCCTCTGGGTAGGGTTTACCCGTTATTGTGTTCGTTACCTTTCAGGAAAAGAAAAACGAAATTCTCTTTCGCCAGTACAGCTTTTTCGGGAAAACTGGAAGGCATGGCTCACCGAGGGGACTGTTTATTATGGCATTGTGGGGGGAGCATTGGCTATCTACATGCTCTTCAACAAGCTGGTCTTTGGTGTTTCCTCTCCCGTTAGCGGACAGATCAAACGATGGTGGGGCAGCTTGTCTGGGCGCGTATACGGTGGCCCTGCCAAGCGGATTTATACTTTCTTCGGGCTTGATACAAGCGCTAATTCTGATTTCAATGCCTGGGGATTAGCGACAAAATTTGTTGCAGGGGTAAGGGATACTCTTGTTCGTTTGGTGGGATTCTCAGATAAAGATGCCGCTTACTGGCAGTTATATCTCATATTAGTCATCGCCATTCTGATTATATTAATCATAAATTCCGGGCGGACAATTCGAGCGAGCGTGAAATTTGGACTGCTTCCATTATTTGTTGGATCGGTGGTCCAGGTCCTCTCTTATAATGCGATGGGCTACTCTGCTGCCAAAGAATGGTACTGGGTTAGCCAGATCATTTTTACCTTATTACTTGCAGCCCTTCTGCTTGATATATTTTTCCGAGCCATTCGTCAGATTCATCCCTTAATCCATTACATATCTTGGGTTGGGGCCGTTCTATTGATCATTCTTTGGGGGCGAATTTTCTATCTCCGAACCGCAAATCTGATGCCTTATGGTGTTGAACACAGTGGACATCAATATATGGAAATCCTTGCAGTAGTTGAAGAAAACACAGAATCTGGTTCTCTGATCGGGATGACTGGTGGTGGAAATCTGGGCTACTTTATCGCTGATCGCACTATCGTTAATATGGATGGATTAATCAATAGTTATGAATACTTTCAGGCCCACAAGTCAGGACGAGGTGGGGATTTTCTGTCCGAGATGGGACTGGATTATGTGTTTGTAAATCCAGTCTTACTGGAAGATATTCCTTATAGAGGCGAATTTGAAGGACGATTGGGAGAGCCGATAGCTGAATACAATAAAAAAGCGGTGATCGAGTTTTTCCGGATAAAAAAAACTTTACCTTAGGAGAAAACAGGTTGAGAAGAAGAGTTTATTTTCATTTGAGCGTTTTTATATTCACGATCATATTTTTACCCTCATGTAATATGCCCCCGGCCGTCGAGCCCAGTGCGACAATAGTACCTCTGCCTGCAAATACATCAGCCCCCACTCCAACAGAGATAGCTCCGACGCCGACACCAATAGCATTTTCACTGCCAGCTCCTGAAACGGTTGCACTCGATTTCGTCGCCCTGACATGTAGCGCAAAATGGTCAAACAATGCCTATCACCTTCCGTGCCCGGGACATCTGGATGAAATAGAGCGAGGCTATGTCGAATATTCTGACCATGCTGTTGCCGAAGGGATGGTATCTGTAGAAGCCCCATTGATTTCCATGCTCCCCGGCCAGGGAGATGGAAATGGTATTGGGCTTTTTGGTCGCTATCCTCCATTGACAATTTATCCTGGAGATTTCTTTCAAGCGACTCTCGCATGCCACGGAGATTCTTCTTGTAATGCGGAGTTAGCATTGGAATACTTCGACCAGAACGGTAACTACACAGATACCGATTGGTCCTGGACGCATCAGGCCGGAGATAGTCTAGAGGAGCTGTCAGTTGATCTAAGTTCCCTTGCTGGCCAAACAGTTGAATTGATGCTTGTTATGCGTGAAAAAGGCTCAGCTAAAAATAACTGGTTCTTGCTCATTCGCCCCCATATCAGTAGAGATCCACAGGCACTGCCAGCACCAATGGTTGTCCCCACTTCTACGCCAGAATTGACAGATAAAACACCAGGGGTGATTTCCGGCAAGGTAGATATGAGCACGTCGCCGCCTTATTTAACCGATCCGGTTTCCAATCCCCAGGGTATGCCCGTTGTGGTAACCTTTTTCAATCTTGATGATAGCACCTATTGGTATATCCAAACATTGTTGACCGGGCATCCAAACTATCAGATGACCATCCCGCCAGGACGGTATGAGGTGGTTGCGTACGCACGAGGTGTTGGTGGAGAACCCTATGTTACTGCTGGGTATACAGGTCAAAACCCATCATGCGGGCAACCGCTCAGGGTGGTTGAAGTTACGCCGAATGAACGTGTAGAAAATATTATTATTGCTGATTGGAATTGGAAATGTGGAGGAACAGCTTTTCGTCCTGAAAAGCCGCCAATAGTTCCCGTGCCGTAAATAGTAGAGGTATTGAAGTGAAAAAAACGCCCTGGCAACTTAAAGTTATTATAATGACATTGGCAGCCGCCACGCTTGCCTGTAGCACAGTGCTGGGCTCCCCCGACGATGATATGCCGGAACCAAGTTTCCCGGAGAGCGAGCCGCGGACATCCATCCAACCAGAGGAAGATCCGGACCTATTCAATGCAGAAGGACAGATGGAAGCGTGCCTGGAAGGCGAGTCTTATCATCCTGGCGAAGGCCTTTGTTATCGCAATGATGGCAGCGCCACGCCGCATTTCATTGCCCTGATGGAGGGTGTAATAGAATCTGGTGGTGATGATAACGAAGAATTACTTGATAACGAGGTTGTCCTGGTGACTTACACAATAGATGGTGATGATATTTATTCGCCAGATTATTTTGATGTCAGCAGTGATCTGGAATCTTTTCAGGATGATAGCCAAACACAGGAATTTATTTGGGATTATTACACTGGCATGATCCCGGCTGAATCGCGCAGCTTGTTGACAAATTATATTATTATGACAGATGGCCTGGGTGGGACATTGGCCGCAGTGGAACAATCACCTGAGGACCCGGTGCTGTGGATGCTGAGTGTTGATATTGCTGATACGGACGATCTTCAGGAATTGACTTTTACCCTGATCCATGAATACGGTCACTTACTTACCCTTGGGGGCGGTCAAGTGGATATTGATGAGTATCTATACTACAACCCTGATGACGAGGATGCTTATTCTGATGCCGAAGATAGTTGCTCGACCTATTTCCCCGGAGAAGGTTGTGCCAAGAGATCGGCTTATCTTTACGAATTTTACCTAGAATTTTGGGAAGAAATTTTCGATGAATGGTCTGAGATTCAATATATTGAAGATGACGATCAATATTATGATGCATTGGATGATTTTTATTTTGACTATGAGGATGAGTTTCTAACGGATTATGCGGTCACAAATCCCGAGGAAGATATCGCGGAATCGTGGGCTTTTTTCATTATTTCGTCAAAACCGGCTGGAAACACAATTGCAGAGGACAAAATATTATTCTTTTATCAATTCCCGGAATTGGTGGCCCTGCGTGAAGAAATAATTGCGCGTACATATTCGCGACTGATTCGTATTCAATAATGATGCCAAAAATAATAGTGGCACGGTATGGAAAAACAGTTCTCTACAGCTTTCTGGGCGGTCTTCTTGGAGCGTTAATTGGTGGCTCAATTGGTATTCTCTCAGCCCGCAATAATGATCCTACAGGATGGAGCGAAATTCCTAACCTTTTGTCAGGCCTGATCTATGGCTATGGTCTTGGCGTGGGGGCGGGAGCATTTATGCTCCATTTTAGGCCACACCCGCCCAGTGCATTTTCCCGGGCTTTTCTCGGTGCGTTGACTGGGTTGTTTGGCGTGATCTTTCTTTCCGCTCCTTTACACCTGGATTTTTTTCCTCCCCTGATGTGGGGGCTACTCATTTTACTCCCTCCGTTGATTTCTGCGGGCCTTCTGGTTTCTCGATATGATGAAAAATGACGAGATACGTCGCCCAATTCCCGTAACCTTGCTTGCATGGGGCGTGTTAATCCTTACGATGTTCAATGCAGTCCGCTTTGGGTCTGCCGTTGCTGAATGGGATAGGATCGTTAGCTTCATGGAACGCCCTGGACCCATCTATATCGCTGTCACAGGGCTGATATGGGCACTTGGTTGGCTGATCGTTTTCCTAGGCCTCTGGTTTGGCTCGAGGTGGGCACGTCAGATTGCATTGAGTATGGCAATTTTATATAGTACCTATTATTGGATTGATCAATTGATCTATCATTCTGAGGTAGCGCGCAAGAACCTTTCTTTTTCCTTGAGCGTTACTATTTTTTTCCTGACTTCAACTGCTATTATATTGATTCTTCCCGGCAGTCGAAAATATTTTCAGACAAAGAGAGTGCAATGACCGATAATCCGAAAATTCAACATCTACGAGAGATGAAAGCCCAAACCCGTGTTGGGGGCGGCAATGCTCGCATTGAGGTTCAACACAAAAAGGGCCGGCTAACTGCTCGTGAACGCCTGGACCTCCTGCTTGATAAAGGGTCGTTCCGCGAGCTTGACCCGTTTGTTGTCCACCGTACATCTGATTTTGGTTTGGACGAGAAAAAATTTATGGCAGATAGTGTGGTCACAGGGTGGGGGACGATTGACGAAAGGCTGGTGTACGTTTTTTCTCAGGATTTCACTGTTTTAGGAGGCAGCCTGGGGGAAGTTCACGCAGAAAAGATCGTCAAGCTGATGGATATGGCGATGAAAAATGGCGCGCCCGTTATTGGTTTAAATGATTCAGGTGGCGCACGCATCCAGGAGGGTGTTGTCTCTCTTGGTGGGTATGCTGATATTTTCTTGCGCAACACCCTGGCCAGTGGCGTCATCCCGCAGCTTTCTGCGATCTTGGGGCCTTGTGCGGGTGGCGCAGTTTACTCCCCGGCATTGACTGATTTTATTTTCATGGTGCGTGACTCTTCCTACATGTTTGTTACGGGTCCGGATGTTGTTAAAGCGGTTACCAACGAAATAGTCTCCTTTGAAGATTTGGGTGGAGCAAGCGTCCACTCGGAGATATCTGGGATCTGTCATGTTGCTGCTGACAGCGAAGCGGATACTCTCTTTCTTGTCCGCAAGCTCCTGGGTTATCTGCCACAGAATAATATGGAAGACCCGCTCTTTGTTGATACGGGCGATGACCCCCTGCGCCGCGATGAGGAGCTTGATACACTCATCCCCGATGATCCTGGCAAACCCTACGATATTAAAGAGGTTATTACGCGGGTAATGGATAATGGGGAATTCTTTGAAATTCACCCGAGTTATGCAATGAATATTGTGGTTGGATTTGCTCGATTGGGCGGGCACTCGGTAGGAATTGTAGCGAACCAACCTGCTGTTTTGGCAGGTGTTTTGGATATCGAATCATCTGAGAAAGCTGGCAGATTTATTCGCTTCTGCGACTCATTCAATATTCCGATCATTACCTTCGTAGACGTACCCGGATTTTTGCCGGGTACCGTGCAAGAGCATGGAGGGATCATTCGATCTGGAGCGAAACTACTTTTCGCCTATTGCGAAGCGACTGTGCCCAAGTTGACGGTGGTCACGCGCAAGGCCTATGGGGGCGCATACGATGTGATGTCTTCCAAGCATATTCGTGGTGATTTGAACCTTGCCTGGCCATCCGCTGAGATCGCAGTAATGGGTCCTGAAGGCGCGGTGAATATAATCTTCCGGAAAGAATTAGCTGAAGCGGAAAATCCCGTAGTGCGCAAGGCAGAGTTGGTCGAGGAATATCGCGAGAAATTTGCCAACCCATACGTTGCAGCTGGACGAGGTTTTATCGATGACGTTATTGAGCCTCGCGATACTCGTCCACGATTGATCAACGCGCTGGAGATGTTGAGCAATAAGCGTGATTCAAATCCGCCCAAAAAGCATGGGAATATCCCGCTGTAGGGGAGGAGAAATTTATGTTGACTAAAGTTTTGATCGCCAATCGTGGCGAAATCTCCGTCCGTATTTTACGGGCCTGTCGCGAGTTGGGAATACAAACGGTGGCGGTCTATTCTGAAGCTGACCGCCAGGCAATGCATGTCCGTTATGCGACCGAAGCCTATTTGCTAGGTCCTGCGCCATCCAGCGAATCTTATTTAAGGGGTGAAAAAATTATCCAGATCGCGTTGGAGAGCGGGGCAGGTGCAATTCATCCAGGGTATGGATTTCTTGCAGAACGATCTGATTTTGCCCAGGCTGTTGAGGATGCCGGACTGGAGTTCATCGGTCCGAAACCCTCCGCAATTGTTGCCATGGGAGATAAACTGGTTGCCCGCGAGACCGTGACGAATGCGGGTGTCCCTGTGGTTCCTGGCACAGAGGGAACTGGCAATTTGAGTGATGATGAGTTGCTCAAGCTTGCACCCCAGATCGGCTTCCCGTTATTGATCAAAGCAACTGCTGGAGGCGGCGGTAAGGGGATGAGAGAGGTAACAAATTTGGATGAGATGCCGTTATTGCTCAAGTCAGCACGGCGTGAGGCCAAATCTGCCTTTGGGGAGGATAATGTTTATTTGGAGAAATTGATTCTCGGAGCGAGGCATATCGAAATTCAGATTTTGGCCGACAAGCACGGAAACGTCGTCCACCTGAATGAGCGTGAATGTTCACTTCAGCGACGTCATCAAAAATTGCTCGAAGAATCTCCGTCCCCATTTATAGATGAAGGTTTACGTCAGCGGATGGGTGCAGTGGCTGTTAAAGCAGCAAAAGCGGTAGAGTACGAAAGCGCGGGCACAATTGAGTTTTTGGTCGACAAGGATAAAAATTTTTACTTTCTTGAAATGAATACCCGTTTGCAGGTGGAGCACCCGATCACCGAGTTGGTGACCGGCGTGGATATCGTTAAAGAGCAGATTCGGATTGCTCGTGGACGGAAGCTCTCCTTCACACAGGACGATGTCCAGATTAACGGTGCCGCGATTGAATGTCGCATTAACGCCGAAGACCCGCATAATAATTTTATGCCCTCGACCGGACGCATTACTCATAGTGTCTTGCCGACTGGCCCGGGTATTCGTGTAGACACGGGTGTTTATCCTGGCTTTGAAATAACTCCGTATTATGATCCAATGATCTCAAAATTGATTGTCTGGGGAGAAACCCGTGCCCAGGCCATATTGCGGATGCGGCGTGCACTGGAAGAGTATAAAATTGTTGGCGTTCGGACCAATATACCTTTCCATCAAACCATGATGGATTCGCATCGCTTTATGGCCGGGCAATACGATACGCGTTTTGTAGAGGAAGAATTTTCAATGGAAAGTATATCGGAGGATAAAGTAACTCATCCGGATGTTGCCGCCATAATTGCCACGCTTGTCAAGCACGAACAAACTGAGCGAGCTGCCCATGTTGTGCGACGCAATGAGCGCGATACGAGCAACTGGAAATGGGTTTCTCGCTGGGAGAGGCTGACCAAGTAGTTAGGGAACAGGGCAAAAAGCCCACAGAATACAATATCACGAGACTATATTATGAAGTATATAACCACGATAGATGGTAAAGAATTTCTAGTTGAGATCATTGATGATCGCCATATTTCCCTGGATGGCAAAATTGTTAAAGTGGATTTTGAATCGGTTGAATCGCAACCGGTTTTTTCCCTGATCGTAGATGGCAAATCTTATGAGGCCTATGTTTATGAGGGAGGCGAAGATCTTGAAATTTTGGTAAAGGGAAAGCTTTATCACAGCCGGGTGGAAGATGAACGTGAGCGCCGTCTCAGGGCAGCCTCAGGCGGCTTAGTCGTTCAATCTGGGCCATATCACCTCAAGGCCCCGATGCCTGGGCTTGTTGTAAGCGTTGTCGTTGAAGAAAAGCAGGAGGTAAAACAAGGAGATGTATTACTTATCCTCGAATCAATGAAGATGCAGAATGAACTCAAATCTCCGCGCGATGGAGTGATCGGTCGAATTCAGATTAAAGCGGGCGATAGCGTTGAGCAACGCCAAAAACTTTTGAGTGTAGAATAATTCTTGTCACACTCGGTGGTTCATCCCTTGCTGAGTGCTTTGTGGAAAGCATCCACTGATTTATTATAAAGAATGAAACCAACAACAGAAACTGAGGTTAAATTTCATATTGCCGATGTGGACGGGCTGGCAAAACGTTTAAAGGATATCGGCGCAGAATTGGTATCTCCAGCAATTCATGAGTACAACCTCCGCTTTGACACACAAGCCGGTGATATATACAGGAAAAGTTCTGTTTTACGTCTCCGACGTGATTCAAAATCGCACCTGACCTTTAAGGGAAAGTCCAAAAATCTGGATGGTGTACTCAGCCGTGAAGAGATTGAATTTACGGTTGGGGATTTTGAATCTGCTCGAAAATTTCTTGAGGCATTGGGCTATGAAGTAGTCGCTGTCTATGAAAAAATTAGAACCGAATACAAACTTGGTGATCTTCTTTTTATGATGGATAAATTACCTTTTGGAACCTTTCTTGAAATTGAAGGCCCTGATGTGGCGAGTATCCAAAAAGTTGCCCGCGAGCTTCATCTGAACTGGAGGGCTGCCGTTAAAGTGGGTTATTTGGGCATCCTTAGACGACTTTGTGATGGGCGTGAATTGGATGAAACTTTTCTGACCTTCGAGGCTTTAAAAGAGAGCAATTTTAATTTAGAGGATATTTCAATTCGGAGTGCAGATATATAAGATTCCGGATTTGTATTATGCGAACTATCACAATTTATTTTGAAGTGAAAAAGGCACGATTTAAGACACCCCTTTTATTTCCGGTTTTCCTGATTCCCATTTTACTTCCTGAATGAGATAAATCTTCTCTCTAAGTTTGGGGATGATAGACTCGAGAGCTGCTTTTTCCCCTGAGGTAAATATTTGGACCTCCCCTTGTATTTCTTCCCGTTGACGGAGATTAAGCGCATCAAGCCGACGTTCAACTTGCCGGGCCACCGCCGGAGCTGGGTCAATAACCCGAACGCTCTCACCGACGATCTCTTCGATTAACGGAATCACAAAGGGGTAATGGGTACAGCCTAAAACAACGGTATCCAGCCCTTTGTCGAGCATGGGACGGAGCGCGGCAACTAAAATTTTTCGCGTAGAATCTGCCTCCAATGCGCCGCGCTCAATTTCTTCCACCAGTCCCTGGCACGTGTCTTGCAGGACGTCCACATCCTTTGCAAAGCGCTCCACAACCGAAGCATATAATTTCCCCTGGAAAGTGGCCGGGGTTGCCAGAACGCCAACCACGCCCGAATTGGTGTGCTCTGCAGCAGGTTTTATAGCTGGTTCCATTCCTATGAACGGAATATCGGGGAAAGTTTTCCGCAGATAATGCAGCGCTGCGGCAGAAGCGGTGTTGCAGGCCACCACGATCAGTTTTGCTCCCTGCCCCAGTAAAAAATGGGTGATCGCCTCAGAGAAATGACGGACCTCCTCAAGACTGCGTGACCCATACGGGACGTGTCCCTGATCGGCAAAGTAGAGCAGGTTTTCGTGCGGCATTTGCGCACGGATGGCACGCAAAACAGAGAGACCGCCAACGCCGGAGTCGAAGATGCCCAATGGGGCTGTTAAAGATGGGAGTTGCATGGAAGAGATTATAACGCTTGGAAATGAAGAATTCCGCTTTCTTTCAAAAAGGGGATTATAAGATCTAGCTGTTTTTTTTCGCAGCGTCTACAAAGGCTTTGAAGAGGTTTTTCATGGAGGCGTCTTCCGGCATCCATTCCGGATGCCATTGAACAGCTATCCCAAATGGATGATCTTCCAATTCCATTCCTTCAACCAATCCATCTGGGGAATGTGCGGTTACTTTAAGGCGTGGCGAAACTTCCTTGACGCCTTGATGATGCCAGCTGTTTACGCTCAAGATGGGTTTTTTAAGAATTTCAGCTAAACGACTATCTTCCATTATTTGAATATCGTGAGCATGGCTGTCGCGGGGTTGGTCATTTGGTGTATCATGTTGGGCGCTGTTGGGAATTTGATCGCTGACATGTGTATATAATGTCCCTCCCAGGGCGACATTTAATACCTGGAAACCACGACAAATTGCCAAAAAAGGCTTATTGTCATCAGCCATATGGTGGATAAGAGGGATTTCAAGTGCATCTCGCTCGCTATCAATGCCATAGATGGCAGGGTGAGGTACTCCGCCAAAAAGCTGAGGGTCAATATCCGCACCACCAGAAAAGATTACGCCATCTAGTTTGGTATAGAGGAGTCTCCAGCCCTCCTCTGATAGTTCCGAGGGAATGATGACGGGAACACCCCCGGCAGCTATGGTCGAATCTACATAGGTTCGCAGAAGGTGGATTATGGGCAGCCCATGGGGGTTTTTTGAGTGACCGGCAGTAATGCCTATTAATGGTAAAGACATCTTACATCCTAGAAAAGAAAAAGGGCACAGCAGTATTGAGCTGTACCCTTTTGAGATATTGCGAGGGGGTTAGTTGAATTTCTGTTTAAGGCGCGCACTTTTACCTGTGCGGTCACGCAGAAAGTAAAGGTTTGCACGACGTACTTTGGAGTGTCTCTCAACGACAACTTTTTGTACGCGGGGAGAGCGGGTTAGAAATGTACGTTCTACGCCAATCCCATTGCTGGCTGTACGCCGAACAGTAAAGTTGGCATTGTTGCCGCTATTTCTGATTCTAATTACTGTTCCTTTAAATTCCTGGATACGCTCACGGTCGCCTTCCTTGACAAGGGCGTGGACGCTGACTATATCACCAGATCGCAACTCCGGGATGTTTTCATTGACTGGTGCTTCAAGTGATTTCAATATATCGCTCATGTTCTTTTCCTTCAAACTGTATTTTATAATTGCATCTATCTTGCCTAACGCAAGGGCAGATTATATCACGCGACAAGGTGTGCGTAAAGACTAATGTTAGCGATAAGTAGTAATGTCCTATTTCCGACAAGTTAAAATGTCCCCTTTTG
>JACNJN010000181.1 GCA_014382535.1 Candidatus Desulfolinea nitratireducens | reverse complement strand
ACCCGCTCTTCCAAACCAGCCCTGGGGGCTGGTTTTCATGACACCAGCATAGTAAATCTTGTGATTTTTATTCCTTGCGATTCCCTTTCCAATATTCTATACTTTGATTACAAATTCTTAATAACCGGAGAATCCCATGACCCAAGATTTACGCAATTTGCTGAAGATACCCCACTCCCGCATTGATGAGATCAATGCAATCCTACTTAATCCCGAGGAGCGAGTGATCAACGATTTTCTGGATGTCGTCGCCAAATATGGCACACCTGAAGAGATCAATGCCAAAGCCGAAGAAGCCCGCAAGTTGGACAACCTGCTTGCCAAGGTCAAGGAGACCAAGCCCGAATACCTTGACGATCTAATTTGGCTTGAAGGGCAACGTGACGCGGGGGCTTTTATCACTGTGGATGATTATCGAAATAAAGTTCTCGGCGAAAAAGCCGCATCGACAAATTTCACCGATGATTTTGCCGTCACCCTTGAAGTCAGCGCCTGTCAATATTTCCCCTGGCTGATCAGCGCGGCAAAACGTTCGATCAACGAGGGCAAATTGCTGCCCGGGCGAATTATCCGCGTCCGCATGATGAAGGAGCAGGAAGAGGATGGCGACCTGGTCGCCTTTGCCGCTGCGATGCAAATTATCGGCGCATCCTATGTTGAGACTCTGGATACAAAGGGGACCGATGGTTCCAATATCCACCTCGGTGGCCCGGATACTATCGCAGGTTATTTTGGCGGGATCGGGCAGCCCAATGATCACGCCCTGATGTGGCTGGACGAATACCTGTATTACTATACCAACTATGGCCTCAAGCAGGTCCTGAATATCAATCCCGGCACGGTCTTTTTGGGATATATGCTCCATCGTCTGGAGATCGACAATGAGTTTAAAATCTCGGTCTTTATGGGCAATGATAATCCTTATGGTGCCTTGTGGACCTTAATCGGCGCAAAACTTTTCTCTCGTGACGATGGGACCACCCCCCTGATTGGCTTCAACTGGGGCAACTCGGTCAATAATCAATCGATGGAGATCACCGCTCAATTCCGCAAATCACTTGGCTTCGAAGATATCGTCCGATTTGAGCATCATATTACCGAGTGCTTCAAAAATATCATCATCCAACCCTACAACCGCCGCGACGAGTTGCTGGATCTGGCTGACCATGTCCCAAATATTTCCGCAAAACACGAGGGTGGTGATCCCGAAATAGACGGTGCACGAGAACACCCCTCCGATATTCTGGATTATTTCCGGGACAAAGCTGAGGTGATCGAATCGGGTGCCTGGGATGATCTGGAATTAAACTTCATGGATAAATACGAGTCCACGAATAAAACTGCCTGGCAACTAACAGAGCGCGGGTTGTCTTTCATCGCGGCAGACGTGCATAAGTAAAACTCTTCGCAAAATGAGACTTCCGAAGTTTTGAAAACTTCGGAAGTCTGTGCATTTAATCCCGCTCTCTGCCGCTTAGCCAGGTCACCAATCCCGCCATGAAAAGAGCGACCAATATAATTGCCATTACAGCCAATAAGCTACTATCTCCAACAAATTTTTTTTTCAACCCCTCGTCAACAGGAATCTCTTTTACCGCTAAAGTCGCGTCACTTGTGGGCGCGGGGATGCTGGTTTCTGTGAAAACAGGAGCTGTCGGCGAAGGCTCAATAGTGGCTGTCGCTGTCAAAGTCGGCTCGACCACGGTCGGGATAAGAATACGAACCAAAATCATCTCCCCGGGAAAAATCGATTCTTCAGCACTCATCCCGTTAATATTTCTTAATTCCTGGACAGTTGTCCCGTAAATATCTGCGATGCCCCATAAGCTTTGGCCCACCTTTACCTCATGAACCACCTGCCCATTCTCATTCGGGGTACTCGTCACAACGGGGACGATCCAATCCAGGGTCGGCAGCGCACCAGTTCCCGGGGTCCCGTCACCTCCCGATGGGGTATAAGCAATGGTGCCTCCAGTGGGAAGCGCGGCATCCAGCGTGTAATAGACATAATTTCCAACAGTCACCACGCCAGCGCCAACTTCTGTCAGATTGGGGGAGAGCATGGTAAGTAAATGGGGCGCGTCTCCCTGCCATGCTGTGACCGCCTGCGCGGGCGTTAAATTTGTGCCTGCCTGGATATTCTCAGAGAAAAATCCACCCAGCGAGAGATCTCCCGCAACCGGATATCCTGCTGCCAGCGCTCGCTGGGATGGGCGTGAGCCATCCGCACTGTAATGGGTCACCGTGCCTGTATTCGCCTGGTATTGGGTATGGGCCTGGGCAACGGACATCAAGGTCGCATTGATCGCATAAGGGGGCAATCCGTTTGCGGTGCGCAAAGCGTTCACTTCATCGATCAAGGTATATGCGTCGACAGCAGGCCTGGGATTGAGCGCGGATGCAGCAGCCGAGGCAGAGAAAATTCCCAATATGAATATTGTCAATAATGAGAATATCAGGTTACTTTTTTTCATGATCCGTCGATCATAGCGGAAATTAGCACCAGTGGATGATCTGCCGCGACACCCGTGCCATCTGCAATTTGCTCCCGGCAAGATGTCCCCGGGGCGACGATTGAGGTGGTTCCGCTTGCCCCCATTTTCCGGCGAATTTCCGGAAAGAGGACCAGCTCCCCCACCTGCATCGATAATGCGTAATGCTCCTCTTCGTAACCAAATGATCCCGCCATTCCGCAACAACCGGATGGGATAATCTCCACATCATAGCCAAAAGCACCGAGCAGCGCTGCGGTGGCTTCCTGCCCAACAGGGAGACCATCATCTGCGGGCGGACGGGCCTTTTGATAACAATGGCCATGCAAGCTGACTTTCTGCAAATCCTGATCTCGATCTACTCTTATCTTATTGGCTACGCGCAAATTCCTGTCATCACGCAATAAAAACTCATCAATAAGATAACTACGCTGATTCAAGGACCGCATATCTTCATTGTTCGGGAAGAAGTCCAAATACTCATCCTTTAGGGTATAGATCTCTGAAGGTTCAACCCCAACAACGGGATATTCTCCTTCGGGGTCAATTTTGGCGATCGCATTCCGCACAGCTTGGGCGTGCTTCTTTGCCGCCTCGAGAAATCCTTTTGAGATCAGGGTCCGGCCAGCGCCCATAATCGGTAAGGTAATCACTTCACAACCAGATGCTCCGAGAACTTTCAGCGCGGCCCGTTCGATCTCTGGCTCGAAATAGCGGGTGAAGGCGTCGGGGAGGTAGAGAATGATAGCCGGTTTATCTGTCACTGCGAGCGTCCGTTTGCGAAGCAGTCTCCCCCACTGTTTTGGAGATCGCTTCGTCGGATATAGCTCTCCTCGCGATGACAAAGTATTAAATTTTGGCAACGCACGTTCAGGGGCAACGCCTAAAGATTTCTTCGCCCAATTCCCAATCATTTGGTTACCCATTCCCCAATTGAGCAATCTTCCAAATGGTGCACCGAGTTTTGCCAATGATCCAATATACCCAAAGACATAATCCCTCAGTTTATGCGGGTGGGATTTGTAATAATGGCTGGAGAACTCATATTTGAGTTTTGCCATATCCACGCCCGAGGGGCATTCGGATTTGCAGCCCTTGCAGGCGATGCAAAGATCAAGGGAGTTAACAACTGCCTCTTGAACTGAGGAGGGCTGACCGCTGATCATGGAAGATGAACCGCCAAGACGCCAAGTTTTTAAAAAGTTCTTTCTTGGCATCCTTTGTGACTTGGCGGTTATGCTTTTCCCAGAGATTAATGCGCGAAGTAGATTTGCCCGTCCGCGCGTGGAATGGCTTTCCTCGCGGGTTGCCTGAAAGGTGGGACACATCGTCCCATCAAACTTCAGACAGACGCCGGCTCCATTGCATTGCTCGATTGCGCCGATCAGCCCGCCCTGTGCCCCATAGTCCAACACAGGGACGCTGAAAGCCTCTGCCTTATAATCCGGCCCATAACGTAAATTTTCGTCCATTGGCGGCGGGGAAACGATCTTGCCGGGATTGAGAAGATGATCGGGATCGGCAGCATTTTTGAGCAGACGAAAGGCATCGTTAATCTCTTTCCCATAGATTTTTTCAAGGAATTCAGAGCGGGAAAGACCATCCCCATGCTCACCGGTCATCGCGCCACCCAGGCTGAGTACAAGCCCTAAAGCGGCTTCGGCGAT
Source organism: Candidatus Desulfolinea nitratireducens (assembly GCA_014382535.1). GTDB lineage: Bacteria > Chloroflexota > Anaerolineae > Anaerolineales > Villigracilaceae > Desulfolinea > Desulfolinea nitratireducens. The sequence goes on along the minus strand of JACNJN010000181.1, from coordinate 3,567 downwards.
CTTGCGCAGGTCACGTTTTCCCTGGGCTGATTTAACATTCAGCACCGGGCGCATATGCAGGCAACCTGAGGAGGCGTGGGCATAGAATACGCCGCGAGTGCCGAAATTTTTGAAGATCTGCTCCATCCCGCGGACATACTCCCCCAGCCTTTCCACAGGCACCGCGCAATCTTCGATAAAGGTCACCCCGCGGGTTTCACTCGTGGATGTCGACAAAATCCCCAGGCCGACCTTGCGCACCTTCCAAATATTCGATTGTGCCTTTGAGTTAGTGACTATACGCAAGTCATCACCAAGCGCTTTGGCTTGTTCCTGCAAGCGGACCGGATTAGCCCCCGAAAACTCGACCACCAAAAGATCGGAGGCTTCCCCGTCAACAAAGTCGATCATCGGTGCGTAGGCCGGGACCTCGCGTGCCAACTCGATCAATATCCGCGGAAGCAACTCAATTGCTGAAGGTTTTTTCTCCAAAATCCCGGGGACTGCATCACAGGCTTCCGCAACGCTTTCAAATGGGATCACAACCAAAACCGTCTGCTTTGGCCTGGAAACGAGATTAACTGTCATTTTGCGAATGACAGCCAGAGTCCCCTCCGAGCCAGCGAGGAGAGGTACGAGGTTGATAGTATTAGGTTGAAGGTTGGGATAGCGTTTCTGATCCCATTGGGGAGGCGCTGAAGCCGACCAGGGGAGTAAATAATTCAGACGATACCCGGAGGTGTTTCGCCAGACACGCGGCCAACTGTTGCGGATTTGCTGATCATATTTATTACGAATATGGAGTGCCGCAGAATAGAGCGTCGCTTCGAGATTTGCCGAGGTGTCTAATTCGCCAAATTCAAAGGGCTGCGCAAGATGACTATCCTTTGCGATGAGAGAGGCTGCGGCTAACGATCTTTCCGCGAAAGTCGCCAGCGCACCATCGGCCAGGATGACATCCGCGGAAAGGATATGATCAGCCGCTATGCCATAGCGGATGGAGTGGGCCCCGGTCGCATTATTGGCGATGACGCCACCCATTGTGGCGCGATCGGCGGAGGCGGGGTCGGGACCAAATCCCAGGCCAAATTTGGCGGCGACCCGGTTGAGGTCAGAAAGGATCACGCCCGGTTCAACAGTCGCAGTACGCGTTTCGGGATCAACATCCACGATCTTGTCGAGGTGACGCGATAGGTCAAGGATCAGGGCATCCCCAATCGCCTGCCCGGCTAAACTGGAACCAGAGCCACGCGGTAAAATCGGAATTTTATATTTGGCAGCCAACTCAACCGCGGCATGCAGATCATCCTGATTTTGGGGGATAAAGACACCGCGCGGCGCAATCTGATAGATGGAGGCATCGGTACTGTAAAGGGTGATGGTGATATCATCTGTGCGGATATCGCCGGAAGTGAGACCCTTGAGTTCATGGATAAAATCGGGATGGAGTGACATGGGCCAATTATGACACAAGTTTGGGATTACAATAAGGAAAATTTAAACACAAAGGATACTAAGAAGCATTAAGAAAACCTTTGTGTTCCTTTGTGTTTAGTGAATAAGGAGATCAAATGAGCAATACAGCAGACGCGATCATCATCGGCGGGGGCATTCATGGGGCAAGCCTGGCGTTTCATTTGGGCCAGCGCGGCTTGAAATCTCTCGTGTTGGAGAAGAAAACACTCGCGGCCGGAGCAACGGGTCGTTCGAGCGGATTGGTACGAATGCATTACGATCTTGAACCAGAATCTCGATTAGCCTGGAAATCCTTTGAATATTTCCGCCACTGGAAGGATATTATTGGAGGAGATTCTGGATTCACCCGGACCGGCTTCATCCAACTCGTTTCTGAGAATTACGAAGAGGCGCTGCGTGGCAACGTCGCCATGCATCAGCGGATCGGGATCCCTTCCCTGCTGATCGACCCTGAAGACGTTAGACGCCTGGCGCCCTTTTTCAGGACGGATGATTTCAACGTGGCGGCTTATGAACCTGAATCAGGATATGCCGACCCGAATGCAGTGGCAGCCTCTTTAATGGATGCCGCCAAGCGCTTTGGTGCCCGACTGGTACAGGATTGCGCCGTGACGGGAATTCAACTTGCTTCCGGCAAAGTGAGCGGGGTGAGTACATCCCAGGGTGATTTCTCCGCGCCGATCATCGTCAATGCAGCGGGAGCCTGGGCACAATCCATCGCGGCGATGGCAGGAGTCGATCTTTCCGTGGACACCTGGCGACATGATGTGGCCTTTGTCCGGCAGCCGAAATCGATTCCCGCCAATTACCCGACGGTGATCGACAATATCCACTCGATGTATTTCCGTTCCGAGACCGGCGGGCTGACCCTAATTGGGCTGGAGGATAAAAATCCGATCGGCGAATCCCCGGATGGCTTTACCGACCGCGCCCAGCCTGGATTTGTAGAGCGGGCCATCGAGCGGATCTGCGAACGAATTCCCAGCATGGAGAATGGAGATTTACACAGCGACCAGGGCGGCTATGACGGTATCTCACCCGACCAGCGTGCCATCCTCGGGCAGATCGGACCGGAGGGGTTCTACGCCCAATGCGGCTTCAGCGGAACCGGCTTTAAGATCGCGCCGGCGGTTGGACTGTGCATGTCTGAGTTGATCGTGGACGGCGCAGCCAAAACGGTCGACATCAGCCCCTTTGATCCGCATCGCTTCGAGCGCGGAGATCTGTTGAAGGCCGAGCATGCTTATGAGGATATCTGGCATTAGGAAGTGTAAAGAAATCAACCGCCACACTTGTACCTGCGATGCAAGTGCAGGTGAGACGCGAAGGGCGCGAAAGGAAATCCAAGAAAAATAAGATCTTAGGATAGGAAAAATCTTATTTGTCGCCCCCTCAATCCCCCATTTTGAAAGAGAAAATAGGGGGAGGGGTTGACTGGGATCCTTTTATGGTTGCCCGGCGTCATTTTGCCATAGCTCAACGTCGCTTTGCCGTTGCTCAGCGTCGTTTTGCCGTTACTCGGCGTCGTTTTATGGTTGCCCGGCGTCGCTTTGCCGTTGCTCAGCGTCGTTTTGCCGTTACTCGGCGTCGTTTTATGGTTGCCCGGCGTCGCTTTGCCGTTGCTCAGCGTCGTTTTGCCGTTACTCGGCGTCGTTTTATGGTTGCCCGGCGCCGTTTTGTCGTAGCTCAGTGTCATTTTGCCGTTGCCTTGCATCGTTTTGCCGCTGCACAGTGTGGGGAGGGGTTGCCCGGTATCGTTTTGTCGTCACTCAGTGTCGTTTTATCTCTGCACGACGCGGTGAGTGGTTATGCGCTTGACAGAATGTGAATAGGGTTGTAAAGTAATAGATATTACCTGATGGGTTTTGCAGCCCGGGTTTATGAGGAGGATTTTCTGTTTTACGCGCTCCAGAGTAACCTTATCACGCTTTTAGAATATGATAATCACGCGTTTTGCGGTTTATCACGCCATTTTTCCGCCTATAAGCCATTAAGCTGTTACACTCTGTATATTACCATTCTTTGAGGTGGATATACAGTATAAGTCAGTTATGTGTAGTTGAACGAACGTTTGTTCTACTGTCTATTAAGTGGGACAAAATGGAATAAGAA
>JACNJN010000180.1 GCA_014382535.1 Candidatus Desulfolinea nitratireducens | reverse complement strand
TCGCCACCAGCTTTTCTTGTTTTTCTCCGTCAATATCCAATGTGCAGCAGGCTTCAGGAATAGTATTTGTGCTCATCATTTTCTCTCCTCAGTTCTTTTATCGTATTTTTGCGATGATTGTACGGGAAGTTATAAAGAATGTCAAGAGGCATTCGGCTTTATTCTGACGTACAATATTGTCATGCCAAAAAAACGTCTTGATCAGCTCCTCGTTGAACATGATCTCGCCGAATCGAATGACCTCGCCCAGCGCCTTGTGATCGCGGGGAAAGTGCGCGTGGACGGACAGCTCGCAGTCACGCCTTCTCAGATCGTTCAGGATGACGCAGACTTGACGGTCGATCAAGGCCCGCGCTTCGTCTCGCGCGGGGGAGAGAAACTTGCCGCCGCTTTGGATGCATTTTCCGTCGACGTGCAGGGTCTCGTTTGCGCGGACGCTGGCGCATCCACCGGTGGATTCACCGATTGCCTGCTTCAAAACGGGGCCGCCAAAGTCTTCGCCATCGACGTGGGTCACGGCATCCTCGATTGGAAGTTGCGCAACGATCCCCGCGTGGTTGTGATGGAAAAGACCAACGCCCGTCATGTCGAAAAACTGGCTGAACCTGTCGATCTGGTCGTGATCGATGCCTCCTTTATTTCGTTGAAAGTTTTATTGCCTGTGGTAATGGGGTGGTTTCTACCACCGCCCCCCACTGTCTCTCCCCCCGTTTCACGGGGGGAGCTGGAGGGGGGTATTATCGCCCTGATCAAACCCCAATTCGAAGCCACCCGCAAAGAAGTTTCTCAGGGCAAGGGCGTTATCCGTGACACAGAAATCCACAAAAGAGTGTTGCACGAAATCCTTGATTTCGCGACATCAAAAGGTTTCTCCCTGCTCGGACTGCTCCGCTCGCCGATCCAGGGACCAAAGGGAAACGTCGAGTTTTTGGTCTGGCTGGGCCTTGACAAATTATCTGCTCAGGAATCAGTGGATCAGGAAAATTTAATCAGAAGGGCAGTGAGCGGTGAATGATCTCAACGCTAGGACTTGATAGAAAGTCCGTTTCGCGTAGTACGCTTTAGCGTAAACGGACTTATTATCTCAGCCGAAAATTTATTTCTGCGAATAATGGAAAAATTCTTGTTTATAATCGCATCTGGTATTCTCTTTTCACGGGTAGGTAAAAAGGAGATTTTTACAAATGACATTCTGGCGCAATTATTATCATATGGTTTGGGCGACGAAAAACCGCGAGCATCTCATCACCGCAGAGTTGGAAAAAGACTTATATGCCTATATCGTCAGCAAAAGCGATGAGATAGGCATCATCATTTACGCGATTAACGGCTGGTACGAGCATACTCATCTTGTAGGGGCTATCCCTCCAAAACTTGCTGTTGCTGAGGGGGTCAAAAAACTCAAAGGTGCAAGCAGTTTTTTTGTCAATCATGTCATAAAACCCGAAGGGGAGCGTTTTGCCTGGCAACGCGGCTACGGTTCTTTGAGCGTCGGGGAAAAACAACGCCCAATTGCCATTGCTTATGTGGAAAACCAGAAAAAACATCACGCAGAAGAAAACACAAATGCATGGTTGGAAAGGTATGATGAAATAGACGAAGGACCTACCGATTTTGGAATTTCAGGGAAAAGAAAAGGTGTCAAAGATAACCAAGCCGATTATCAGGTACATGTTGATCCCTTTCCTTTCTAATGAGAGATTGAAATCTCTACTTAGACAGGAAGTCCGTTTAAACGGACTTATTATCTCAGCCGAAAATTCATTTTCTGGCTGGTTCTAAGGCAACCCGACCATCCCATGAACCTAAAATCCGACCGCATGTTCCCCCGCTTCGCCGCCTACGGTTTTCTCAAGAATCTGCGCTTCTTCGACCCCTTCATCATCCTGATCTTCCGCGAGGCCGGGCTGAGCTTTTTACAGATCGGGCTGCTCTACTCCATCCGCGATGTGGCGACGAATATCCTCGAGATCCCGACCGGCGTCTTTGCGGATGCTTTCGGGCGTCGCAAGGCGATGGTGATGGCCTTCGCCTCCTATCTGATCTCTTTCGTCATTTTCTATCTTTTTGCCAGTTTTTCGCTCTACGCGCTGGCGATGATCCTCTTTGCCTTTGGGGAGGCCTTCCGCTCGGGTACGCACAAAGCCCTGATCCTGGAGCATCTCAAGATCACCGGACGGGAAGGTCTCAAAGTCGCCTATTACGGGCGCACGCGCTCCTTTTCGCAGCTTGGCTCAGCGACCAACGCCCTCATCGCGGCGTCCCTGGTCTTTTACACGGGCAGCTATAGGATCATGTTCTTGGCATCCATGATTCCCTATACTTTGGATTTATTCAACTTGCTCTCGTACCCCAAAGCATTGGATGGCGATCTGGAGCGTGTCCCATTTAACGAGATCTGGAACCAGACCAAAAAGACTCTCCGCGACTTTGGCGGGATCTTTGCCAATCGGCCTGCTTTACGTGGCCTTCTCAACAGTTCGGTCAATGGGGGCTCCTTCAAAGCGACCAAGGATTATCTGCAACCGATCCTGGAGGGTTTTGCCCTCTCATTCGTATTCTTCCCCCTGTTTATGGGGGGAAACCAGGGGGGGCTCAGTGACGTGCAGCGTGGCGCGGTGCTGATCGGCATCGTCTATTTTGTGATCTATCTCTTCACCAGCTACGCCTCACGCAGCGCCGCAAAATTCAGCCAGCGTTTCACCAGTTTGGGACGCGCCATTAACACCACCTTTTTGCTTGGCGCAGGACTGCTCTTTCTGGCTGGCTTTGCGACCTGGGCAAATATGATCTTCTTATCCATTCTTGCCTTTTTGGCCTTTTACGCGCTGCGCTCTTTGCGCCGCCCAATGGATGTCGCCTATATCAGCGACCAGATCGATAGCAGAATTATGGCCTCGGGACTCTCCGTCGAGGCGCAGTTCACCACAATTCTGACGGCTATCTTTGCCCCGCTGCTGGGCCTGCTCGCCGACAATTTCGGCGTCGGCATCGCGTTAACTGCCCTCGGCGCAGGAGTCTTGGGATTGCATCTTTTTGTCAGGGTGGATGAGACAAAATAAAAAAGCGAGTATTTCAAACACACGCTTTGGAAGTAGACATCTAATAAAAGTAGTAACGGCTTTAGCCGTTATCCATCTCCAAAAAGCGACAAAAGTCGCTACTACAGCATGCTTTATTTGATTTTCTCTTACTCTATCGCTTCCTTCAATTGTCTTGCCATCTTCCCAAATTGGGAGGTATACAGCATCTCCTCCGTGCGTGGACGGGGCAGGTCAACCTCCAGATCCAGTTTGATGCTGCCGGGGCGCTGAGAAAGCACGATCACCCGGTCAGAGAGGAAAATTGCCTCGCTGATCGAATGCGTCACCATGATGACGGTCTTCTGACGCGCCTGCCAGATGCGCAGTAACTCTGTCCCCATTCGCTCGCGGGTCAGGGCGTCGAGGGAGGCGAAAGGCTCATCCAGGAGGAGGATATCCGGGTCGTGGACCAAACTCCGGGCAAGAGCGACGCGGTGCGCCATCCCCCCTGAAAGATCGCGCGGCCAGTTCCCCTCGAATCCGCTCAGCCCAACGAGATCGATCAAATCCTGTGCTTTGGCGCGGGCTTCATTTGTATCCATCCCCTCCAGCTCCAGCGGCAGGAGGATATTTTCCAAAACATTGCGCCAGGGCATCAGATTGGATTGTTGAAAAACCATCCCGATCCGTGGCTCTCCCCCTGCAAAGACGACCTTTCCATTTGTGGGGGTGAGCAGGCCTCCCAGAACGCGGAGCAGTGTGCTTTTGCCGCATCCGGAGGGCCCGATCACGCAGACGAATTCCTGCGGGCAAACCTCGAAAGAGATGTTTTCAACCGCATGCAGGCCACCGTTGCTGTCGGGGAAGGTCATGTCCATTTGCTGGACGGTCAGGATGGGGGGATTTTTCATGTATTCTCGGTTTTTTACCACGAAGGCACAAAGAGCACGAAGAAATCCTTTGTGGCCACTAAGACAACCTTAGTGTACTCCGTGTCTTTGTGGTGCATAAGTTAGGGTAAAAATTCGTTCGTATAGGCTGCATCGATATCGATCAACTCTGGAATAAATCCCATCTCAAAAAGAACGTTATTCATATTTTCCCAGGCTTGCGGATCGGAGTAACCGGGCTGCTCTATCTGCCAGAATTCAATGGATGTTGCCAAAACCTGCTTTTGGGTGGCTTCATCTGCCTCACCCAAATTTTCGACATATTTTTTGCTGATCTGATAAGCTTCATCCGGATGGTCGGCGGCATACTCCAGGCCGCGCAGAAAAGCCGCGATCATTTTGCGGATCAATTCGGGGTCTTCGGCAATTGTTTTCTCATTGGTCAGCAGGCCATTGGATGCCAACTTGACATGATCGGCTACGCGGATCTCATTGACCTCGTAGCCCTGTGCCGCCAGCTGGATTGGCTCGTTCGCCGTATAGCCAACGATGGCCTCCTCCTGATCAGTTGCCAAAGCCTCGACCTGGTTGAAACCGATCGCATCCAGCGTAAGGTCGCTTTCGCTCAATCCGTTGGCATGCAGCAGGGCGATAAAACCGACATAATTGGCACCAAAGAGACCGGGAAGACCGATCTTTTTGCCAGCCAGATCAGCGGGAGTAATAATGCCCTGCTCCACTTTGGAGACGACAGAAACGGGATAATCCCTATACCAGGCGGCGACATAGACGACGGGTAATCCCTGCGCCCGCGCCATCGGGACTTGTTCTCCGGAGACGACCGAAAAGGGAAGTTGCCCGGCGCCGACAAGGGCGACTCCGTCCGTTTCAAAGCTGTAATCAAACTCGATCTCAAGGCCTGCCTCCGCGAAATACCCTTTATCCACAGCCACATAGTAGGGTGCGTACTGGATGTTGGGGATGAAACCCATTGGCAGGCGAATTTGGGTCAATTCGGCGGGCTTGGGTGTAGCAGTGGCCCCACAAGCCGAAACGATCAAGCTGAGCAGAATGAGGATGAAAAGAAGTCGTGGTTTTTTGAACATCTGGTAAATCTCCTGAAATTAATAGATTTCCTGTTTGTGCAATGCTCTGGGCGGCGTCCTCGCCGCCGGGGACGGCGACGAGAGCAAGTTTATTGATTCCGCCAGGCCTGCCATTTGAGCAGATAACTTTCCAGCCAGGCGACGATGCCGTAGAGGGTCAGTGCGAGCAGGATCAGTGCAAAAATGGCGACGAAAACCAGCGCAGTATCGTACTGTCCGCGCCCGACGTTGATCAGGAATCCCAAGCCTCGATCGGCTCCGACGAATTCCCCAACTACGGCTCCGATCACGGAAAGTGCAGCGCCTATGCGCAGTCCGCCTAAAAATACAGGCAAGGCTGCCGGAATTTCGAGATGCCGCAGCACCTGCCAGCGTGAAGCGCGCAGCGAACGCATCAGGTCGTGCAGCACGGATGGGACAGCCCTCACCCCGACGACGGTATTCACCAAAACCGGGAAAAAGACAATCAGTGCGCAAATCAGTATTTTCGAGAATATGCCCGGCCCAAACCAGATCACCAATAATGGCGCGATCGCCACAACGGGTACAGCCTGACTGGCAACCAGATATGGGGCCACGATCCGCTCAAAAAGACGCGATTTAGCCAGCAAATATCCCAGCACGGTTGCGGTGGCTGTTCCCATGAGAAGGCCGAGTAACACCTCGGAGAGAGTCACGCCAGTGTGCCGGAGCAGGCTTCCATCCAGGAGGGCGCGTGAGAAGCGCATCCCCACATCTGCAGGGGAGGGCAGGATAAAGGCTGGCAAATCGGTGAAGCGTACGGCAAGTTGCCAACCTGTTAATCCAAGAAGCAGCGAAAGCAGCGCAGGCCAATGTGCACCTAATCGCGGCGCAAGGGGGGTTGGTGTTTTCAATTTGCGAGCAGGGTTGATATTCATAAACTCTCGTTCTTCGCAGAACAAAAAACGCTCCGCAGAAAATTACTTGCGGGGCGTGAGAGCAGGCGGCAACGCGTGGATCCGATGACTGCGTCCTTTATAAAAAATAACCCCGAAAACAGATCGTTTTCGGGGTCGCAAGCAGCCAGTACTGACGTGCGTCAACACTATCTGAACACCTTCTGCTATCCGGACTATACCGTCGGCCCCGGAGTCACACCGGATCATGCGCTTCGACTATGCTCAGCGCTCGTGGGCTATACCACCGATCGGGAATTCATTTGCTTGATTGGCAAATGTCACCCTGCCCCGAAGGTTTTTATTTAATTGTCTTTATTATATCAGTTATACAAGTTCAATGCAGTCAACAGGGCATACTGCTACGCACTGCGGTTCATCGAAATGACCTTTGCAATCAACACATGTATCGGGGTTAATCACATAAAGATCTTCTTCACTAATTGATTCGGTGGGGCATTCGGGCTCACAGGCACCGCAGGATATGCATTCGTCAGTGATCGTCATTGTCATGATTTTTTTTATTCTCCTTAGAATTTAATCTACCCTAAAATTAAACTATCTCTCTGGCAAAGTCAATTGACGAATGTCTTATGTTTATATGACTTTGTTATGAAAGCCTTTAATATATAAAGTCGAATTTCTGGATGAATTCACTTTTAAAAGGTGCGCATTGAAATTCTTATTTTAGATTTGAATCGACCTCACGGATATAAGCCTCCGCCAGATCAGCGGTTTCCTTGTAACCCATCAGCTTTTCGCGCTCTTTATCAACTACCGCGGCGTCGGCTTTTTTCGTAAAGGGGCCGGAGAGCATATTTTCAAGGCGAATGATATGAAAATCTCAATTGGACCGACGAAGAGAGCGATGTTGCTTTCAGGATTCTCTGGATGGATTTTACAACTGGTAGTCTTTGATGATACGGTCATTTAACGCATCAAATTCCGCATCCACCACCTGACGGACAGGATCAGCCTGATACCATGCGACGATCTGGCGCGCACCTTCAGCAAAGCTGATCTTTGGGTTGAATTCTGGCACCAGACGTCTGATCTTGGCATTATCGAAGATCATCGAGTGGGTTTTATCGCCCAGTAAGCCGTCACCCCATTCAGAGTCGTAACGGGCGATCACCTCGGAAGGGACATGCACCAGCTTTGCCTCAACACCAGCGGCTCGGGCAATATAGTTGTAGATCTGATTCCAGGAGAGCCATTCGTCGGATGTGATATGAAAGGTATCTCCAATGGCGCGCGGATCAGCAAACAACCCAACCATGCCAACGGCAAAATCTTCGTGGTGGGTCAATGTCCACAGGGAGGTACCATCTCCATGCACGACGAGCGGCTTTCCTTCCAGCATGCGATGCAGAACCGTGTAGCCGCCGTGTGTGGGGAAGAGTGTTGGGTCATAGGTATGTGAGGGGCGCACAATCGTCATTGGAAATTTCTCTTGGCGATAGGCCTCGATCAACATCTCTTCGCAGGCGATCTTGTTCTGTGAGTATTCCCAGATCGGATTATCCAGAATCGTGGACTCGGTGACAGGCAAGCTGGCCGGCGGAGTCTGGTACGCCGATGCCGAACTGATGAAAATATACTGCCTCGTGCAGCCACGCAGCACTTCGATATCCTGTTCGATATGCTCAGGAGTGAACGCAACCCACTGTACGACAACATCGAAGTCATGCTCTCCGAGAGCCGCTTCATAGGAAGCGCGGTCACGCACATCTCCTTTGAGTTGGATCACTGCCTCAGGAATGGGGCGGCTGGTTTGTCCGCGATTGAGATGATACAGGGTCATGCCTCGTTCGACAGCCAAACGCGAACAAGCTGAGCTGATGATCCCTGTACCGCCAATGAATAAAACTTTTATCATCCTGCACCACCTTTT
>JACNJN010000204.1 GCA_014382535.1 Candidatus Desulfolinea nitratireducens | reverse complement strand
GTCTCTGAACGAGAGATAAATCGCTCCTGGGAACTGCCATTCCCAAAGCCCAGCCTGAATAGCTCCGGGATTTGCCAGGAGACAGTACAAGCTCCAGGCTCTCCTGGCGCGCGCGGCGGCTCTACAGAGACCGCATATTGCACACCAAAAGTCCCGCTCCACTCAGAACGCAGAGTGGCGTTGGCGATTTGATAAGCGTTTTGTGCAGCCCGGACTGCATCGGGTGATTGGCTCAAGAATTGGGCGCAGCCATAAGCGGCTGCAGTTGCAGCGGTGCGTGCCCGATGGACAGGGATTAGGGACAAAAAACCAAAAGCCATCAGCACCAGTAGCACAGAAAACATCGCTGTCTCGGCCATTGCTTGCCCCTTTTCCGATCTTCTTGCCTTGACCTGCATTACTCAAAGCCTCCAGGTGGGGGCGGTCCGGGATAGAAACGCCAGAGCCGAAAAACAGACTGACCCTTTTGGGCTTCTATCAAATTAATCCCAAAAGCCCAGGGAGTGGTCTTTTCCATGGTAATCATCGAACGCACCCTGCGTGGGGCATCCTGGCTGGTTGCAACTGCCTCTTGAATATCTGGCCAGAGGATTGTGCCTCTGGCGATGCTGGTGGCTGGGGTGTTATAAGAACCTTCTGCAACGCCCGTGATAAAAACTCCCCAATCTGCGGCTGTTGCCCGAAAAGCATAAAAGCCAGCAAAGACCAGACCGAAAATCAGCAAGGTCATGATCGGGATCATCAAAGCAAATTCCGGCATCGCCTGTCCTGCATTCTTTCTCATCTCAAAATACTTTAGCCGCTTGATGCCATATTCAGGGCATCGATCCCGGTCTGGAAGGCGTTGATTACCGCTTCTCTAAATTGGGGGATAACTGCCATCGCAATCACCCCGATTGCCCCAAAGATCAGGGCGTATTCCCCAAAATCTTGCCCGCTTTCATCGCCTAAAAACTTCTTCAATTCTGCAAACATCACAATTCTCCTTTGTTTGGTAAGTAAACGATCTGCGCGGATATATACAGGAAAAGTCGAATGGGTACCTTGCTGTGTGCACAAAAAACAGACTGCCTGCAGGCAGTCTGTTTGCTCATTAGAACGATTATGTTTTTTAGAAAGTACTGCCAAGAAAGGGCATCACCATGGATAGCACCAAACCCACCACAGCCGTAACCCCAAACAGTCCGCTGCGCTGACGCACCAGAGCCGCACGCGTCTCGGTGATCTCGAGCACCGTGCGGTGGACCGACTCTCGCAAGGCGGTTACGCTGGTGAGGATCGGACGACTGCGCTGAAAGAAATCCAGAATGTCGGTCAGAAAAAGGGTCGCATCCACGTCAGAAGGGTCGGGCAAATGTGCCTGGACAACTTCGACAGCCTCTTCAATATCCTTGATCTCTATCTGTGCCACCAGTAATCCCAGCAAATTGCTAAAGGTTCCACCTACTGAGGCTGTTCTGCGTAAGGCATCCTGAACCCCAACCCCTGAAGACAAGAGCGATTCAAGCACAGATAGGGCAATCAGCATATTATTGCGCATGGTTTCGGCACGTGCCTTTGCCATTTTTTCCAGGCGGGTATAAGGGCGGCGTAAACCCAGATAGATATAGAATGCCGCAAAGAGAGGTCCAGCGATCAACATCCCATTCATCGCCAGTGCGCCTGCCATCAATCCGCCAACCAGCAGATATTTTGTAAATTCACGAATAGCAGCGGCATAAAATTCGCCAGGTGTGTCGTAGGGATAGCCTGCTCTGCGAATTAGCCCGACCACATCAAGTATATTTCTGGCATGTTCCGGGTCAAAGCGCTTGGGGAAGATGGCAATCAGGATCGCATCCCAGGTTGAACGTCTCCGTGAGATTTTATTCGCATCCTGAAAGGCGCCATCCAAACGACTATGGCGAAAAATGCCGTATTGGAAAGCAGAAATAATTTCAAATACAAAGGCCGCTACACTGAGCGCACCTAAAAAAGCAAAAGCTGTCATAAAAAACACCTCCATTTTTCAAGAAGATACCAGCTATTTGCTTAGGGTAGTCGCGACGTGCTCCCTAAAATTTCAGCTAAAATTCTCTTTTGCGCTTGTGTTCGGCGGATATTTTTTGGTTCGCGTGGAACACAATTCATCAAGTCACCACTTCCCGAAGCCCAATCCCTCCCGCCAAATTCCTCTGGCCATAGGGGGTAATCGGCTTTATTCCAATTGCGAGGCAGGCGATAAACACCCTCTCCTTGCACCGCCCACAGCCAACGCTCCAAAGCCTCAAAGCGCGGACCCCATAGTCCCCAAATAAGTTGGTGGCGTACTTTCTCGTTTTTTGCAAAATGGAGTTTCCGCGCACAATCCCTGCAAAGGGGCACTGCATTTTCTGGACGCATTAATCGCCAGGAAAGTTCAGGAGGAAGATTTTCGCCTGGCAAAACAAAACGCCAGGAAGCATTTTTGCCACACCGAATACAGTCCTTTGAGAAATCTTTATCCCAGGGAACCCCAGCCAAAGCTGCCGCAAAGAGCTCGTCCTGAAAGGCGTTCTCCACATCAAGCATCTGCCTGGATAAACTAATTGCCCCATCCGGGATGCTGATTTGTGCCTCAATCCGGCAATCCAGAATAAAACCAGCAGAAGCCAATATCTTGCCCCGCTCCCAGGGAGAAAAGTGATTTTTGATAATTTCCGGATCTATGCGCCCATATCCGCTGATCCCGCAAACCGCGCGAACCCGCCTGAGGTCAGCAACCGCTGCTGCGAAAAGCGCAAAGATCAAATCCTGTACGCCCGTATTTGCATCAACGCCGCCCATCGCCGAATGACGATGTTTGCCTACTGCCGAAAGAATTTCTGTAATCAGGATTTCATCCACGCGCACCTCCGGAGCCATCTCCACGATCAAATCTGCCGGGGGTAGGGGCACAAACTGCCAAGGAGGCACCACCTTCTCGAAGACGATTTTTGCCTGCTGGTTGCCAATCTTCTCCAAAGCCACGATACGCATTGGCGGGCAAAAAAAGGTCTGAAAAAGCCGGCGCGTTTTCTTTGGGTAGATAAAAATAAAAACCTTTTCTCCAAGGCTGCGGCGGAACATCACGCCCATGGCTTGGGCAAACGATGACTGTAAAAGAATAATTTTCTGCATATCAATTCCTTTCTCTGAAATCTCAATCTCCGAATAGACGTTTGAGTAATTCTTCTTTGGCTTGGTCTTCCAGTGAGCCGAAGGCAGCCAGATAATTTTCATCATCCACAACTTGCCCTTCCAAATCTTTTTCAAGCAGGGCTTTGAGTTTATAGGGGGAAAGTTTTGCCAGAGCATTTGCAGGCCAGCCCGGACCACCTCGTGGGGATTCCAGGGTACGGGCAATCGCATTGGAAACCCCGCTGCTATCGCGCAAACCTGCCCCAGCTGGGGTATAGGCATAAAGTATCCACGCAGCAAAACTTTCTCCGCGCGCACCTGCCTTACGCAGCGCGTCACGCTTTTGAGGACTAGCGACATTGATTGCCAATAAATGATTTAAATCCCAATAAGTCATTGACCCCACCCCCGTTTTTTCTTTGTGTCGAGATTTCTTTTTTTCTTGCGGGGGGATTAGGGGGGAGGTTTTTAAAAGAGTTTCAGGGTTCTTTAAAGAGTTAAGGGGTTTAAAGACTCTGAAAATTGCGTAAAGATCTTCTGCAAATTGCGTAAATACGATACTGAAAGTTGCGTAATGATTGTCTGCAAATTGCGTAAATACGATACTGAAATCCGCGTAAAGATCGTCGTCGCTTTCGATGGCTGCCTGGACAATCTCAGGGGGCACATCATTGAGCAAAACCCGGAAGGTGCGTGCGCCTTCTACAAAGCTGGTTGCCTTGCCCTGATCTAGCACAGTCAGGTAGGCACTCGTCACAGGAAAGCGCAATTTGCCTGGCTCTTTGGCTTTCTTGTTGCTGCGCCCATAAAACCACTCATAAACCGTTAACGGGCGAGCAATCCCCAGCCAACTGGCGATTTCACTATAGCCGCCTTGCACCGTGCAAAGATCACGCTGTTCACCCAACCCGTCATAGCAGCGATCCCGCAAGAGGATATACATCCAGGCAGGACCCGCTCCCAGATAGGGCAGGATATGCTCCAAAAAAAAGTGTGGAACCACGATCAAGTCGTTTTGGGGCATGATGTGCATGCGCAGCCGCTCGGCAAAAGCTACGATCTGGGCATCGGGCAGGTCGCCTGTAAAGAGTTGGCGCAGGATTTCCAGCACGTCTTGTGGTGTGCCACTTATGCGGGATGCCGGCTCGTCAGACAACAGTTCCTGCAAGGGCGTCTCAACCGAGGCTGCCAATGTGCCCAGCGGCCCATCATGGATTTCAACCTGCTCCTGCAGCCAGCGCATCAAGGCATGGGCGTCGGCGGCGGTGAGCGGCAGGGTCATTGCTACCGTGTACTTACGTGGCAGTCGTCTTGGCTGGGGGCCATCCACCCATTCCGCTTCACCGTAAATAGGTGTCACCAATCCAGCCAGCTTCTCCCAAGTCTGGGGGCGCTCCAGGCGATTCCAGAAGGTACGTTCTGTAACCCCACAAAGTGCGGCAATCTGTTTGCCGGAAAAGCGGGCCGTCTTTTTTCCTGCCCGCGCACCTTCTCCATAGGCTGCTTGCCGAAAACCCAGATACATCCAACCCAGATCAGGTCCAAGTTGAGCCAGGTGTTTGCGAAAATAGGCGGGCAGGTAGATTGCGCGTTCAGGACGTACGACCTGGTCGTAGATCGAGGTAATGTCATCGGTGGAAATCGAGACTTCTTTTCCGTCAGGCTCATCGGGTTCATCCTCCTCTGACTGAGTCTGGGCAACCACAAATTCCACAGCCACCCTCCGGTTCATGATCCCGATCAGCAATCGCGAGACCGTGCTCGCCAGTCGGCTCTCCAGCCAGTCACGGGCATAAGCATTGCGCACACCGATTGTGAGCAAGCCATCATCGTAGGAGATGGCTCTGGTATCGCGCACCCAGGAGTCAAAAGAGGCACGCGGCATCTCCATTTGCAGTTGGTCAAGCACGGTTTGCCAAGCTTGTTGAATATCCATGAAAAACGCCCTTTCTCAGCCCACCTGTCCAAGCATTCGTCGCAAGACTGCCCCGCCGCTCTCCAGCCTTCCTGTGGCTTCGGCGTAGACGGCAGCGTAGGCGGGTGCGTAGACGGGGCGTAGACAGCAAGTAGGCGGCACGTTGTCATTGCCGCCTACGCTCGATCTTTTCCAGAAAAATTCTATTGAAATTTGCCGACCCATCAAAAATCGCCTCCCAGTGCCAAACTGTAACGGGTTGCTTTTTCCACGGGGTTGAGTGCCAAATCGCCGCGCGCATAAGCTTTGAGCGCATACTGCAAAAAGGTGGAGATCAGTTCCCCAACAGGCACATCCAGACCCTTTTCAGACGCCAGCACCCCGATCTCATCTTTGAGTTCAGGCGAGAAGTTCCTCCAGGTAGTCACCACCCGCCAGGATTCTCCTTTGGCGGATTTTCTTTTTCCTGTCTTTCTCACTTTCCCGACAGGTGCACCATCAGATGGGAAAAGCGTCATGCGCAGGCGAGCGGGGTTCGGTCGGGGAGATAAATTCAAGTCTCCGCGACTGTACGCATCCAGTCCATATTCCAACAAGGCACGTGCAACTTCGCCGTTCGGAACACATAATTCACCCGCGATCTGCCGCACCCGCAAGGCAGTCTTTGGATCGACACCGCGATAGACCACCTTTTCACCTTGATGCTTTCTTTCCCAAGTTCGATCACGCTCGCGCGGGGCAGCCACAGGCAAAGACTCGAATATATCCGGCGGACTGGCAGGGGAAGTTTGCTCATGGGGAACGCCAAAAGGATTTCTACGATCGCTCATATCTCCTCCTAAAACTTCAGAACCAGCTTGGTCAGGTTCATATATTCTTTAGCGGAACGGCATTTGTCGTCATATTCAAAGATCGTCTTGCCCGAAGCGGCACATTCACGCAAGATGGTGGCCCGATGAATAGGGGATAAAACACTTTCTCCAAATCGTTCCTGGAGTGCATCATTGGTGATCTTGCTCTCTCTGGTTTGGGCATCATAGAAGGTCGGCAATATACCCAAGAGCGCCCCTTGCCAGCCCTTCTTCTGCTGAAGAATACTCATCATGTAGGCGACCTTGCCCACTCCTTCAGCGGAGAGAAACTCCGTTGCCGTTGGCACGATTACCAGATCAGATGCCCAGACTGCCCGTTCCTGGATACCGCCCACACTGGGCGCGGTATCGAAGATGATGTAATGAAGTCCTTCCTTCAGGAAAGGCTTTAGCGCAGTACGGATCGACGATACAGGTTGATTCTGGGCATTCAGCACCGTTTGGGCTGCCATCGTCTGCTGGTCACCCGGATAAAGATAGAGACCCTCCCGCCCGGACGCGCGCACCCAGGATTGGACAAAGCTGCTTTCCTGCGGCGAATTGCCCATCGTGAGCAGGTAGAAGACGCCAGACTCCGGGCTGCGCCCTAAAGCCGTTGCGGATTGTCCTTGCGGATCCAAATCCACCAGCAGGACTTGCTTTCCTCGCAGCGCCAGTCCATGCGCCAGGGAAACGGCGGTGGTGGTTTTACCCACCCCGCCTTTTTGGTTTGCAATACAAATGATTTTTACGGCCATAATAATCCTTATGAAAATGAGATGAAGAAATCAGAAAAACAGACGATAAACCAGCACGCCGAACAGAATGGAACCCAGAAAGATTGAAAAACCGATAAAGATGGATGCCAGCATATCAATCCCCTAGATTGGGTGGCCTCTCCGTAAGAGGCACAGGAGTGGTGGACTTGGGGTCTTTTTGATGCAGCAATCCGAGGCGCTCCAACTCTATCCGGATGATCAGAGATGCTTGTGCCTTGATCACGCGGTATTCACGTTGGGCCAGATTGCTAAGTGCGGAGAATTCTTCTTCGCGCAAATAAATGATCAGTTTTGTCATGTGTACCTCGCTTGTGTAGAATTAAAAAAAGAGCCGTGCAAGGACTCTTTTAACAGGCGGGGTTAGAAAAACATGGGTATTTAATTGGTAGGAATAGGGTAATAAATGGATTCCCCCCAGATAAAGAATATCGGGTTGTAAATAAGTTCAGGATTCAGGCAGCAAAAGGGGAAAAGCGTCGGCTTTTAACAGAAAGCTGAAAAGGTTGAGGCGTGCTCTGTCAGGAATGACAAATTTTTCCGTGACCGAACAAAAGTGTATACGCTATTTTTTAGGCAAATTTTCTACCCCGCATCATTTCCCCAAATTCGCGGTGAGCGTACCTGTCCGATGGTGTGACGTAACCTTTGATAGACAAATCGAGCAGGTCAATAAAACCTGCCCGAAAAAGAAGTCCTTATTTCTTTATACTTTCCTTGATTTTCTCTCATAATATTTCTTGAAAAGTTTAAGCAGATTGGGGTCTGTCATTTCGCCGCTTTTTACCATGCGTTTTGCCTCTTCCAGGGCAAGATCGCGCCATGTTTTACGGTAGGCTTGATCCGATAAGATCGGAGAGCCATCGGCCGCTACCCCGAGATATTCACTGATCACATCACCCAAAGAATATTCATCCCATAATGGATCAGCGCTTTCCCACTTAAGCGCAACCGGCACCCAGCGCCCCACAGGAAAAGTAGGGCGGCGACCACGTTGGCGTTTTTTTGGTTTGGACGACGGGGGATTTTCCCTCTCTTCAGAGAGAATATATTCCTTGATTTCCTCAATGGTAGGGATGGACTCAGGTAGGGTTTCATCCGGGGAAACCTCTTTACGAATGGCTTCTGGCTCCGCTTCTTTACCATCCAGATATTTTCTTTCGTACTTCCACATCCGGATAATGAAATTCAACCAACGCGTACTGG
>JACNJN010000161.1 GCA_014382535.1 Candidatus Desulfolinea nitratireducens | reverse complement strand
TACCTTTTTCTCGCATATTTACAGGTGTATCACGCAGACGCAAAAACAGGATCAGAGAAGTCCCCCAACCAAGCACCGCTACACGGAACAAACCATCAAACGACCAAAGAGAAACCGCCCATACTGCGATGATCGGTCCCAGCGTACGTCCCAGTTCACCACCAGCCATAAACCAGCTCATCCCTTTGCCAACGCGTTGACCTGAAACTCGGGCGATCATTGCCGGTGCTGGTGCATGGTAAGCGGCAACACTGATTCCAGTAATGAATAGTAATAAAGCCAGGGTGAAGTAATTAGGAGCCAACCCCATCGAACTCATTATGGTCGCTGTGACTGCGGGTGCAAGGATAACAAAAAAGCGCATGCTGAATTTATCCGCAAAATGACCAATAAGGGGATTCAGCACAGCCGGAATTTGCAGGAAGGCTGTCAATGAGCCAGCCAAAGTTAACGTTAGAGACAGTTTTTCAATAATTAGTGGTAATAAGGGTGCCAAAAAAGCGGAATATATGTCGTGAATAAAATGCCCCCCTGCGATTACAAGAACCTGTTCTCCTTGAAAGTTATTCTCTTCGCGGGGTGGTGCTTCAAGATAATCCTGCATATCTCTTTATCTCCTTGATGAAAAGCAGAACTATACCATGCGGAAGGATTATTGGTAAGCGCAAATTAGAATAAAATACAAGGGTCATTCATCTCATCACAAAGGGAAATTTCCCAGCATCTGATCTGGCGTCTCAGCAAAATTCAGCCAAATAATCGTCTTCTGCTCCTAACTTAAATCCCCAAACATTAGTTGAATTAATGGCGAAAAACTGCTTGCACAGCCCAAATGAACGTGCTATAATTTCAGGGTTCCCCAAATACCTTCACAATTATTCTAAGAAAGAATCCAAACAGCAATTCACCATCCATTTGGTTAACCCCTGATTTTATCTTGAAACTTGCCCTTTTTTTGTCAAAACAATTTTAAATATATGCCCATACAATTGGGGGGCATTGCTTTTCCCATTCCTACGTAGCAGAATTGAGACCAACCATGAAAACCATCCTTGAACTTGAAAAACTTCCTCTAATAGAATTGCGCGCCATAGCAAAAACGCATGAAATTTCGCGTGCCAACCGCCTAAAAAAAGAACGCCTTATTCTCGATATTCGACAAGCGGAAGCCGGGCAGGAAGGCCTCGAAATTCGCGGCGGTATTCTTGAGATCATGAGTGAAGGGATCGGTTTTTTGCGGGCGGATAACTATCGCATTAGCAATCAGGATATTTACGTCTCACAGGCACAATTGCGGAAATATAATTTACGCAATGGGGATATGGTAGTTGGGTTTGTACGTGAACCGCGCCAATCAGAGCGTCATTTCGGGCTGACCAAGGTGGATACCGTCAACGGTATTGACCCGGAAGAGGCTCGGCGCCGACCCAAATTTGAAAACCTTGTCCCGATTTTCCCTGATCGGCGCTTCGATCTTGAGCACGATCCGCGCGAGCTCGCAACCCGTCTGATAAACTTAATCGCCCCGATTGGTCGCGGTCAGAGAGGGTTGATTGTCTCGCCACCCAAAGCAGGCAAGACCACCATTCTCAAGAATATCGCCAACGCAATTTCACAAAAATACCCGGAAATTCATTTGATGGTCGCACTGATCGGCGAACGTCCCGAAGAAGTAACCGATATGGATCGTTCAGTAGACGCCGAAGTGATCGCATCCACATTTGATGAGCCGGTCACCTCCCACGTCCGCACGGCAGAAATTGCATTGGAGCGAGCCAAACGTCTTGTCGAGGTAGGACGCGATGTCGTAATCCTAATGGATTCGATTACACGCCTGGCCCGTGCCTATAACCTCGTCGTCAACCCCTCTGGCCGGACTCTCTCTGGTGGATTGGATCCTTCTGCCCTTTACCCGCCAAAACGCTTTTTCGGTGCCGCGCGTAATATTGAAGATGGTGGCTCATTGAGCATCATCGCCACCTGCCTGGTAGATACCGGGTCCCGTCTTGACGATGTGGTCTACGAGGAATTCAAGGGCACTGGCAATATGGAATTGCATCTCTCACGCCGCCTGCAAGAACGACGCATCTTCCCCGCCCTCGATATTGACCGCTCATCTACTCGCCGCGAAGATTTGCTGCTTGGACCTGACCTGCTCAAGCAAGTTTGGCTAATGCGCCGTATGTATATTCAAATGACCACACCCAAACCACAAGGGGCAGGAATGGCGCAGGGTGCGGCCATGGAAGCGATTATTCAACGTTTGCGGGATGCAAAAGACAACGAAGATTTCCTCGACTCATTAACCAAGGAAATTTAATTAAAACCGTATTCCATCTTCTTATGTCCTTTCTTAAAAATAATCTTTTTTCAATCCTGAGTTGGGTGCTCACATTTGTACTTGTCGCGGTTATCATCTTCATTGCCTATAACAATAAAGATGCCTTTGTAGAAACTGCGCCTCCCATCGTCAGTGAGGCAACAATTGCTCCTGAAACCAATCCTTCAATTGCGGCATTACCGGGCAGCGCTCCCACCCTGGGCGTCAACACCAACGCGATCAGACGCCAGATCACCCTAAAAACCCTCATCCCTGAAGACCGCCCAAACTACGAAGTGACCCACTACACCGTTGCACGTGGAGATTCCACGTTTAGCATTGCCACAGAAAATAATATCGAACCGGAAACCATCCTTTGGGCCAACTACGAAACCCTTGAAGATAGCCCAGATAGTTTACGCGTGGGGCAAGAGCTTAATATCCCCCCCGTAGATGGAATCTATCACCAATTGAAGGAAGCCGATACGATTGAAAGCATTGCAGCCGAATTTGAAGCCGACCCCAACGATATATTACACTGGCCCGGCAATAACGTAGACCTGACCAATCCGACCCTTAACGCCGGCGACTGGGTAATGATCCCCGGTGGATCACGTGAATTTATCCAATGGGTTATTCCGATTGAAGCAAGCGGAGATTCAGGCACATCTAATATTTCCAACAGTAGTTGTCCAGGTGGCGCGGTTGGCACAGGATATTTCATCTGGCCTGCAGACAACCATTACCTCACCGGCAACGATTTCTGGTCAGGACATCTTGCTATTGATATAGCCGCCAACACTGGCGCAGCGGTTTATGCCTCCGACAGCGGCGTGGTAACAATGGCACAGGGTGGCTATAATTACGGTTACGGCAATGTTGTGGCAATTGATCACGGCAATGGCTTTGCAACTCTTTATGCCCACTTAAGCAGCATTAACGCAGGTCGTTGCCAAAGCGTTTTCGCTGGTCAGCTTATCGGGCTCTCCGGCAATACAGGTAATTCCTTTGGCGCTCACCTTCATTTTGAGGTTCGTAATAACGGAGCTTTCCAAAATCCCTGGCGCTGGCTGCCTGCACCCTAGCCAGAAGCATATGTACGAAGTAAAACTCCTAACCGCCCTGCGAGACATCCCGTTGGGCGGTTTGCGCTATTTTGAGGAGGTCAGCTCAACCAACGATATTGCCCTTGCCTGGGCGCAGGAGGATGCGCGGGATTTTTCTCTCGTAATCGCCAATGAGCAAACGACAGGTCGCGGACGCGGCGGACGAGGTTGGCAAACACCGCCCGATTCCGCCCTTGCCCTGAGCCTGCTTCTTCTCCCAAAGAACCGCGAAAATCAAAATATCTCTCTCCTTACAGGACTCGGTGCCTTAGCCCTCGCCACCACCCTGGAGGAGAACTATGCACTAAAGCCTGAGATCAAATGGCCAAACGATATTCTGATCCACGGAAAAAAAGTGGCCGGAATACTTGTCGAGGTCAGTTGGATTGGCGATGTCGCAAAAGCGATCGTGTTGGGGATGGGCGTGAATATCCATGCCTCCGCAGTGCCGCCAGAGGGAGAATTGCATTTCCCCGCAACGAGCCTCGAAGAGGTTCTTGGCAAATCCGTAGACCGTGTTGAAGTTCTCCATGGGTTTTTGACCGCGCTCCTTAAATGGCGTCCGCTTTTGGGGAGGGAAGAAATGGTAGCTGCCTGGGGAGAGAAATTGGCTTTTCGCGGCAAGCAGGTTGAAATTACGGGGGGCGACGGGCAGGTCATCCACGGAAGGGTTTTAGGGCTAAATCAGGATGGCAGTTTGCACCTTGATACAGTTGAATCTATCCATTTTGGGGATGTTCATTTGCGTCCAACACAGTTATGATATACTCGAAAATACAAGTGAAGAGGTGATTTATGTTAGATAATTTGCGTGATGACGCCGATGCGTCACCTTTATACGAAGATGATGGATTGCCCGATTTTCTTGAAGTCGATATGGGGGGAAGAGATCGACGGACAAATGATTCTTCCGGTTTTTTAAAGCCGATTTTAGATTTATCCCCATTGCAGCGCTTTATAATTGCGGTCATGCTTTTTATGACTGTCTGTTTGATCGGATCGATGCTTTTGCTTGTAACACAGCGTTTGGCAATATTCTAATTAGTCTAAAGAAGAAAAGAGCCGCACCTTGATTGGTGCGGCTCTTTTTGGTTTAGGGGAAAAATAAGCTAAAGCAATTCCTTCTGCCCATCGTCCGGAGTATCGTTCTCGGTCTCTAAATCCACGCCAACTTGTTTCAAATCTTCAGCAGCGATACGTGCAACCGCAGCGACAGTATCACCCTCCTGCACGCGCATCAGATGAACACCTCGTGTTGCGCGCCCGGCTGTTTTCACATCTTTGACTTTCAAGCGGATTATCACTCCCCCTGTAGACATCAGGGTGAGATGATCCTCCTGTTGAACAACACGCGCCGCAACGATCTTTCCAACAATCGGAATGGCGTTCTTGTCAATGGTCAGGATGCCCTGTGTGCCGCGCCCCTTGGGGGAGTATTCATCAAGGCGGGTCTGTTTGCCAACCCCATTTTCAGTAACGGTCAGCAGCGTTGAATTTGGTTGGATAACATCCATGGTGGTCATCTTATCGCCCTTGGCAAGACGAATCCCGATCACACCCGCGGCCGGACGCCCCATTGAGCGGACCTGCTTCTCAGAATAACGCAAGGCCTTTCCCAACTCGGTGACAAGGATGATCTCATCATCACCACTGGTCAGTTTCGCCCAACCAAGTTTGTCATCACCGTTCAGGCCCATGGCAATTAAGCCGGAGGGACGGACTGACGCAAATTCAGAGAGGGCTACACGTTTTATGCGCCCGCCAAGAGTCGTTAAAGTACAAAAAGCTGCATTATTAAAATCGGGAACTGGAATCGCGGCGGTGATCCGCTCATCAGCATCGAGGGCCAGGATATTGACGACAGGGATACCCTTTCCGATTCGGCTTGCCTCGGGGATCTGATAGGTTTTCTCCGAGTAAACCTTTCCCTTGTCTGTGAAGAAGAGAATCGTATCCAATGTGCGGGCGGGAATCATCATCATGATTTCATCTTGATCCCGGGTGGTATGCCCCCTTACGCCGCGCCCTCCTCGTCCCTGGGTGCGGAAGGTTATGGCAACAACACGCTTGATATAACCACGCTCGGTAATCGTTACCAAAACAGCTTCATCTTCAACGAGATCTTCTTCATTGAGATCACCACTGGCATTTGCTGCAATCCGTGTACGCCGTTCGTCACCGTATTTTTCTGAGAGTTCTTGCAGATCTTCTTTGATGATCACCAAGATTTTTTTGGAATCAGCGAGCAACTCTTCGTAAAAGGCAATCTTTGCCATGATCTCTTTATGCTCTTCTTCGATTTTCCAGCGTTCCAACGCAGCCAAACGACGCAACTGCATATCGAGAATTGCCTGAGCCTGAATCTCGCTCAATTTGAAGCGAGTCATCAAATTACTTTTGGCTTCGTCTACATCTGCAGAGGATCGGATTGTCTCAATAACCGCATCAATATTGTCAAGAGCAATGATCAAACCATCTAAAATATGGGCACGGTCGCGGGCTTTCCTAAGATCGAATTCGGTGCGACGTGTGATAACTTCACGACGATGCTCAATGAAATGTTGCAGAGCACGCTTCAATGAAAGTAATTTTGGCTCATTATTCACCAGTGCCAGCATCTGTACACCAAAGGTGGATTGAAGCGTGGTGTATTTGTAAAGCTGGTTCAACACCTTTTTGGGCTGGGAGCCACGTTTGAGTTCGATCACAATACTCATCCCGGTTCTATCAGATTCATCGCGCAAATCAGAGATGGAGTCAATCTTTCCGCTGCGTGCCAGGGATGCAATTCGCTCGATAAGCGTAGTTTTGTTGATTTGATAAGGGATTTCAGTAACGACGATCTTATAGCGTCCGGTACGCATCTCCTCGACATGCGCCATTCCCCGCATCACAACACGACCTTTACCTGTGCTATATGCCTGGACAATTCCCTCCATCCCGACAATAATTCCGCCAGTCGGGAAATCGGGTCCGGGAATAAATTCCATTAACTTGTCAATCGCGATCTCGTCTATATCCTCATAATTATCGATCATATAAAGCAAAGCATTGGAAAGTTCGCCTAAATTATGTGGTGGGATATTGGTCGCCATACCAACAGCGATACCCGAAGAACCATTCAGCAGGAGATTCGGCAACCGGGAGGGTAAAACAGTTGGCTCCTGGAGAGAATCATCAAAGTTGGGGGCAAAATCAACGGTCTCTTTTTCAATATTAACGAGCATCTCTTCAGCAAGTTTACCCAGCCGCGCTTCGGTATAACGCATAGCAGCGGGAGAGTCTCCGTCGATCGAGCCAAAGTTTCCCTGTCCATCCACAAGCATATAACGGAGGGAGAAATCCTGCGCCATTCTCGCCATCGATTCGTAGACTGCCGAATCGCCATGGGGATGGTATTTCCCCAGGACTTCGCCGACAATACGGGCAGATTTCTTATGCGATCCCGTCGCGCGGATGCCCATATCGTGCATGGCATATAAGATACGCCGATGTACAGGTTTCAATCCGTCACGCGCATCTGGGAGCGCGCGTGCAACGATTACGCTCATTGCATAATCAAGATATGAGGAGCGCATTTCGTGATTAATATCAACCGGTTGAATATTGCCTGCTTCCATGGTATTTCCTTCTTGAAATATAATAAAAAAAACGCCATTTTACGTACTTCTGGCGGGAGAAATACTGCGCGAGAACCTGCCCTAATTATACCGCGAGACGCCCCTAAAATGTGCTCCAAATTAAATAAAAAAAGACCCATAAAAAACGGGTCTTTTTCTTGTGCCGAAGATGGGAGTCGAACCCATATGAGCATAAGCTCACTACGCCCTGAACGTAGCGCGTCTGCCAGTTCCGCCACTCCGGCTGGCGAAGAGTATTGTATCCGAAACGAGAGTTTTGTCAACCAAAGCCACAGCTCAGTCCAAACAAATTTGGGCTGAGCTGTGGCTTTATCAGACCAGGACAACTATTGAATAATTACCCCATACGTCCGGTAATATATGCTTCGGTCAATTCTTCCTTAGGACGGGTAAAAAGCTCTTTTGTGGGTGCAAATTCGATCAGCTCACCCAGCCAGAAGAGTCCGGTTGAATCGGAAACACGCGCAGCCTGCTGCATATTATGAGTAACGATGATAATGGTGTATTCCTTTTTCAATTCCGCGATCAAATCTTCTATGTGTCCCGTCGCGATGGGATCAAGAGCAGATGTTGATTCGTCCATCAGGATGACTTCAGGCTGCACCGCAATAACACGGGCAATACAAAGCCGCTGCTGTTGGCCCAGCGAAAGACCCATGGCCCCTTGTTTCAAGTCATCTTTGACATCGTTCCAGAGCGCAGCTTTACGCAGACTCTGCTCAACAGTTTCTTCAAGGGCAATTTTATTTTCAGAAAGACCGAGAACGCGGGGGCCAAAGGCGACATTATCAAAAATCGATTGGGGAAAAGGGTTGGGCGTCTGAAAAACCATCCCCACGCGTTGACGTAGCTCCACGACATCTGTTGATGGCGCGTAAATATTCTCGCCATGCAGGCGAATCTCCCCCTCCACATGCGTTCCAGAAATGGTATCGTTCATCCGGTTGAGACAACGCAAATAGGTCGATTTGCCACATCCGGAGGGGCCGATCAGGGCGGTCACCTTGCGAGGCATGATCTCCATATTGATGTTGGACAAAGCCCGTTTTTCCCCATAGTAAAAATCAAGATTTGAGATTGCGAAAACTGGCTCTTCAGTAGACATGGCGTGATTTTACCCTAAACCCGATATTTATTGTTGATATTTAACGCTATAATTCGGAATTATGAAACGCATCATTCCCCTCATCCTTTTATTTATCTTTTTGGTCTCGTGTTCATCTTCCGGGCAGGGAGGTACAGACGCCCAGCCCCAAAGCTATATTGAAAATAAAGGTTCGGATACGATTGTCAACCTGGCGCTGGCTTGGGCTGAACAATACCAAATGGATTACCCCAATATCCGTTTATCGGTAACAGGCGGAGGGTCGGGGACGGGAATCGCCGCGCTGGTTAACGGAACCGTGGATATCGCCAACGCATCCCGTCAGATCAAATCCAACGAGATTGACCTGGCTGCCGATAAAGGGATCGTCCCTGTCGAGCATATCATTGCCAGGGATGCGATTGCAGTAATCGTCAATCCAGAAAATCCTGTTACCAAGTTGACCCTGCAACAAATATCTGATATTTACAGCGGCGTATACACCAACTGGAGCGAGGTCGGCGGCGAAGATCGGCCAATCGTGCGCCTTTCTCGTGAGACCAATTCTGGCACACACGTATATTTTTTGGAAACTGTTTTGCGTTTGGGCGTCAAGGATTCTGATACCCTTTTTTCCACCAATACATTATTGCTACCCTCATCGGAAGGAATTATCATCGAAGTGCGTCAAAATCCAAATGCAATCGGTTATGATGGATTGGGATATGTCCCCCATGATCTGAAGGTGATCGCTATTGCCCCTGAAGCAGGTGATGCTTTCATCCTGCCATCGGTAGAGACCGTCAATTCTGGCACATATCCAATTGCACGAGATCTCTATATGTATACCGATGGCGAGCCAACGGGTGCGGTCAAGGAATATCTTGATTGGATCATGTCTGCACAGGCTCAAGAGATCGTTAGGGAGTTGGGTTTTGTGCCGATAAATTAAGTTTTGAAAATAACCGCACCATGAATTAGGCAAATTTATCCCCCCCCAAAAAATAATTTACATTATCGTCATTTAGACAAAGATCCATTATGAAAAAAGTTCTTTTAAATATTTACCCCCTTTTATTCGCTGCATATCCTGTTTTTGCTTTGCGAAATCAGAATCTTGTATACGTCAACATAAATGCAATTATCCGGTCACTTCTAATATCCTTTTTGATTACTGCGATTTTGCTTTTATTATTTAAACTGATTATAAAAGATTGGAATAAAGCCCGCTTGATTGCTACGCTAATCATCACTTTGCTCTTTTCTTACGGCCATATATATATGCAATTTGAACAACTATTTGAGGGCTTTCGACACCGGTATCTGGCAATTATCTATTTATTGACCTTAATCCTTTTAAGCGCATCCTTGTTACGCCTTCAAAATATCCAGCCAATAAATCAGTTTTTAGCGAATTTCAGTTTGATACTGCTAATTTTAGCCCTTGGTCAGTCACTTATCTATGATCTTTCCTTATATAAAACCGCGGCCAAAGCAGAAAATGAATTGCATGATAGAACAGCATTCACCAATCAACTTTCGGCCGAATTACCAGATATTTATCTGATTATTCTAGATGGGTATACAAGAGCTGATGTCCTTAAAGATGAATATGATTTTGATAACTCAGATTTCACGGGAAATTTAAGTGAGCTAGGGTTTTATGTAGCAGAATGCAGTCAAAGTAACTATCCAATTACAAAATATTCACTTAGTTCAGTAATGAATGCTGATTATCTGCAAAATTATTCAAATATTGAAATGCTTCCTCCACTAAAATCAAGTTTTGTAAACCAAACCTTGCAAAAATTGGGCTACACCACCATAGCATTTGAAAATAGTGCAACAGGGCATTTTGATTTGCTGGAAGATATTCATATTTCTCGCAACCAACAAGCTTTGGGGCTTGTCGACCTGGCAGGTGGTCCAAATGAATTTGAAGCAGAGCTACTGAAGACCACCCTTTTTAAATTATTCTATGATATGCCTCAACTAATCCCTGGACTAACACTTACAGATATACAACAAGCCGAACATAATGAGCATTACCGCCAAACGCTTTTTATCCTGGATGAATTAGAAAATATTCCCCAGATGAGTGGACAAAATTTTGTCTTTGCTCATATTCTTGTTCCTCATCCCCCTTATATATTCGCACCTTCAGGAAAATTTCAATGGACAGACAACAAACGTTCTGGCTATATATCGAATGTTGAATTCATCAATGCCCACCTTTTTCCGGTTATCAAAACAATTATTGAAAAATCAGATATTCATCCCATCATCATTATTCAAGGGGATCATGGTGCTTTTGGAAGCGCTATCACCCCTCAAATGAGATTATCAATTTTAAATGCATATTATCTCAATACAGAATCGAAGGCTGCGCTTTATAGCACCATAACCCCAGTTAATTCTTTCAGAATAATATTCAATCATTATTTTGACAGCGATTTTCCCTTGCTTGACGATATTAGTTATTTTATGAATAAACCAGATCAATTCACGCAGGATAATATTATTAAAAATAACTGTACATCACCATAAATTTGTTACAATTTATTTCATGGAGAACAGATGGAAAAAGACCTGAACTGGCGTGAATATATTATTACCCGCCTTATCAAATTCTCTGGCTATTCAGCCGTCATTTTTGTAAGCCTGATCTTCTTTTTTCTCCTCAAAGAAGGTCTGCCCACCCTTGCCGAAGTCCCACTCGGCGATCTCTTCGATCTGCGTTGGTATCCCATTGAGAGCTATTATGGCATCCTGCCGCTTATCACAGGCTCTCTTTTGGTGACCATTGGCGCGGGATTGATCGCTGTGCCTTTCGGGATCGGGACAGCCATCTACCTCGCAGAGATTGCCCCACGCTGGGTGCGGAATTTGCTCAAACCCTTAGTGGAACTATTAGGCGGATTACCTTCTGTCGTGCTCGGATTTTTAGGAATCCTCATCCTATCACCGACACTCCGCGTGACCCTGAACCTGCCCACGGGATTAACAGCATTGTCCGGGTCCCTGCTTTTGGGGGGGATCGCCATCCCTACCGTTGTCTCAATTGCCGAAGATGCATTGGATGCAGTCCCCAAATCCTACCGCGACGCAGCGCTGGCAATAGGCGCAACCCGCTGGCAGACCATCTGGCGTGTCACTTTGCCCGCTGCACGCTCTGGCGTATTAACCGCTGTCATGCTTGGTGTAGGACGATCCATCGGTGAGACGATGACCGTGATGATGGTCACAGGCAATGCCCCTGTCCTCGCCACTGGTCTTGCAGATCTATTCTCCCCCGTCCGCACAATGACAGCCACCATCGCTGCCGAGATGGGTGAAGTCGCCAATGCCAGCACCCATTATCATGTACTCTTTTTTATCGGCATGGTCTTATTCCTGATCTCAATGACCGTCAATGTTGCTGCCTCGGCTGTCGTTTTCCGACAGAAGAAACGTGCCGAACGAGTGTTGTCATAAACCTATGAATAAAATCCTCACAAAAAACCGGGATCTTACCCAAAAATTAGGCTTCTCTCTGTTAACTCTGATGACTCTTTTAACAGTCATCCCTATCATTGGGACTGTTATTTACATCATTGTGCAAGGTGCACCCGCTATCTCATGGGAATTCATTACCGGCTTTCCACGCGAGGGGATGCGTGAGGGCGGCATCCTGCCAGCCATCATCGGGACCTTCTATCTCACCCTCGGCACAGCGGTATTTTCGGTGCCACTTGGCATTGCAGCTGCGATCTATCTCTCTGAATATGCATCCGAAAACAGACTCACGCGACTGATTCGACTGGCGATCATCAATCTGGCGGGGATTCCCTCCGTGGTATATGGGCTCTTCGGATTGGGGCTTTTCGTTCTATTCCTGAATTTTGGTACTAGCATCCTCTCCGCCTCAATGACACTCTCTATCATGACCTTACCCGTGATCATCAGCACTACCGAAGAAGCGTTGCGCGCCGTGCCTCAATCATTCCGCACAGTCAGCATCTCACTCGGCGGGACACGCTGGCAAACCATCCGTCGAACGGTACTCCCACAGGCCTTACCCGGCATCATCACTGGAGTCATCCTCGGTCTTGAGCGTGCCGCGGGCGAGACTGCACCGATTCTCTTCACAGGAGCGGCTTTCTTCCTCCCGCGTTTGCCACACAGCCCTTTCGATGCGACCATGGCACTTCCTTATCATCTCTTTGTCATTTCCACACAAGTCCCGGAAATGCCGATCCAAATCCAGTACGGAACAGCGCTTGTCCTGCTGGTTTTTGTCCTTGGCATGAATGTGATCGCGACCATCATACGTTCACGAGCACGGGCAAAGAGGCAGTGGTAAAAATCATGAATAAAATCGTTATTGAAAATCTGACTCTCCAATATTCCGACGGGACTGAATCCCTCCACGATATCAGCCTGGATATCGTCGCCAATGCCACAACCGTGCTCTTTGGCCCGGCTGGAGGCGGCAAATCTTCCTTGCTGCGATGTCTGAATCGGCTCAACGACCTGGCCGACGTCGAGAGCGTTTCAGGGCGTATCATCCTGGATGGGGAGAATATTCTTGACCCGAATATCGACGTGATCGCCCTGCGCCGCAAAGTCGGGATGGTTTTCGCCCGCCCGGTGGTGCTGCCCTTTAGCATTCGTGGTAACCTGACCTATGGCCTCGAACTCGCTGGAGAAAAGCGAAAATCCCGCCACGACGAAGCGATTGAACGCAGCCTGAAATTGGCTGCCCTCTGGGATGAAGTCCACGACCGTCTTGATGAGCCCGCCATTGCCCTCTCGGGTGGACAACAGCAAAGACTCTGCCTTGCCCGTTCTTTAGCGCAAGAGCCTGAGGTCATTTTGCTGGATGAACCTACCTCCGGTCTTGACCCGATCTCGACCGCAAAGGTTGAAAACGCACTTGAAGAACTTAAAAAGCTGTATACCGTTATCCTTGTCCCCCACTCCGTCCAACAAGCGGCACGTACATCCGATTTCGCCGCTTTTTTCCTGCAAGGCAAATTGATCGAATATGCCCCCGGCACCGAGATATTCACAAATCCCCAAAATCAGCGCACTGAAGACTACGTTACCGGGAGATTTGGATAGATACGGATAATCGATTGATAGTTGAAAAGTTAACTAGAAACTTTAAACTTTTCACTTTTTAACATCATTCCCTATTCTTCATCGCCAACAAATAACCCCCATCGATCGTGATCACCTGCCCGCAGATCATCGCTGCAGATGGGCTGGCCAGAAAGGCTACTACTTCAGCCACATCCCTGGGCTTTGCCAATCGTCCCACTGGTGTGGCCTTGACGGCCTTTCCGATAATATCTTCCTGTTCACGAATGATATCAAAATGTTTGAGTGCATCCGTTTCTACAACTCCCGGGGAGACCGCGTTGACGACAATATTCATCGGGGCAAATTCGACCGCCAGATAGCGCGTCAACGCTTCCAATGCCGCTTTGCTCGCTCCCACTACCACATACTCTGGCAGGACATAATTTGCCCCCGGGCTGCTGATGCTAATGATGCTCCCGCCTCCACGCTTTTCCATCAGGGGGGCAGCTCGCTGTGCGGCAAAAAGCAGGGCGCGGGCGTTGATATTCATCGTCCAATCCCAACCGCGGGGCTTTTGCTCCATCACCGAACGGTTATAGCCAGAGGCGGCATTGTGGATAAAAATATCCAGGCCACCGAAGGTCGCTTCGATCTCGTCAAAGAGACGGGAGATATCGTCTAGATTGCCCATATCAGCCTTTACTACCAAGGCACACCGACCAAGCTTTTCAACCTCGATAGCGGTAGATTCTGCGGGAGCGCGGTTGCGGAAAAAATTGATCACCACGTCTGCGCCTAACCTGGCAAAGTGCAAGCCGATCTCACGTCCGATCCCGCGCCCGGAGCCGGTCACCAATACGATTTTATTTTCAAAGGGAAGTTGATTTTTCATAAGTTATTTTGGAATAGGATTTAAATTTTGCAAGATTTTCTGAGCCGAGACTTTTAACTTCGCTGAGGGCCATATCCAGATTAGATCGCAGTTCGGCCACATCCACACCGCGACAGGTATCGGGCCATTTTTTCAACCATTTTTGGCTGCGTTGATAGACCTTGAGGGCACCGCGAAAATTCTGCTGGCTGATGTGGTGATAAACCACCGCTGCTTGCAGAATACCCCGATAGAGATCACGAACAGGACCGGTCTCAGCGTTCCAGGCATCTTCAAGAGCCTCATGCGCCAGCCAATATTTTCCGTCATTGAATCGGTCAATTCCAAGTCTGGCAGCAGGGTGAAGCGGAGCGTTGCAATCGAAGGAGTTTAGCACGTCAAAAGTATAGCACGATGAATCGTCATCCCACCAATTCGTGGTGGTAAAATCCCTTTCGATGAAATCTCTTTGGCAACGCAGGTAGATCGTCATCCTCTTCTCTATCGCGGCATTATTTATGCTGGTCTGGCTGGCTGCTAGAATCATCCGCATGGAACGGAATATGCTCTTGATGCGTTTGCAGCGCTCTGGCATACAGACTGTCAATTGGGAGGGAAACATCCCAATCGACAGAGTGCTGGAAAGTCGCCTCGGACGTCAACCAGCCTGGCATAAAGCCACGGCGAGGTAAAGAAAATATGTCTACGATTGCATTGATCATTAACTTGCTATTGGGGATTGGTTCGCTGGCCTGGGGATATTATGATGGTGGCAATCCGGATCTAGCATTTGCAATCCTTGGGCTCGGTTTGCTCTGGGGATGGAGCATTTGGCGCCGGAGGAGATGGTTCTCAGCGATAGGGCTGACCGCCACAACACTGGCCGCCGCGGCCGGACTCTGGATCAACTTGCCATTCGGCTGGATGCTGGTCGGGGGCGTGGGCGGGTTACTGGCTTACGACCTGTCTTCATTCAGCAACCGTTTACGTTACGCTGCACAGGGTGAGGACAGCAAGCGTTTGGAGCGTACACATTTGGCCAGGTTGGGCTTGTTGATCGTTCTGACACTGATTTTTTCCAGTATTGCCATGAGTTGGCAATCAGCATTCAGTTTTGAATGGGCAATCTTTCTTGGGCTGGCCAGTGTTTGGGGGATGAGTTTATTAGTACGGTGGATGATAAGGAATTAGGGATTCGTCATCGCGAGGAGGGCAATAAACCGACGCGGCGATCTCCTCCTATGTGATGGAGACTGCCACGTCAGGCTACGCCTTCCTCGCACGTGTGCCTCCCGAAGGACATTGGGACGATGTACGCACAGTACAGGCAGTGACATTTTTATAAATACTCCAGCCAATCCTGCGTTTCCCGTGGGGAAGTAAATCGGATCAGTTTCAAATGCTGATGTTCTGGCTGCGCCATGAGTGCTGGATACTCCCTTTTTCGCCGCCAATAAGTTTTGAAGAGCCACTTAAAAAGTGACACATCCGACCAAAACTTGAGGTGCGGCCAAAGTCTTTCCACATTTGTCCCCCAGAGTACCTCACGTGTAAATGTACGCCGAAGGGTACGCCTTGTTAATTGCCAAAAGATAACGGGCAATGAATAATCCAGCCAGATGATCACTTCCGCACGAGGCCAGGTGATGGGGCGGGTACGACTGTAATTCCCGGCAACCACCCAATGGTCGCCGTGCGTTGCGTCATCCACCTTGGTATCAAACTCATCATCAGGCGTACCTACCCAATTGGGTTGCCAATAGAGGGCGTCCAACTCGACGAAATCCAGACCCAGTTTAATTGCCAGATTTTCAGCCAGGGTGGATTTACCGGAGCTGGTCGTCCCGACGACGATGATCCGGGTGTGGGGGAAAGTTTTCATGCAGGGCAGTATAGCAGAAAAGGCCAGTACACCCCTTGTTGATATAATCTCAAAATGTCAAATATTGGCGTACTAAACGAAAAACCGCTCCACGCATCATTGAAGAAATGGTATGTACAGCCTGGGGATCAAATTGAAGTCAAAGTGGATGGCTTTGTGATCGACATTGTTCAAGGGGATTTACTGGTTGAAATCCAGACAGGGAATTTTGCATCCATCAAACCAAAGCTGAACAAGTTGCTGAGTTCACATAGCGTGCGATTGGTTTATCCCATTGCTTATGAGAAGTGGATCGTCAAATTGCCGAAAAATGTGGGCGGTGAAATCACACGCCGCAAGTCACCCAAAAGGGGACGAGTGGAGGAGGTTTTTGGGGAAATGGTCAGCTTTCCGCAATTGCTGGAGAACTCCAATTTCTCGCTGGAAGTTTTGATGACAAAGGAAGAGGAATTTTGGCAGTACGAAGGGAAGCGAAAATGGCGCAGAAAAGGATGGGGAATCAAAGAGCGTCGCTTGCTGGAGGTCGTAGATCAAATTTTGTTTGAGAATCCAGCTGATTGGCATACACTGCTCCCCAGGGGGATGGGAGAATTTACAGGTAAAGACCTGGCAGAGAGAATGGGCATCAGGAAACAACTATCACAAAAAATGGCATATTGCCTGCGAAAGGCGAATATAATCAAGCTAATAGGCAAACGGGGGCGTGCTAACCTGTATGAAGTATCTGGTACTTAGCTAAAAACTGATCGTACCAACAACGACGATGCGGGTGTAGGGGAGTGTTCATCATACCGATTTTCTTTTCCCATAAGAATTAACGAATTCTGATAAATCTGAAAGGTACTTGCTTTTCAGCAATAAATCCGCAATAATGGAAGTGACTAACGAAAGGAGGTTCCCCATAAAATATATTCATCCTTTCCAACCGCTGGCGGCCTCGTCGATAAACCCCACCTGTGGATTATCTCAGGAAAGCTTAACGAGCTAAATCAACAGACAGGTGCTTGCGGCATCGAGTAAGTGTAGGTGACAATTGAATAAGCAAGTTGTTTTATAAACAGACCCATTTGCATTCGGAGTGGGTCTGTTTCATTAGCACTCAGGTATCTTCTCCTACTCTTGACTTATGTCAACAGCAACCCCAACACCCTAGAGAATCTAACTTCTTTCTATTCGCCTTTATATCGGTGTAGGGACATCAAACTCCTGCACCGATTTTCTTTTCCCTAATCCCAAACCGTGATACCATTCGCCGCACAAAAAAGCTCTGTTTTCTTCTATCGAATATCGAGGTCTCATGTTTGAATTAGATAACGATCAAATACTCCCCCTCATGCGCGAACACGGCTTCTGGACGTGGTCTGCACAGGGCAAGGTCAACCCGATTTCAGTAGAACGTGCCAAAGGCGTTTACTTTTGGGATACAGATGGCAAACGCTATCTCGATTTCAACTCGATGACGATGTGTGTCAATGCCGGTCATGGCGACG
This sequence comes from Candidatus Desulfolinea nitratireducens, assembly GCA_014382535.1. Classification (GTDB taxonomy): domain Bacteria; phylum Chloroflexota; class Anaerolineae; order Anaerolineales; family Villigracilaceae; genus Desulfolinea; species Desulfolinea nitratireducens. The sequence continues at coordinate 20,046 of JACNJN010000161.1, read as the reverse complement.
AGCGCATCATCAACGCGATGACAGAGCAATTGCACGAGCTGCCCTTTGCCGGCCCACCAATGGCGACAAAAGTCCGGGCGCTGGCGGGAAAAACTTTGGCAGAGGTCACACCCGAAGGCATTAACCATTTCCTCTTCACCCTCGGCGGTGCTGATGCCAACGAGAATGCCGTCAAATTGGCGCGAGCCTTTACTGGGCATCACAAAATCCTGACGCGCTACCGTTCTTATCACGGTGCGACAGCCGGCGCGATGGCGCTCACCGGCGATCCCCGCCGGACGAAGTGGGAGCCAAATCTGATGCACGGTGTTGTCCATTTCCTGGATCCCTATCGTTATCGTTCTACTTTTCATCGTACGAACCCCAACATCTCCGAAGCTGAATTTACACAAGATTATCTCAATCATATTGAGGAAATCATCCTTTACGAGGGAGGAGAAACTATTGCGGCGATCTTGATAGAGACGGTCACTGGGACAAACGGCGTCATTATTCCACCAGATGGATATATGCAGGGGCTGCGCGCGATTTGTGATAAATATGGAATTTTGTTGATCGCTGATGAAGTGATGAGCGGTTTTGGACGTACAGGAGCCTGGTTCGCCGTGGATCATTGGGGTGTGTCCCCCGACATCATAACGATGGCCAAGGGCCTTACCTCAGCTTATGCGCCTCTCGGTGCAGTAGGTATGACAAATGAGATCGCTTCCTTTTTTGAAGATAAAATTTTCCGTTCAGGGTTAACCTATACTGCGCATCCCGTTTCGTTGGCAGCAATGATCGCGAACGTCAATGTTATGCGCGATGATAAGCTGATCGAAAACGCAGCAAGCCTTGGGCCAAGTTTGAATCGGATGCTAACCGATTTAGGAGAAGCACATCCATCTGTTGGCGATGTTCGTTCAATTGGTTTGTTTGGCATTCTTGAACTGGTCAAAAATCGTGAAACCAAAGAGCCAATGGCGCCTTGGGATTCATCCAGCTCTGAAATGGAAGCCTTTAATAAATATTGCCGCGACCATGGTCTCTTTTTGTCCGTTCATTGGCATACTGTACTCATTGTTCCGCCTTTGAATATCACTGAGGAACAGTTAGCAGAGGGTTTTGAAGTGCTGGATGAAGCCTTGAAGATCACAGACAAGGCCGTTATATAAGCATTTTGTATGAGATTAGTGGATACCCTTTTTTCTCACGAAACATCTGATAAAATAGCGCTGTTATAATGATATTTTGCTCGTTATCGGGCAGGAAAAAAATTCTAAGGAGAAAGACAATGAGTAAGAAGACAAATATCGTACCTTTGGGAATTCGCGTTCTCGTACGCCCCATCGAACAGGAAGCCAAAACAGCCAGCGGATTGATCTTACCTGATTCCGCCAAAGAAAAACCACAGATCGGTGAAGTTATCGCAGTGGGTGATGATGAAGAAATGATGGTCAAAGTTGGCCAGAAGGTTCTCTTCCCGAAATATACCGGCACCGAGATTAAACTGGAAGGTGTTGAACATATGATTATGGAAGCCACCGACTTACTGGCAATAGTCAAATAGGTTTCTTGCCTGAACTCAAAGAACTCTGCCAGCGCAGGGTTCTTTTTATAAACGGAGGTTTATATGCTCGATCTAAATTTATCCAATCTATCCAGCCCTTCTGCAAATGGGGATGAGCCGCTAAAGATGCTTGTCATCGGTTCGGGGCCCGCAGGCTTTTCCGCTGCGCTATATGCAGCCCGCGCAGAGTTGGCTCCGGTTGTCCTGACGGGGATGGAATTAGGCGGGCAGGCCGCGTTAACCCACATGATCGAAAACTACCCCGGTTTCCCTGAGGGGGTTGGCGGGAGCGAATTGGGTGATCTATTCCAAAAACAGGCTGAGCGCTTCGGCTCAATAACCGAGTTTGATACGGCAACCGAAGTTGACCTGACAAAACACCCCTTCCAGATCAAGACAGAGAGCGGCGAATATCAGGCAAACACAGTCATCATCGCAACTGGTGCGCGTCCCAATCATTTGAATATCCCCGGAGAAGAAGAACTAACCGGCCGAGGTGTATCCTATTGTGCAACCTGTGATGGCTGGTTCTTCAAAGACAAGAAGGTTGTTGTAGTGGGTGGCGGCGACAGCGCTCTGGAAGAGGCCCTCTATCTGACACGTCATGCCACCTCCGTAACGATCATTCACCGACGGGACGAATTACGCGCAGGTCAAATCCTGATAACGCGAGCGAACGAGAATCCGAAAATCGATTTTATCTGGGATACGGTCGTCACCGATGTCGTTGGGGACGAAAAAGTTGCTTCCGTTAAAATAAAAAATCTCAAAACGGAAGAGGAATCTGCCATCGAGACGGACGGTCTTTTTATCTTCATTGGGCACACCCCAAATACAGATATATTTGACGGTCAGTTAGCCCTCGATGATGGAGGCTATATCGTTGTTGATGGTCTGATGCAAACCAGTGTTGAGGGCGTTTACGCCGCTGGTGAGGTGGCCGATCCGCATTTTCGACAGGTAGTCACTTCGGCAGGCATGGGAGCGGCCGCAGCGATTCAAGCGGTCCGATATATTGAAGAAAAAGGTCTTTAGATATCCATTGGAAACAAAAAAGCTTGTCTTTTCTCTTTGACAAGCTTTTCTTTTTATATGAGTTTACGTTAGACATTACACACTCCAAATATGACAAATTAAACTAGCCTCTTGAATGATTTGATAGTATCCTATCTGGGATATATGCAATCACATTTATCGAAGTTTAATGTATACCCAAGGTTCACTTTATTTCCATGGAGGAGATATGGCAAAGATTTCTGTAATTGGCGCTGGGATGACTGGTTCGACAACGGCACATTGGCTGGCTGAGCGTGAAATAGCCGACATCGTTTTGGTTGACATCATGGAGGGGATGCCACAGGGCAAAGCTCTCGATATGACTCAGGCCATGCCCATTATCGGCAAGGACGTGATGATTTTAGGATCCAACGACTACGCAGATACCAAAGATTCCGACATCGTTGTGATCACCGCAGGTTTGCCCCGCAAGCCGGGTATGACCCGCGAAGATCTGCTGGTGAAGAATGCCAATATTGTCGGTTCGGTTGCGGAAGAAACAATCAAATATTCGCCAAACGCGATTTATCTGATCCTGACCAACCCGCTTGACACGATGACCTATATGACGATGATGAAAACAGGGTTACCCGCAAACAAGATCATCGGTCAGGCCGGGATCCTGGACTCCGCCCGGATGAGTGCATTTATCGCCATGGAAACAGGCGTAAGTGTCCAGAATATCAATTGCTATGTTCTCGGTGGACATGGCGACTCGATGGTTCCGTTGACCCGTCACTCGAATATTGCCGGCGTCCCGCTGGAAAAATATCTTGATGCCGATAAATTGGAAGCGATCGTACAGCGCACCCGCAAAGGTGGGGGCGAGATCGTTGGTCTGTTGAAGACTGGCTCTGCTTTCTATGCCCCCTCTGCCGCAATCGCGCAGATGGCTGAGGCCATTTTGAAAGATAAGAAACTTATTGTCCCTTGTGCCGCTTATCTGAATGGCGAATATGGACAAAAGGGGATCTTCTTCGGTGTTCCCGTCATGCTTGGTAAAGGTGGCGTTGAGAAGATCATCGAGTACGATTTGAATGAAGACGAAAAGACAGCTTTGCAAAATTCCGCTGATGCTGTCGCCAAAAGCGTAGAAGAACTTAAGGGCCTTGTTGAGCTTTAGGCAGGCCAGCCGCATTTTGGAAAAGAGTGCGGCCATTTAACAGTATAGTAGCTTGTGAGGAGATACCATGATTTTGCATGATAAAATTTCAGCGCAATTGCCGGAATGGCGTGAGCGTGTCACCAAATTGCTCGAAGAACATGGTGATAAGGTGGTGGGGGAAGTTACAATCAGCCAGATTTATGGCGGAATGCGTGCCGTCAGAGCCCTCGTAACCGACATTTCTTTTGTTGACCCAAATGAGGGAATCCGTTTTCGCGGTCATACCCTTCCCGTAGTATTGGAAAGATTGCCCAAGCCAGATGGGGCTGAAATGCCCTATGTCGGCGGTCTTTATTATCTTTTAATGGTTGGCGACTTTCCAACAAAAGAGCAGGCCCTGGAAGTCGAAGCCGAGTGGGCAAAGAATAGTCATGTCCCCGATCATGTTTTCAAGGTATTGCGAGATATGCCAAAGGATACCCATCCGATGGCGTTATTCTCCCAGGCCATTTTGACCTTACAAAACGATTCGAAATTTGCGAAACGCTATGCTGAAGGCATGAGCAAAATGGATTTATGGGAGCCAGCCCTGGATGATGCGATGACATTGACCAGCAAATTGGGTGTGATCGCAGCTTTCATTTATCAACTGAAATACAGAGCAAAAGCAGAGCCGAGTTATGATCCAAATCTGGATTTTGGCGCTAATTTCGCCAAAATGATGGGTGTGGATGATAAAGAATATGCAGATCTGATCCGACTGTACTTCATCCTGCATTCTGACCACGAATCCGGGAATGTCAGTGCGCATACGATGCACCTGGTTGGTTCATCACTTTCTGATATTTTCTTTGCCTTCTCTGCTGCAATGAATGGACTGGCCGGTCCCCTGCATGGTCTGGCAAATCAGAATTGTCTGGCCTTTGTGATGGGTATCAAGGATAAATTCAACGGCGTACCGACAAAAGAACAATTGACCGAATATGCCAATGAGACGCTGGATAGCGGCCGAGTTATCCCCGGTTACGGCCATGCTGTTTTGCGCGTGCCTGATCCACGCTATACAGCCCAATTCAAATTTGGCAAGGAACATTTCCCGAACGACGAACTTTTTATGATTGTGCAAATGATGGACGAGATCATCCCTGCTGTTCTCAAAGAGCAGGGCAAAGCCAAGAATCCATGGCCCAATGTGGATGCGGTCAGCGGCTCGCTCCAGTATCATTATGGGATCACCGAGTTTGACTTTTATACTGTTCTTTTTGGGGTCGGACGTGCCTTGGGCGTGACAGCCAACTATGTGTGGGCTCGCGCCCTTGGGCAGCCGCTCGAACGACCAAAATCATTGACAACCAAAATGTTGGAAGATATCGCGGCTGGATAGATAAATTTAATTAAAAACAAAAAATATATTTTTTGAGATCTATGGATTCAACGTGTTTTTTTTCAATAGAACTGGAAATTTCAATATAATTAGAAGTGCCCTTGCAAAACAAGGGCACTTTTTTATTTAACCTGTAATTGAGCGGATTGTTACCTCTTTTGAGCCTTTCGTAACACCTTGTGCGAGGAAAGCACAAAACTCCAATTTGGGTTTATACGGTCTAAGATTAAAACAAATGTAGCGTTTACATGTTAATACTTCAATATAATGTTCCAGAAATACTCTTTATTATTTGGCTACTACTAATCTCATTTAATGATTCTAAATATTGCTTTGTAATCCTTTTCCATGCTTTGCAAAATTGGCAGATTGGTAAAGGTTTCGATCTCTCGTATGGCTAAGGGTGAGCTGGAACACAAACCAGATATGGCATCAGGTTCTAAATCAAATTCTTCCTTTAGAACGTGAATACCGCCAAAAACTGAGGTTGAACCTGGGGCACAAAATATCAATTTGTGAATGCGGTCACGTACCTCTGGCATCCTAAGTAGCATCGCAGTTTCTCTCTGAAAAATTCCGTCTGCAAACTCAATTACCAGGTAGTTTTTTGGATCATTACCGTATTTCATATCAAACGAGTTAAACATCCATAGCAACTTGTCCGGATCCATTAAATAGCTTGACGGATAACCGAAGTAGGTAAAGTCTGCAATATGGTCGGCCCCACAGTCATTCATTAAAAGAATATCCTTCAGGCTGGCTGTACCGGTAATTTTCGCTGCTCTCACGTTCTTCCCAGAGGAAGAGAGTGCATAACAACATGCCGCTGCTGCATGAGTTTTACCGCTATTCATGCTGGTACCAATACAAAGAATAACTTTTGCACCACGTTTTTTTCGAGTTGTGTTCTTTGGTTGTAAAAGTATGTGGTCCCTCGTGTTGATTACTTTTCCTTCGGAGTCGCAAATATAACCCAGTACCCGTATAACCGTGGGTGCACTGATCAATTGGTTTTGACTTTTAACCTCACCAACAATACCGCCCTGGCTGAAGATATCTACATGTTCCATAAATGAACCAGGCACCAGTCCTTCATATTGATCAGGGGCATAGCGGTTGCCAAAAACAAAAACCGAACGCGTCCCAATATTGAGTGTATGTAATCGAGCTGATCTGTTTTGAATGCTTTTGTGATGTCCAATTTTGATCACCTCACCAAAGATGAGATCACCTACCTCGGGCTTCTTTTTATTCGAGACATCATATTGCTTTATCTTCGATTTTGGTACTGAAAAAGCGGAGCTTGGGATGATGTGATTGGATTTTATTTTTTTTATATCCATTAAATTATTTCCTATCTAGATGATCCACAAAAAAGATATAGAGGCTCTTGCGTGTGGAAAAGATGTTTGCATACCGTAGCTCAAAATAAAACCTCCCTGTAGAAAAAGGCTCTGTCTTAATGATTTTCGCTCTGGACGGGAAAGTTATCAGTTTGCCTGGGAATTTCCTGGACACGCAATACGTTCAGAAAAGCGTTGAGCGCATTCACAAACAATAGACTTCTTGCAATAGCCCGTTTTTAATACTGCTTTCGCCGCTGTCCTTCGCGCAGCATCCTTCAGGGCGGCGGCGGGGACGCCACCGAGGGCACATATGCAAGAGGCCTAATGTTTAAATATCTCTTGGAGCAATCATTCCCCAACGCCCTGCAGCAAGGTATAGGATCTCAAGGATGAGATCTTCATAAGCGATCCCATCTGCTGCGGCCTGGATACAAAGGTCACTATAGCCTGGGGTTAGTCCAGGCAACGGATTGATTTCAATAAGGCGTGGTTTATTTTCATTGTCCAAACGGATATCAACACGTGAGACGTCTAATGCACCTAAAACCCGATGTGCTCGTAAAGCCAAACGGTGCATTTTTCTTGCCAATACTGGGTCTATATCTGCTGGGCAGAGATATTCTGGTGCACCCTCTACGCCCAGTTGTTGCGCTTTGGCAGCATGGCTATAGATGCCAGGGGTAGCCGATTTGGCTGTATTCAATTCCAGGATAGCCAAACGATGAAAACCATCCTTCTCATACCACTCAGGATAACGACTAAACCTTTTAGCATCTGGACGCCCAATCTGTCCAACAGTGAATTCTCTCCCAGGCAAGTAGTTTTCAACAAGTGCCGGTTGTTTATATGTATTGATAATATAATTGACACGTTCAAAAAGTTCAGATTCACTCTCTATAAGAGCTTTCATATCAACACCCATTCCAGTGCCTTCACGAGATGGTTTTACAAAAAGCGGGAATTTTAGCTCAGGGCGTAGATGTTCATCTCCGGAGATGAATTCCTGAAAAGAAGCAACTGGAAGATTGCGATCTCTCCAAATTCTTTTTGTAAGATTCTTATCTAGTGCAATCCCATTGGTTAAGACCCGTGAGCCAGTGTAGGGGATTCGCATCATTTCCAATAACGCTGGCGTTTGAGCTTCACGAGCATCCCCACCCAAGCCTTCTGCAATATTGAAACAAATATCAGGCTTATTCTCCCTAAGTGCGAAAGGCAGGTTTTCGTCTGCTATGATAAAGGTGGTTTCATGTCCATCTGTTTCTATAGCAGCTTGAATAGCGCGAATGGTATCAATATGGTCGAAATCGGCATAGGCATCGGGAGGGATGCCTGCCGGGCGGTGCTGATTTTCATCCTTGACATTAGCTAAAACGGCCACGCGCCATTGTGGAGGTTCAAGAAGCCATCCGCCTGGTGATTGAGATATTTTCATTTTGCTCCTAAAATGTAATCAATTTTTGTGTAAAACCTACGCCCTCCAGCCTGGAGGCGGATAGGGGGAAAACATACTTTTAAAATTTGTGCTATCTGAATGGTTATAATATCAAGAATCCTTCGAAATTGACCACGATTATTTCTCGAAATCGTCATCACAGTCTATCTCATCTTCATAATCATAGTAATCTACTACAGGCCAATCCAGTTCAAGTGGATCAAACCAGACAACTTCAAGGCGATCTACGCACTTTGGGCAAATGCCAGATTCGCCTCATTGAAGTTTATGATTTTGCGATTCAAACGAGATCGCATATAAGCAATTTGATCAAATGAAATCTTTGCAAAATCATGAATTGTGCAATTTACCAAGCCAAATATCAGTTCAATAATTGTGTGTACAGTCACACCAGTCAAATTATGCGTATTTCCATTAATAATTTTGCCCTCATCTTCATTAACCTGAGTAAAACCTGAATTTTTTCATCCCGCCGAACCATGTTTGAAAGCATATCCGCTGGCCTTTTACAGGATAGAAAAAGGGAAACTACCAAATATATGGGAACAATCCTTTTCGATTTTTCATATTTATTATAGTTGGATTCTCTAGGAGAGTCGATCAAATACAACATCTCCATTAAAAACAGTCTTATCAACTTGTGTCTTAGCAATTTCCAGCGGTGGAATTGAGAATATATCCTGATCCAGGACAATCAGATCAGCCAACTTCCCTGGGGTTAAACTTCCCTGGTCATTCTCCACCCCAGCCGCGATGGCCGCACCCATCGTATACCCGTGAACAGCCTCTTCCACGGTCAAGCACTGTGAGGGGTACCAGCCCCCCGCCGGGGTCCCATCCGCACGCTGACGGGTAACGGCTGCCTGAATCCCCAGGAAGGGATTCGGAGAAGAGACCGGGCAATCGGAGCCAAATGCCAGAATTGTCCCCGCATCCAAAAGATCACGAAAAGCATAGGTCCATTGCCCACGGTCGCCAATCGCCTTATCCACCATGCTGATATCCTCGACCAAATGGAGGGGCTGCACAGAGGCAACCAGATCCAGAGGCCCAAGCCTCCCCAGATCATCGGGATGGCTATGCTGGACATGCTCAATCCGATGGCGGCCATGCAAAGAAGTCTGATTCTCGTTCTTTCCTATAACTTCGCTAAAAACATCCAATAATTCACGATTTGCACGATCACCGATCGAATGAATTGTCGCTGTGATCCCAGCTTTATCCGCTTTGGCAACCTTTTCAGCGATAACATTCATTGGTGTCAGCGGCATCCCGGATCCACCATCTGCAAAGGGTTCCAGCATCCATGAAGTTCGTGCTCCTGTAGCGCCATCTGAAAAGAGCTTGATCCCGCCTATGCGCAAAAACTCATCACCCAGCCCGCTTTGCAATCCCAGCGAAACGGCCTGATCCAGAAGTTCTCCGGGAAGCATCACCAACGCACGGAGCCTTACCTCATCGGCATCACGAAGCCGCTGCCAGGCGCGTAAAGCAGGAGGGCCATCTTCACCACCCATGATGCGCATATCATGAACCCCTGTGATCCCAAGCTGATGGATCTTCATCATCGCATTTTTCATCGCGTTATCAATTAGCATCTCGCTTGGCTGGGGCATAATATCTCGTACCAAATTGATCGCCAATTCTTTTAATATCCCATTTGGGTTCCCGAATTCATCCCGTTCGATCACACCCATATCGGGATCGGGCGTAGCTCCAGAAATATTAGCAAGCTTAAGCGCCAGGGAGTTGACGCTGGCAAGATGCAGATCTTTGCGCCAAATAATCACCGGGTGATCAGGGGCAACTGCATCCAAATCTGATCTGGTCGGCATTTTTGGGGGATCCCAACTCTCCTCGTTCCAGCCCTGCCCAATGACCCACTCACCCGGACCCGTCATCTTTGCCGTCTTATGGACAAGCTCCTGAACCTCTGCCAAAGAAGCGACATCATCCAATTGAATTCTCTCCAAAAATAAAGACCAATCATAGAAATGGATATGGGAATCCGTCAGGCCGGGGAGTACCCGTCGCCCCTCGAGATCGATTTCCTCCGTATCCGTTTTTGCCAAGGCGCGAATTTCCGAATCTCTTCCTACGGCCAAAATCCGTCCATCTCGCAACGCGATCGCGGTCGCATCAGGATAGTCTGCATCCTGCGTATGTAATTTTCCATGATACAAAATCAAATTTGGCATGATCTTCTCCTCATTGTAATTTTCCAGCGATCATCCGATCCACCTTGCCCATCGGATAATCGTCCAATTTATTCAATGCCACCCAGCGTAAATTCTCTTTGTGGGATGATCGGATCAGCGTACAGCGAAAAGCTACTTCTTTTATCTTGAAATGAGTGTAGGCATGATCCACTTCTCCAAGCGGATCTACAATCTGGACCTTGAGCTGGTATCCCTTATCAATTACAGATACCAACTCCCCAGCAGGATCTCCATTTACGCGTCCGTTTGGGAATTCCCACATCCCGCCTAACAACCCTTTCTCCGGGCGCTGTGCCAACAAAACCTTCCCCTCTTCGACGATCAGCGCGGCCGCATGGAGATAATGCGGTACTGTCTTTTTTGCTTTCCGCACTGGACGCTCATCCTGTATGCCAAGTTTTTTGGCCTGACATAATTCTTTTACAGGGCATTCACCGCAAGAGGGATTGCGCGGTGTGCAAATCAGCGCGCCCAAATCCATCAGGGCCTGATTATAGTCGCCAGCCTCCCCTGAGGGAATATTTTCCTCTGCCAGGTCCCAAAAGATTTTCTCTGCATTTGTGGTGCCCAAAACATCTGCAATATTGAATATGCGCGCATAAACACGCCGTATATTTCCGTCCAGTGCGGCGGCATCCTGCCCAAAAGCCATCGAGGAAATTGCGGCAGCAGTATAACGCCCGATGCCAGGCAACTTCTGCAGGGCTGCGGAATCTTCAGGGAGTTTGCCCTCACCCTCCGCCCTCTCCCCCAGGGAGAGGGAACTTTCAACAAGGATTTTAGCAGCCTTATGCAAATTGCGAGCCCGGCTGTAATAACCAAGCCCCTCCCAAAGATTGAGAATTTCCTGCTCCTCAGCATCCGCCAGAGCTTTGATCGTGGGGAATTTGGCGAACCAACGCTCAAAATAGGGGATGACCGTATCCACGCGGGTTTGCTGGAGCATGATCTCCGAAACCCAAACGGCATAGGGATCGGGGTGGTCTCGCCAGGGGAGAAACCGTTTATTTTGGCGGTACCAGGTTAAAAGTCGCGGGGCGATTTCGATCATTCTGTACAGGTAACAAAAATCTTTTCGTTTAGAAGAATCTCCTGATTATCCATCAAGTAGATGAGTCGCGCTTCCAAATAATCATCTTTCTGACACCCTAAAACAATCACATCTTCGGCGTTGGGAAATTCGACAGGCATCTTTTTAATGGGGAAAACAACCTGCGTATTCTGTTGGTCGATAAGAACAAAGCCCATTCTGGAAAAATCTCGGATAGCGTAGGCAGGCCAAGGATGTGCGGATGCCAACCCTGCGCCGTCCCGATAAAATCGCGGATATAGTAGACGTCCTATAAGAATTCTGGCACCGTCCTGTGCGGCAAAAACTTCGATTTCAGCAGCAAAAGGGGAAATTTTAGATAGAAGAGCTTCTTCAGAGAAAGATTCAAAATGGGGGGGAATGGCATTTTCAAATATCAGTGGAGAAGAGCCGATCAAGAGAAAGAGGAAAGAGAATAGAATGAGGCTGGAGCCCTTTATATTTTGGTGAGGGACTTTTTCAGGTGGGGAAGAATAGATTTTTTCACTGTCTTCACTAAAGCTGGAGGCCAGGAGAGTGAGAAGTTCAACAAAACCAACCCCGAAATAAAAGTAGGCAACCCAATCAACCGGAAAATCATATCGCCAACCAGAAAAACGGGCGACTCCATTTGAGAGGGCATAGCCGAGATTGAATATAAGAGGTGTCAAACCGATCCAGGTGAAGCGACACCAAACTGCACCCAAACCTAATGCGATTATGGCAAGATAAAAAATTAGCAGGAGTTGGTTGTAAAAACTAAGATGCCCATCCCAGTTGGTCCAATAAATATTAATGGGTTCCTGAAATCCGTAAAATGGCTCAATGAGAGGCAGGGCCAGTAATCCATTTATTTCGGTGGCAAGAAAATGAGTGGAAATAAATTCCGCAACAAAACCAGGGTTTTGGAGAGCAAAGCTAAGTATTGAATTGGAAAGACTTTCGTTCGCAAGATCAAAATCAGTCGAGTTCAGGTTATCGGTAAATTTGTATTGGCTCGAAAGTAGCCCAAGCTGGCTGGGATCATCGAATGTGATCTTCCCGGTGATGTGGGTGTTGCGCGTCAGCCACGGAGACACACTGAGAGTCACACCAAAAAGGAAGATAAGACTTACTACTAACCACTCTTTCCATCGCGGCCAAAAGATGAGCAGAGCCAGGAGAACAATCAGGGGCAAAATTAGCATTGACTGGGTGCGCAGGATAAGTAGAAGCCCAAATATGCCACCTGCAATAAGAGGGGAAAGGGGCTGACGATTCCGTTTCTGAAGCCAGCGAATGACGAATAATGCGGCCAAGCTAAGGACAAAAGCGGTCGGGATATCCGTCAAAGTCATTTTTGAGTTGGAAACTCGCGTCTGTGAGGAAATAAGGAGATTCGTCCATTCCCGAAAAATAGTAAAGAGAGCCACGGTCACGCCTGCAGAACGACTATGGAGCGTATTCCCAAGAAAATAAAGGACTACCGGAAAGAGGGCAAGAATAAGGGTCTGTCCCAGAAAGATTAGACTATAGTCAAGCCCAAAGAGAGCATGCAACCCAGCCAGTAAAACGATATAAAGAGGGCGCGGAGGAATACTCGTAATAAATCCCTTCCCTAGCAAAAGTCCCTGTGCAAGATAATCATAAAAACCAGCATCAGAATAAGGAAGCGATTGTCCAAGCGGATAAGCAAAAGGACCGTAAAAGCTGTTCTTAAGAACATCCATCGGGACACTTTGCCAGATCACGACAGCAATACCCCAAAGCAATATGGCAAAGATTAAATCGGTTTTTTTAAGGTGGGGATCAATCTTCAAGCTAAGAAGTGATGTGAAAAAACCACCGAGTAAAGCCAAGCCAAACTGCCAACCCTGCAAAGCCACCCCTGGCTCAGCCCAATATGCTGCATCTGGGGTTAGCCCAATGCGAGTAATGGCAATAAACGCAAAAATAGCAAGTAAAATACCAAAGAAAATCCCGGCCGCTCGATTTATTTTTCTGTCTTTGAAAAACTTGGAGTCAAAACCATTGCGAAGAAAAAGCAACCAAATGGAAAGTTGTAAACCTAAAACAATGATCGTAATGGCAAGGGGCTTGGCTCGCTCGAAAAGAGGCAGGAAGCGTGTGGGATCATAGAAGCGCAATAAAAAGAGGCCAACGGATACTAGCAGCGCACTCAAGGCAGATAGACAGGTTAGCGTGTCAAAGGTTTTTGGATATTTCCCTGGGTCGAGGTATGTTTCCCTCCAAAGTGGCTTTCGCCAAGCAAGCACTCCCAGCCACGCAGAGATGAATACCATACTCAACAGTATTCCTGCCATAGATAAGCGCGAGATAGAAAGTCCCAGGAAGAAGCTGTTTGTTGGATCTGCGGGAATGCGCAGCAGCGTAAATAATGCATAGCCTCCTTCAAGTGAGGCTAGCAGAAAGAAAAAGAACCAGTATTTGAGCATTCCTTTTGGTGGCACAGCATTCTCTGAATTTAAAATGGGGCGCTCTTCGAAAAAAGCCTTTTTCTGATCAGCTTACATCTCAAAACTGAAAACCGCTGCGCGCGGGAATAATCTTATAGGAAAAATTGTCGATGAAGCCAAACAGCTTTTCTCTCAAAATTCCCCATTCATCAGAATCCAGCATCTGTTGAGCAGTGTCAGCATCCGTAGCGATCATCCCAACCTGAATTTGGGGATAATCGCCATAGAGTGTTGCCCATGCATCGAGAGGCTGAAATCCGAGCCGCTGTATGCCGGGGATCATTTCGCTGATAACAAACTCAAAATACTCTTGCTCATTATCTTGCGAAATATCCCAGGTCATTAAAATTTTGACTGCCACTAGATACTCCTATTTGCGCTGATAATCGAGGACAACAACGCGTGTCTCTTCCGGCAGGCTTCCGCTTGTGATCTTGATCGAGGCTTCGGGATCCACCGTTCCCAACCCCATCTCCTTGATGAATTTCTCCAATGGATCAAGGGATAATTTTGCATCAGGAGTCGCATAATGCATTGGGATGACGATATTCGGTTCCAAAACGCTGACCACCTCCGCTGCTTTGGCTGCACTCATCCCCCCCCCCGCTCCAACCGGAACAAGGGCTATATTAACCGTCCCTAACGCATCCACTTGTGAGCGACGGGGGATTTCTCGTAAATCGCCAAGGTGGGCTATAGTGAGGCCACTATAATCAAAAACATACAGGGTATTACGAGGTTGATCATCATCGTTTTTGCTGCGTCCATTTGTTTGTACGCCGGTAATAAATACGCCGCCAATTTCGTATTCTCCAGGGCCATCAATGATATGAGAATAACCTTTCACTGCCGCAATAAAATTATGCCCCGGCGCATCGTGGCTGGCGGTCACGATATCCGCCTTGAGCTTTAATTCTCCATAACCCACGACCTTATGGTCGAAGGGATCGGTCACTACAGAGGCCAATCCGCGCTCTGTTAGTCTAAAACAAGATTGTCCGTACCAAATGATTTCCATATAGATCCTCCGCCCCATATTATACCCGCAAGAGGCGTGTACGAGAGTATAATTCTTCAATTAATTAAGGAACCGCATGTCAAAAGAAAAAGTCTTTCCTTATCTTGAAGTTCTTTTTGCCGTCGTCGTCTGGGGTGCCTCCTTCATCGCGACCAAGATCGGGGTAAAAGAAGTCACGCCAATCACAATCGTCTGGCTGCGCTTTGGGATGGGCGTCATGATTCTAGGTGTCGCAGTTGCCGCGAGAAAGGAATTTGCCTGGCCTGCCAAAAATGAGTGGGCTTATTTTGCATTGCTCGGATTTCTCGGCATTACCTGGCATCAATGGCTGCAATCGACAGGGTTGGTCACTGCGCAGGCCACCACAACCGCGTGGATCGTTGCCACCACTCCGATCTTCATGGCCTTACTTGCCTGGCTGGTATTAAAAGAAAAATTAACCTGGGGACAAAGTGCCGGGATCGCGCTCGCGGCTTTGGGCGTGCTTCTGGTCGTCAGCAACGGTGATCTAAGCGGCATTTCCGTCGGCAACTTCGGCACCCCCGGTGATATTCTGATCCTGATCAGTGCACTAAACTGGGCCATTTTTTCCACGCTCTCACGACGTGGGCTTCAAAAACATCCCGCCGCAAGGATGATGTTTTATGTGATGACCTTCGGCTGGATATTTTCATCAGTCGCCTTTTTCACCGGTGGCAATCTCAGCCAAATCCCGAAACTAAGCTTTGATGGCTGGATGGCTGTCGCCTTTCTGGGCATCTTCTGCTCCGGGCTGGCCTATATCGCCTGGTATGATGCCTTACAAGCCATCCCTGCCTCACAGGTGGGGGCCTTTCTTTACCTTGAACCGCTCGTCGCCGTTTTAGTCGCAGCAGTCATTCTTACTGATGAACCTATCACCTGGGTCTCCCTCGTTGGAGGCTCCATCATCTTATTGGGTGTTTATCTGGTCAATCGAATTCCCCCAAAGGAATAAACTCCCTAATCGCAAAAACAACCTAAAATGCAGATATTCTTTGATGGGATAGTCATAGCTGGAAGATATTGGGAAGAAATTCTATTATTCATGGTGCCAGTCCTTGGTTTTGGGGGGCTGATTACAAGTATTCTTTCACGAGAAAAGAGAATAGATTGGCTGCTTTTCCCAATGAGCCTGCCATTGGGAACAATCATATTGGCTCTCCTTTCTTTTGCTTTATTTTCCCTGGCTCGCGTATGGCCCAATATATTGCATTTAGGTAGTTGGATCCTGTTTGTCCTGGGTCTAGGCGCACTTTTTCTGCATGGACGACATGGGCAAGACTGGCGCTCACATATTCTGTACATCATGGGATTTAGCGTGCTTCTGATCATCCGCCTGGCTTTTCTCAAAGATATGCAGTTACCACCCTATAGTGATTCTCCTGAACATTATTTGATCGTTCAGCATTTTCTATCGCCGACCCTGGAGGGGAATTCTTTTTACGCTATCGCAGGCCCATATTATCACTTTGGTTTTCACAGTTTGGCAACATGGCTCACCGTCATTCGGGGGTTTGACTCACCTTTACTTTTGGCTCTGCTCGGGCAAATATTCCTCGTAGTTTTGCCTTTCTCCGTTTTTGCGCTAGTCGGTGGCATCACACAAAACAATACCTCAGCATGGATTGCCCTCCTTCTAAGCGGATTCGGTTGGCAGATGCCAGCATTTGCGGCCAATTGGGGGAAATACCCGGCAATCGTGGGGATGGCAGTATTCCCTGGTGTTCTGGTGGCAATTTATTTGTTTTGGCAAAATAAGAATTTGAAAAATACAACCCTTATCGTTGGCTTATTCTTCGTAGTCGGCGCTGTTTTTTTACATTCGCGTATTCTGGTTAGTTTTGTCCTGGCATTTCTTTCATTTTATCTTGCACTTCAGTTCACAGATTTTCTGATGACAAAAGGAAAGACAATAAAAATAGTTTTATGGGCCATAAGCATCCTCCTCGCATTTTGGATGCACTGGACTACTTTCTTTCAAGTGTATTACAGCAATTATTTTGTGGTGCTAATAATCATCGCCATCTTTATCCCCTTCGCTTTTCGATCATTTCCAATTTTGTCACTGGCAGCATTCTTATATTTATTCGGAATAGGGTTTGCATCAAAAATTACTTTACCTCCATTTTTACAGGGCTATAGCTATCGCTTGCTTGATCGCACTTTTCTACAAATCGCACTCTTTTTACCATTATCCATGTTGGGAGCTTTGGGTCTTTCTGGATTTATCAAGGCCTTCACAGGGCAGAGCCATGTGAAACGAGGGGCAATCACAGTAATCTTCCTGATATTCGCCTGGAATGCGACACAACTCTCATATTATCCTGACCCATGCTGCGGTTATGTCAGGAATAGGGACCTAGCCGCATATGACTGGATCAAATTAAACCTCCCGAGCGATGCGACGTTAATCATCCCCGGATTACGGGTCAGCGACCGGTTAATTGGCACCGATGCGGGGATCTGGATTCAACCTTTAACAGGACGAGAGACAAAAAAACGTCCCTTCGATATCAGTTTGTTTGCCCCCGATGTAGTCAACGATTTTTGCCTGTTTAATTCCCCCTATATCTATGTTGGTGGGCGTCAGTTCAGCTTTAACTCTTCTGAACCAGAATTGTCCAATCGTTATAAGGAGTTGTTTTCGCAAGGGAAAACAAGTATTTATCAGATTGACTGTGCTTCGCATTAAGTTATATTGATATTTTTATGTAGGTCACATACCCAATCAGCCTATTGAAATTCGCTCACAAAAACGCTAGAATAGAATAAGTCGCCAACAAAACGGAGGAGAAAATGAAAAACAAACTATTTACATTCTTATTCGGTATTTTCTTGCTTATTATTTTAAGTAGCTGTGGGCCCCCGACACCACCTGCTCCGACTCCATTACCGTGGGTTGCCTGCCCTCCTGGAGAGTTGGTCGCCCCACAACTCACAACTCCATATAGCTGGAGTACAGTATCTGATACGACCCCTTATCTGTCAGTCTCTTACACAGCGATTACCTATCCATATCCATCGCCATCTCCTGCCTATGATTGCTTTGCGCAACAAATTCACTTTTATTTATCCACTGGCATGGATTTCACAGATGAGATTGGCGGGATATCCAATAATTATTCCTGGGAAACAACTTCAACACTACAAGCCGGAAAAATGTATCGCTGGTCCGCTGCTGCCATTAGTGGCGGTAGCGAAGGCCCGGTATCCTCTGACCAATATTTCTTTGTTGGCCCGGTATGTGCCCAGTCTGAATTGATCCCACCAATTCAACTTGGTCCTTCAGATGGAGCAACTGTTCAGGAACTACGCCCCGTGCTAGCGTGGCAGAATCCGCTACCCTGTCATCCCAGCCATTATTGGGTGGATCTTTCTACTGATCCTTTTTTCCCAACTGTTGCAAATGGTGGTCAATCAATAGGCCCAATGACTACCTTTGAGCCAAGTTCTGATTTGGAAAACTGTGAAACATATTACTGGCGCGTCAAAGCCAGAACAGCAAGTGGGAGCGGCCCCTTTTCACCAACATGGTCTTTTCTCGTGAACACACCAGGAACATTCTGTCCCATCGAATTAATCATTCCTGAATTTATAGAGACAGTTCCCCCGGGCCCTCCAGATTTCCTGGGTATCAAGAACGCCAACTGCCGGAATAATCCATGGATCGGTGGCAATGAGGTTGGTATGCTGGCAATGGGTCAAACTGCTACGCTAATGGGGGTAAGTCAGGATCGTTTTTGGGGCTTTTTCAAACTATTGAACAGCCGAGAGTGTTGGGTGGTTTTAACCGCAGTCGAGATGCAGCCACCGGGTTCAGTTTTTGACCCTTCACTCTTCCCATTAATTGCCCATGACCCAATACCGGAACCGGAACCTGAGGCCCCTGCCCCAGCGGCACCACCCCCAGCGTCATCTTGCTCCACGCTTACTGACTTGAAATCCTGTGTATCGAATACTGCCTGCTCCTGGGATAGAGTCAAAAGCGTATGCCATGATAAATAAGCATCAAGAGAGTAATTGACCATATAAGCCTCCTACCCGTAAACAGGTAGGAGGCTTGTTTTTAAACTAGACCCAAAAAGTGGGGAATATTAACCGTAAAGCTATAGCTAATAAAAGCCCCATCATAAATCTGAGCCCAATGGCACGATTATTAGCAAAGGCTAGCGGTGCGAAATAAAGCGGCCAGCCAGCCTCTCCATCCGATAAATCGGTGAGCCTTCTGCAGGCTTGTCTTAAATATGCAACGTATATCCCATAAAAGTTCGGGATAGCCAATAAAAAAAGTAGCTCTATAACAAGGATTGAGGGTTGATCTTTTTGCCAATAACAATTTTTATATCGTAGGGAGTGCCTAAATCAGTGGGTACTGTCTTCGCGAGGCGGCTTGTAGCCCGACTTGGCGATCTCCAACCCGGAGAGGGAGACTGCTTCGCGAAAAGATGCTCGCAGTGACGACCAAGTTTTTACTCATCAAATTCGACACTCCCTATCTTACAGAGTACAATAAAAATACAACTATGTGATATATTTCACATGATTATCCAAAGGAATGCTAACGCCCCTCCTTCCGCTGAGGGGTGGCTGCAAACTAAACTCTAAGTTGGAGATTTTTAGGTGACCCACTTATATCGTTCCAGAATCCAAGATACTGATGTAAAAAATTCGCTGTGTCAGACAGGAATTCTCGGAGCAATTCCGCAATCCATACTTTACGGCACAAGGATTATTTTATGTTTGGGATTTATCACAATCGTCGTACTGGGGTCATTCTTTTTACTTCCTGCAAACCTACACTATCATGTCACTGAAAGATTTATTTTTACGGGTGCTGATGAAGATGCGTGGGTTTATTTTGGGCTGATACTTCCAAAAAGTGGGCCCTATCAATCAGTTGAGAATGTAGAGATATTTTGGAATGGAATACAACAAAAAGAAGATTATGGATTTGTAGATATTATTAAATTTGCTGGAGAGAAAAGTGGGCAGGAAGACCTTGTAGTAGTGATCAAATATGATGTAAAGTTACCACAGGGATATATTTCCTGGACTGCTCCAGTTGAAAGTTTCCAACGACTCCCGCAGACTGGCATAGAATCTGATAGCCCACCCTTACAAGAGCAAGCTTCACTCTTGGTGAATGGGATAACTGACAAGGATGTTTACAAGATCTATTCATTTACAGCCGATCATTTGTCCTATGCAGAGGAAGATGAGGATTGCGGTTGTGCCAATGAATCTGCTCTGAGAGCCTATGAAACTCGTTCATGTGTGTGCACAGGCTTTGCACGTCTGATGACTGCCCTTTGTAGAGCATCATCCATACCCTCACAAATGATGATTGGGATAGTGTTTCCTCCGCCC
>JACNJN010000177.1 GCA_014382535.1 Candidatus Desulfolinea nitratireducens | reverse complement strand
ACTAGTTGGTGCTATATTATTTGGTTTTTGCTATTTCTTCAATAATTCGCCCACCCCGGACCGTTGCCCCGACAACAAGACCGGCACTGATCAGGACCAAATTCTTAATAATGTATTGGCCTTCAAGGGTTGGTGCATAAGGGATCCGGGTGAATGTTTCGGCAGGGAAGAAAATTAATGGGGTCATTGTTCCCAGCATTTGGGTAAATAACAGGAATAAGGTTCCACGTAAAAAAATGCCAAAAATCAGGCCCAATCCGATCATAGTTTCCCAAATTGCCAGAATGATCAAGGCAACGCTGGCAGGAATAAGGCCAAAGGTTAGTTTTTCTATCGTTTCCGTTGCAATACCCTGGGCTGGGCTTAGTCCCGGGAAGAACTTGAGAAATCCAAACCAGAAGAATACGATTCCCACACTGATCCTCAGCGCATTAATGCCATATTCCCTCATAAAGAAAGTGATTTTTTCGTCAATTCGATGATATAGATCGATAATTTTTTCCATATAAATACCTCTTTGTGTAATTTTCAACTATTATACTACGCAGACATTGGGTAAATATGATCATTCCAAATCGTTTATCTCCGCGTTATAATTTCACCTGAAAAGAAGGAGAAAATTTATGGGAAGCTTTGAAACAAATCGTCGTAAAGAAGAAGAGCGCATTCGCGAAGAAGACCGTCTCCCGCCGGGGCAATCGCTGACGCTGAAATTCCCGGTTTTGCATTATGGACCCGTGCCGGTTTTCACCCCGTCCACGTGGGATTTCCGTATTTGGGGCGAGGTTGAAGAAGAAAAAAGTTGGACGTGGGATCAGTTCCTGAAATTACCGCGTACACAGGTCAACATTGACCTCCATTGTGTTACCCGTTGGAGCAAGGCTGATACTCTTTGGGAGGGTGTATCTCTCAGGAGTATGGTGGAATCAGGATTGATCAGGATCAAACCGAATGTAACCCATGTGATGCAACATGCTGAACACGGCTATACCACCAATCTTCCCCTGGAAGTTTTCTTGCAGGATAATTTTCTCATGGCGACACATTTTGATGGTAAACCGCTCACGCCAGATCATGGATATCCCCTGCGCGGAGTGATTGGCCATATCCCCTCCAGGGATGATCTGGAATCCCCCTATTTATGGAAGGGAGCCAAATGGTTGCGATCCCTCGAATTTATGACTGCTGACAGGCTCGGATTCTGGGAAAAGGGTGGCTACCATAATCGGGCAGATGTCTGGAATGAGGAACGTTTCCGATAAATGAAACGGGTTGCTCAAGCAACCCGTTTTTTGTACGATGTTATGTCATTGCCTGTACTGGGTAGCAGTCATATGTGCAAAGGAGCGTTAGCGACTGAGGCAATCCCCTAAATAGATGTGTAGATCGCCGTGTCGAGCAGTGCTCTCCTCGGGATGACATCAATGATCAGTACCGTAATAACCCGCCGATTTGACATACGGCCATCTCCTCATTATCCCGGATAATTTCGACCACTCCGCCAGATAACATCACCTGTCTGACAGCCATCTCTGGCGCGTCGGGGATTTCGCTAAAGGTCCCACCGCAGAAGGGGCAGGTATCCAATTTCTCGGGGGTAATATGGTTACAACTTTCACAACGATAACCTGGGGCGTGGAAATTTTCTTCCACGAGCAGGGTTTGAACACGCCCCTCGCGGACCGCGTCGAGTGTCGGTCCCAGGCCCACCACGCCCTCGGCATTTTTTGCCGCCGCAGTGATCATTTGGCGGACGAGTCCCGCTTCCCGTTTTACTTCCGCCGCCGAGCCGACTTTGATTGTTTCATCCAAAATATCCTGCTGATTGGCCGTCATCCCCAATGAAAGGGTTCCAACAACCAGACTTTGCCCGGCTTTGGGCAGGTTATTCTGAAACTGTGCCACGTTTTCATCTGTTCCACCAATGAGCACCCGCCGCACCTTTTTCTCATTAAAGAAATTCATTGCAAATTCAGCAGATTCTTTAAGATTGCGCATGGATATGTTTTGGCTGCTTTGATTGGGAGCATCATTGCTGCTTCGCCCCTGGATACTGCTTGATGCGCCGCCGCTTTTTGTATGGCGGACTTCGTCTCCCAGCACGCCTTCTTGTTCGACCAATTTCCCCATGTGAAAATGAAACAGTCTCGCGCCCTGTTTATCTACAAGGGCAACCCCATATGATCCGTAGGCATCAAGGATATTCGCCAATGGGCGGACATAAGGCCTGTTTGCAAAATGGATGCGGCTATGAACTGAAACAGAAAGTGGGTAGGCACGGAAGAAATTTTGTGCAGCGCAAGAGAAGATGGCAACGCTGCGTCCTCCTCGTGGATATTCGTAATCGATATATTTGAGCACTGCCTCCTCATCGGAGGGCATCTCAATTCCCTTAAGCATGGAGCGTAGCGTCAATTTGTAGGCATCTGGTGCAATGTTGGCACTGTCTGTATTAAGATAAATACTGAGTACCGGATCAATGCTTTTGTAATCCAGCAGTTCGGTTAAAGCCTTGTCGCTTAACATATTTACTCCTTATTTTGGGATTGGTTCATTTAGATATAAAACAGAATTTCTTACTGATTTCTCCTTTCTCCCTGGGGGAATCGAGATGATGTTTTCTGATTACTGATGTATTGGAGTTTTATGGTCTTTCGCTCAGGGTCATTTCAAGATCAATTTCTTGACCATTTCGAAGGACGGTCAGGATAATGGTATCACCCGGTGATTTGTGATTGATCAGATATTTCAGGAGGCCATCAAATTGGAAGACTTCTTCCCCGTCTATTCCGATGATCAAATCGCCGCCTGTAGGGACGCTCCCATTACCGCTTGGACCTTGAACCCCAGCTTGTTCAGCTGGACTGCCAGGGGTGACATTGGTTACATATGCGCCGGTTTGTCGTTGGAGACCCAGGGCTTCGATACTTGCCAGGCTGAGTTCACTAATGGAAGAAATGCCCATATATGGATAATCATAATGACCATCCTTAATTAAACCCGGGATAACGCGTTTGGCGATATTGATCGAGATTGCAAAGCCGATTCCTGAGTTGACGGGTTCTCCCTCATCGGAGTAATTCGTCGTGCGGATAGCGCGATTGATGCCCACCACTTCCCCGCTCAGATTAAAGAGCGGTCCACCAGAATTACCAGGATTGATAGCCGCGTCAGTTTGGATGATGTCGCCAGCGGTGAAAAAGCCGCCGCCGGGGGCGTCGTGTATGGAGTCTAGCGTCCGCCCGAGGGCAGAGACGATCCCGGTTGTCATCGTTCCGCTCAGGCCAAAGGGATTGCCAATGGCGATGACTGTCTGTCCTACACGGAGCAGTCCTGAATCGCCAAGCGGAATAGGGTGAAGCTCCTCAGTGGGAACATTTACTTTAATGACAGCTAAATCAGAATCCAGATCTGTGCCGATCACTGTCCCGTAGGTTTTGAACCCAGATGAAAAATCTACTTCCACTTCATTAGCCCCATCGACAACATGGAAATTTGTGACCACGTGGCCTTGCTCGTCAAAGACGAAACCAGAGCCAAGCCCACCGCCATTATCAGTGGTAACACGAATTGAAACAACACCTGGTAAAGCAGTTTCATATAGGTCTGTCAGACTGCCTGGTTCCGCAAGCGAGGCTGAATATACTTCCTGGGGTTGGGAGTTGATGCTTCCTTCATTAGAAGGAGCAGGAGGTGGTTCAGGGGCCGTAGCTGGCGCCTGGGTGAAACTTGTCAGCTGACAGGCGATGGTTGCAAAAGCCAGTACGACTAAAATTACCAGTATTCTTTTCATATTTTCTCCGGAAATGGAAGCTTCTTTTAGTAGATGAGTTGCGATGATTATTTCTTTCCAGCGGCTTCCATTAATAATTTCTCTTGCTTCTTACTCAAGCTTTTTGGAATCTTTACCTTCACCCGCACATAGAGATCGCCTTTGCTTTCCGGGCTGCGAAGTTTTGGCATCCCTCGCCCGGTTAACCGAATGACCTGGTCGGGTTGTGTCCCTGGGGGAATGGTCAGCGAGATATTGCCATTCAGGGTTTTTACCTGCGCTTTTCCGCCCAGGAGAGCGGTGAAGACATCCACATCTGTTTCTGTATGGATGTTATTGTCTTTGCGTTCAAAACGTGGGTGTTTTTCAACGGAGACTTTGAGATATAGATCGCCACCTCCGGGAGCCTCACCTTTGATGCGAACTTTGGTTCCGTTTTTGGCGCCCGCCGGGATTTTAACCTGCACACGTCGCCCATTGCTCTGCAAGGTGCGGACAGCGCCCTGATGAGCCTCTTCTAAAGAAATATTGACCTGTTGTTCATAGCGTTGGGGTTGCGCACGCCGACCTCGACCTGCTCCCGCTCCCATACCGCCACCCATCCCGAACATGGCCTCGAAGAAATCTGAAAAACCGCCCAGCCCGCCCCCGCCGAACATATCACCAATATCTTCACGGCTGACACGAGTCCCACCGCCAGGGGAGCCGCTAGACCAATCACCCCAGTTGAAGTCCCCGGGTGCACCACGTTGCTGCCACTGCGAATAAGAAGAGCCAAGCTGATCGTATCGGGCGCGTTTTTTGGGGTCACTTAAAACCTGATAGGCTTCATTAAGCTCTTTGAACTTATCTTCAGCTGATTTGTCGTTTGGATTTCTGTCAGGGTGATACTCCATCGCCAGCTTACGGTAGACCTTCTTGATCTCATCCTGACTGGCATTGCGTTCAACCCCTAATACTTTGTAATAATCTCTATATTCCATTTTGTTCCTTGTATCTGGATATTATTGATCTTTGCAGACAGATACACTCTTATTCTACGCAACGCAAGGGTTGGAAGTCAAGCGTGGGCTGATGACTCTAATATAACTCTAATTGATTGCAAAGTATGCCTCGCCCTGCACTACTCGCAAATAAGGGTTAAAAAAACAGTCAGGGCAGAGACTGACTGTTGGAAGGTGATTGTTAAAAAATTACTTAAATTTCATTTTCGATGACGGTTTATTCATCCTTAATGCATACCAACCCAACCCAGCCCCTCCGAGTAATAAAGCCACGCCGAGTATTCCGAGCATGGTAGATGAATTATTACCATCATCTGATGCCGGATCTTCAACGCCAGATATTTGAGATTGTGCACCAAAGGCCACAAAGGCCCGATCTCCAGCCTCGACCTCGATCGGATAACTGAGATTGATCGTTGGGTTGTATCCATCTGGGATTGCCGCGCTAACGGTATACTCCCCTTCAGGGAGTTTTTCACTTTCGGCAACTTCCTCAGCGCCTGGAGGTATTTCGCCAAAACAAACGTAGGCTGGTTCTTCTGTATCTAAATCAATTTCGCTGATTGAATTCTGGGTCTTTGAATACCCTCCCAGCGAATTGGTCACACTGATCGCCCCCCCAGCCAGCCCCAATTCTGTTTCCTGACGAAGGCCATCGCCATTAATATCTTCAAAAAGGATCACGCAAATTTCAGTTGTCCCATTGGAGGGTGTGGGTGTGGGAAGGGCTTCCGTTGGAGTAGGTGAGGGACCCGGTGTGAAGGTTGGCGCTGCTGCAGGACCTCCAATGCCGATCATCAACTTTTGCCCGAAGAAAACTGTACAGTTATCATCCAGTTCCGGGTTGAGTGCACGGAGCTGATTATTATCAATGTTATGAAGTAGCTCAATCCGTGTGCAGTTATCTCCCTCGCGAACTGTATAGATGATCCGCCCATCAGGACCAGCGGTTGGTGTTTGAAACTCACCAATTTGCGGGGAAGAGGAAGCCTGCGCAGTGAACGATAGTCCCACGAGTAGGGTGAAGAGAAAAGGCACACTGAAAAGGAATAGGAATTTTGTTTTTATCATTTTTTTACCTGTCGCATTATATCATTGGCTTTCAGAATTCTTCTCATTCAAGCAGTTTCTTCTCAGGATACGGTACAATTCTAAAACCCTATTTCCTCTTTCAATGGGAATAATAATTATGGAACGCTCTGAGATTTTATTTGCGCTAAAAGAGAAACCAGCCCTTGATGTACTCATTGTCGGTGCAGGTGTCAATGGGATTGCCACATTCCGCGATCTTGCTCTAAATGGTGTCAATGTCCTCCTTATCGACCGTGCTGATTTTGCCTCTGGCGCAACCGCTGCCTCATCTCATATGGCGCATGGGGGTATCCGCTACCTGGAGAATGGAGAATTTCGCCTCGTACGCGAAGCAGTGCAGGAGCGCAATCGGATGATTGAGAATGCACCGCATATCGTTCGTCCGTTACCTACTACTATCCCCATCTTTAAAATATTTTCAGGATTGTTAAACGCCCCGCTCAAATTTTTCAACCTTCTCAACCGTCCCTCTGAACGGGGAGCCTTTGTGATCAAAATTGGGCTGATCTTTTACGATGCCTTCACTCGCAGGCAGAAAACTGTTCAGCCGCATCAGTTTATCTCCCGCAATAAGGCCTTGCTCCGCTGGAAGCGCCTGAGCCCATCCATTCGTTATGCAGCCACTTATTTTGATGGTGCGATCACCGAACCTGAGCGTCTCGCCGTCGAAATGCTCCTTGATGCGGAGGCAGTCCATCCCAACGCGCATGCGTTGAATTACATCAGTCTTGTGGGAGGAAAATCGAATATTGCCACTTTAAGAGATGAGTTAACGGGAGAATCCTTTGATCTTCGACCACGCCTGCTGATTAACGCTGCCGGACCCTGGATAGACGAGACGAACGCGACCCTGGGCTTAAAAGCGCGTTTCATCAGCGGAACCAAAGGCTCACACGTGGTTCTGTCTAACCCCGAACTCCGAGCCGAGATTGGCAACCATGAGTTTTTCTTTGAAAATGACGATGGGCGGATCGTGTTGATCTTCCCACTTTACGATAAGGTTTTGGTGGGAACATCTGATCTTCCGATTGAAAATCCTGATGAGGCGCGTTGTACTGAAGAAGAAGTGGATTATTTTCTCGAGATGATCGGAAATGTTTTTCCTGATATCCCTGTGCGGCGTGAGCAGATCGTTTACCGATTTTCGGGAGTGCGCCCTCTTGAGTATAGTAACTCAAAAACAACCGGGCAAATCCCTCGTGATCATTCGATAAAGATTCTCAGCGGTGTCTGGACAGGGCAAAGCTACCCAATATATTCGCTGGTGGGTGGCAAGTGGACATCCTTCCGTGCTTTTGCAGAGCAGGTTACAGATAAATCTCTTGCCTTCTTGGGGATGACACGAAAAATATCTACACGTTCTTTGGCAATTGGTGGTGGACGCAATTATGAAGGAATCATAGAAATCCGCAAACAATATTTGGAAGGCATTTCTGCGTGGACAAATCTCTCCCTGGAGAGGTTGGAAGAACTCTATCAACGGTATGGAACACGGGTTGAAGAAATTGCACTTTTCATCTCCAAGGGTGTTGAGGCATCTTTGAAATCATTAGCAGGTTTCAGTCGACGTGAGATGATGTTTTTGGCGAAAAGAGAAAAGATCATCCATCTTGACGATCTAATTTTACGCCGTACGCATATTGCCAAATTGGGATTGTTGACGCGCCCATTATTGGAAGAATTAGCAGCGATTCTTGCTGAAGCTCTGGATTGGGACGGAAAACAGAAAAATGCCGAAATCGCCCGGACTATAGATTTAATGGCAGGCAGGCACGGGGTTGTGTTGTGATATACGTTTTGTGTGAATAATAAATTTCAATACCAATCAGCAAAACAGGTAATTAGTACATTGTTGATTTTAAATTACAGGTAAATATACTTTATCAAAACGTGCACAAGGGAATTCGGAATGAAAAAATTAAAAAATGAAATTATCTATCTTATTGTCTTTCTTTCGTCAAGCTTTTCTCTTTTTTTGTATGGCTATCTTGGTAGCTTTACGAGATTCATGGCTGATGATTATTGTTCAGCGTATTATGCAGAAGATTTAGGTTTATTTGGGTCTATATTTTATTGGTATCGAACCTGGAGTGGTCGTTATTCAGCCTATGGAGCAGATTGGCTTGTTTTGAATTTATTCGACTCACATCATATAAATTTAATTCCGCCAATAGCCTTGGGTCTCTGGCTTGTTTTTACAATAATAAC
>JACNJN010000024.1 GCA_014382535.1 Candidatus Desulfolinea nitratireducens | reverse complement strand
CTGGAAGACCCCAAGAGCTGTGCGAGCTGCGCAGCTTCTATTCTTTTCGGGGATGAGATGGTCACACTGCCGGATGATGAGGCTGTGTATTGCTCCTGTTCCTGCGCAGAGCAGGAAGGGGCAAAAGAAAAGCACCAAATCAAAAACAGGCTTGAAGAAACGGAGTGTGAATATTGTGCTGTCCCACTATATGTGGGCGACATCATCACCTATTGGGATGAAGTTCCCTATTGTTCTGATGCTCATGCCTCTGTGGATCATGCTGCAAAGACACGAGTTTTATCTGTGTCAAAAATACCATAAAGGAAATTAAATCATGAAGACAAGAGCAGAAATAGAAAAAAGATTAGCAGCACTCAAAGCCGATGAGCGTTTGAGTTATCCCCCTGCGAATGTATTTACAAACGCCCCCTTGGCATTGATCCAGGTTGCCCTGAAAAACGAAGTCATGGCGCTTACTTGGGTCTTGAAAGAGAGCGAAGAAAAGAAGGAGAGCAAAGAATGATGAGTGAAATCAGTCCAGATGCCCTCCCTGAATTCGTCTGGGGCATCCTCGGAAATCTCACACGTCTCAAGCCAACTGGCGAATACACACTCAAAGATGTGCTGACCCTACAGGATGGAAAAATCCAGATCAAAGTTTGGGCAGAGATCTTCCTGAACCTGCTCGACTTTGCCGTCGCTTCTTTGGAAAAGGACAGCACTTCATCACCCAACTCGCTTGTAGATGCGGTGCGCTTGCTTGAGGAAGAATTATCTCCCAGGAAGACCAAGCATTTCAAAATCATGTATGGCAAAAAGAACCTGTATTTTGCCTTTTTGAAAAGAGAAACCCGACGCAACTTCCGCTCATTGGTGGAAGAGGCTTTAGAGAAAGAAAAAGGAGCAAGAAAATGAATATCCGATTTTATTACCAATACCGATGCAGAGCCAATTGGAAGAATACAGGCGAAGTGATTTTCAGTAATCCAGAAGGCCTACCTGAGGAAGAAATTCATCAGCGCATTTTGAAAGCCATCTCTGGTAATCAGCTTTTTATTGCTGAGGCAATCCATATCCCGGAACGCTATGAAGAAGACTATGACCCTAAACACAGCCACGGTTGGCATGAATATCTCTTTATAGAAGAATGTGGAGACAAAGAAACAGATAAAGAAGGACGCTCTACCAAGGCCTTTCTTGAAGTTGTAGAAGAAAAGTCAGCAGCGATTTGGACACCGGTACGCGGGCATGAAGCGGAATATCTGATCGTACGTTTCCGTGACAGTGATATTTTGGATGCACCGGAAGCCGTTGCCTTTGAATTAACAGAGGGCAGGTTTGCAACCTTGATTCGCTCCATAACAAAGCAGGTAAAGGAAGCCCCGCTGGAAGCAATCAAGTTCATCTACCCCTGCCCGAATGGACTTTGGCTAAAAGAGATAGACGACTACGACGAAGATGTCTTTGTAGCGCAGATCAATACAAACGACCATAAAGAATGCGAGTTGGAGATCTATGCCGAGATGCAAGTCTTCCCCGACGGAGAAATTTATATTTCCATCTCTTTCAGTGGCGCAGAAAGCATAGAAACAAAACAGGCTTTCTGCATAGATACCTTCCCCAAAAAGGAAAAGGAATAGAGATGGCCTACACACAAATACTTTCAGAAGGTCGGGCTGCATGCATTAGCGAAGTCCATGCAGCCTTGATCAGACAAGGCTATCTGGCTTTAGATAATCACCCGAATGCCACGCTTCTGGCAGAGAAGATCGCAGACCTGGTTGGCTTGGTGGGCGTTGAGATTGATTTGGATGAAGGAGCGCTGGTCATCCATACAGATGCACATTTCTGCCCATCTGAACTAGCCCTCCCAGACCATATCCTTCCTGAAAGCGAAGCCCGCACCCGGACTGAACTCTGGTGGGCAGCCCCGGACTTGTCACAGAAAAAAGCGCAAGAAGGGAAACAATACCTGCGTCTCTATCACGGGCGCAAAGACCCCAAAGAAAATCTGGAAGATTGGGGCAGCGAAGGACCAACATTCGGCCCTTACAAGAGTATCCAGGTGACCTACGGAAGTCATATCAAAATGCACGAAAGTGATGGCTTTGATGACCTGCATTGGCATGAAGACCTGATCTACTATGATGGCATTTTCTACGGGGATATGGAGATATTCAGTGCCGAGGAAGCCCTAAAGACCATGACCTATAAAGAAGAAAAAAGCAAATTACCTAATGAAATAACCAAGGAGAAAAACGATGAAAGCAAGCCTGCTTTGTAAACGAACAGATCTACGCGAGGCTGTTGAGCAGTTGATGCCCGCCATTTCCGCACGCGCCCCGATGATCGTCCTGCTGCATATCGCAGTAGAGATTGATCCAAATCAAAACATGCTCCACCTGAGCAGCACTGATCTGGAAGTACGCATCTCAACCAGCATCCCCGCGCAAATCACTTTGGAGACAGATACACCAGAAAGCTTCCTGATCCCCGCCCAAATTTTTTCTGACCTCATTGCCATTATGGAAGGCGAGCAGGTCAGGTTGGTCGTGGATGGACATAGCCTTCTGGTGCAAACCGGGGCAACTAAAACCCGCATATCCCTCTTGGCCGAAGATGAATTCCCGCCTGCATTTGAGATGGCGATTGGTCTGCCTTCCATCGCGCTATCTTCTACCCTCTTCAAATCCGCCTTGCAACGGGTGATCATTGCAGCAAGTTCAGATGAAACCCGCATCAACTTGAATTCTGTTCAAGTCTGCGCACTAGCAGAGGGTGCGTTGCGCCTCGCCGCTACAGATGGCTTTCGGCTGGCAACTGAAATAATCACTTTTCAGTCTGAGACAGAAGAGGAAAGCGAGTTCCTTTTGCCGCTGAATGTGGCGAAGAAATTACTGCGTGTGCTGCCCGATGATGAAGACAGCCAATTACTGATCAAGGCGGACGGTAGTCGTGCTCTCTTTTCCTGGGGGAATATGCGCTACTGGGGTTTGCTGCTCCAGAATCAGTACCCAGACTGGGAGAGGCTGATCTATGGTGATGATGGGAAGAATTTAGAAAGTAACGCCCAGGAATTTGAGCGGGATGCCTTGCAAATGGCTGTAAAGCGTGCCGAGATATTTGCACGGGATGCCCAGGTTGCGCATCTGGTGCATTTCAAGCCTACACAGAGCGGCATGCAGGTCTCTGGTGAATCTACCCAAACCGGGCAGAGTGAAGAGGAGATTGCTTGTCCGATCTCAATCCCCTTTGCGTTGAATGGGCTCTTTGCCCTGCAAGGCTTATCTGTACTGAAAAGTCCACGCCCAAAACTTTTGCTCACTGGTAGCCACAAGCCGGTTATTTTCAGCGAAGGTGACTTTGTCTATATGGTTATGCCGCTGGCTTCAGCGGAAGAAAATACTGTCGTTACAGAAGCCCCTGTATCAGTGGATGCTGAGCCTGTACCGGCGTAAAGCTTTCAGGAGATAGCCAGAGCACCCTTTCAGGCATAAATACTGAAAGCAGAGCAGACGAAGTTTGCGCTGCGAAATTTAATTAAAAAAGCAGGAGGCATTGCGCCTTCTGCTTTTTCTTTCAAGGAGAAAATATGAATATCCAAGATGAATTTACCATCCTGCCCATCTCCACCTTTTTGGATGGGCAACTTTTACCGCTCTCCCAGGCTGGTGGACGCTGGGAGAAGATTGAGATTGAAGTCCTGAAAGAGGCATCATCAGAAAACTGTACCGGCTGGGGTGTTTTCCCGGTACTCCCTACGGGCGTACTGGGCGAATGCCAATTGCTATCTGCAGACCAACGTGTGGTTGCAGCGACCCTGGACGCATTACAAGGAGGATACGCATGAATCCCAAAACATTTTATTTCCCACCCAATCAAGGCGATCTTCTTTTGGGCGGGAACCCACAGAAAGCCCAGGAAAACCTAGCCGCTATTCACCTGCTGCAAAACCTGGAAGGATCCGGCTCTCTGGCAACAGAGGCTGAGCAAGCCTTACTGGCCCGTTATACCGGCTGGGGGAATACCGCCGTCTACAAAGAAGCCGCAGACGAATTGGAAAATTTGCTTGCTGAAAAAGAATTAAACGCGCTCAAAGCCAGTATGCTGAACGCCCATTACACCCGCCTGGATATTATCCGGGCCATCTGGACAGGAGTAGAGCAGGTCTTTGCAGGGAGCATGGACGCGCTGCATGTTCTGGACCCTTCGGCTGGGATCGGGCACTTTCGCAGCCTGGAACCAGAAATCTTTCGAGAGAAAACCCGCTGGCTGGAGGTGGAACTGGAGCCGCTTACGGCAAGCATTCTCACATATTTGCACCCGCACAAAGCAGGGCGCAGCCAAGTCTTTGCAGGTGGTTTTGAGCAAGCCCCGGTCAGCGAAGACCAATTTGATCTGGTGATTTCCAATATCCCCTTTGGCAACTACCCGGTCATTGACCCCCAAATCAAGGATATGCGTTTGAAGGGCAGCATCCATGATTACTTCCTCTGCAAGGCCGTGGAAGTCACCGCCCCAGGCGGATTGATTGCTCTGATCACCAGCCGCTACACGCTGGATAAAAAAGACAGCTATATCCGCCGCTGGGTGGCGACAAGAGCAGAACTGCTTGGTGCGGTACGCCTGCCGCAGAATACCTTCCAGAAAAACGCAGGTACGCAGGTTGTTACAGATGTGCTTTTTCTCCGCAAAAGGGAATCTCCTTTGTCGATGGAAGCCCCCCTGCCTGATTGGGTTGAGACGGAAGAAATCTGGCTGGAAAATCAGGAGGGAGAAAGCCACCCTGTGCGGATCAATCGCATCTTCACCCTACACCCAGATTGGGCATTAGGGAAAGCGGTCTTAATTCGCGGGATGTACGCTCCCAACGAATACAGCCTGAAAGCAGAGGCGGATGCGGATATAGCCGCGGAGCTTGCAAAGAAGCTCCTCGAAATTCTGCCTGTGAATCTGATCGGTGAGAGCAAGCGAGTCTCCTCTCACGTAGGAGAAGAAGTAAAGCCTGCTCATATCATTTCTGCCTCGAAGAAAACTTTACCCAGAGAGAGAAAGCAAATAGAAGCTCTACGAAAAGTTTATGATCTGGCCAGGGCCTTGCTTCAATCTGAAATTGATGAAAAAGGCCACGAGCAACCAACTAATCTACGTGCTCGGCTGAACGAAAGCTATGACCATTACCTGCTCTTCTACGGGGCGCTTTCTGGCAAAAACACGCTGCAGCTGCTGAAAAATAACCCGGCTCTGCCATTCCTGCGTGCCCTGGAAGTGCTTGAAGAAGGTCTGCCTTGCAAAGCAGCGATTTTCCATCATAGCACTCTGCGTATCCAGCGTGTCCTGGCGCATACGCCCAGCGCCAAAGAAGCGATGCTCCTCAGTCTGGATCAATTGGGTGAGGTCGATCTGGACTTCATCGCTTATTCTGCCAGAGCTAGCGAGAGCCAAGCTGTTCAGGATTTAGAAGGTCTGATCTACAAAGACCCCACAAATGATCGCTGGCAGACAGCCAACACCTATCTCTCCGGCAATATTCTGGAGAAACTTGAAGTAGCCAGAAACGCTGCTGAAAAAGATTCCAGCTATGAAAATCATCTGGCCGCATTGCGAGAAGCGATGCCCAAGCCGCTTCGTCCAGATGAAATTCGGGCACGCTTAGGCTCTGGCTGGATTCCTGTAGATGTCATCCAATCTTTCCTGGAATATCTCCTGCCAAAAATCGAGGTCGCAGAGGTGATCTATATCCCCGACCTGGGTTCCTGGAAAATTGCAGCCAATATCTGGCCCGTGACCGATTTCCTGCTCTATTCAGAGTGGGGAACGGAGCGGCGGAGCGCGCTGGATCTGATCAGCAACAGCCTGAACGCCCATACCCCGCTGGTCTATGACACCCTTGATGATAAGCGCGTCATGAATAAAGATGCGACCATTGCCGCCCAGGCGAAATTGGAAAAGATCGAAGCTGCCTTTGAACTCTGGCTCTGGGAAGAGCCGGAGCGGGCTGAGCGGTTGGCGCAAATCTATAACCGTCTCTACAATATCTACCGTCGCCCGCATTTTGATGGTTCACACCTGAGCTTGCCCGGCATGAATGCGGAGATCACGATGCGTCCGCACCAACTGGATGCAATCTGGCGTCTCTTGCAGGAGCGCAGTGTCCTCTTGGCGCATGAAGTCGGCCTGGGCAAAACCCTGACCACCATTGCCGCGATCATGGAACTGAAACGGCTGGGACGGATCAACAAGGCGATGGTAGTTGTCCCCAACCATCTGACCCTGCAATGGCTGGAGGAAACGCTCTGGGCTTATCCTTTGGCCAGGATACTCTGTGCCGGTCCCAAGGACCTCTCAAAATCCAGACGAGGCGAGTTTCTCAGCCGCATTGCGACAGGCGATTGGGATATTGTGATCGTCCCCGAATCCTCCTTCAAGTTATTGCCCGTGGGAGAAGAAGCCCTAAACGACTTTTTGCAGGGAGAGATCGACAAACTACGCTCCTTCCTCTACCAGAACGCAGGCATGGGGCGTGGGGCAGAAAAACAAATCCAGAAGGCAATTAAGCATTATGAAGCCCGTCTGGCCAGACAGGCAGAGATGCGCAAGGATGCAGCCGAGACCATCACCTGGGAAATGCTGGGCCTGGATATGCTCATCGTGGATGAATTTCACGCCTATAAAAATCTCTTCTTTGCGACCAAGATGAGCCGTGTGGCAGGTTTATCGAATAGCAATTCCCAACGTGCCTTTGATATGTTCATCAAGTCCCGCTTTATCCAAAAGCAGGGCGGCCGCTTTGTGGGGATTACGGCAACACCGGTTACGAATACCCTGGCAGAAGTCTTTACCTTGCAACGCTACTTCCAATATAAAACGCTGGAGAGACTGAACCTGACCCATTTTGATGCCTGGGCAAAGATGTACGCCCAATCCGTAGCCCTGCCAGAAATGTCCCCGGAAGGGGGCGGTTTCAGGATCAATATCCGTCTGGCGAAGTTTGTGAACGTCCCCGAACTCTCCACCCTGCTCGCCCAATTTACCGCCTCCCTGAAATGGACGCAAATCGGTGCGGGACCCGAGGCGATCAGCCGCCCTGCCCTGCATCAGGCCCGTCCCCTGATTGTGGAACTGCCCGGCAATGCAGACCTGAAAGACTATATCCGGTATTTATCTGATCGGGCAACCCAGGTCCGCAATGGGGCAGTGACGCCAGAAGAGGATAATATGCTCCGGATCACGTCCGAAGGTCGTAAGGCTGCCCTGGATATGCGTTTGCTCAATAATCTGGCGGATTTGGTGCAGGAAACTCCTTATAGCGATCATGCCAACTCCAAAGCCTACAAAGCTGCGGACGCGATTGCAAAAATCTACCACGCCACCACAGGCAGCCGGGCAGCGCAGGTGGTTTTTAGTGATATGGGGACACCCAAATCATAAGCCCTCAGACTTCAGCTTTCAGCCCTCAGCGTTCAGCTTGACCGCTCCTCAATATCTTAAGTCTGAAGTCTGATGTCTAAAATCTTTTCTCACCCTTTACCAATCGCCTCAGTGCATCCTGCGCTGGGGCGATTTTTATTCAGGAGTATTTCATGAAGAAAAAACCCTTTGATCTCTATCAAGATATCAAGCAAAAACTCATTTGGCGGGGGATCCCACCGAATGAAATTGCCTTTATCCACGATGCCAAAACGCCCGAAGCCCGTGAGCGTATTTTTGACGCAGTCAGGGCAGGGCAAATCCGGGTCCTGATCGGTTCCACCGCCAAGATGGGCACAGGCATGAACGTCCAGGACAAATTGATCGCCATGCACCATTTGGATGCACCCTGGCGACCCGCAGATGTGGAGCAACGTCAGGGGCGCATCTTGCGTCAGGGGAATAGTTTCCAGGAAGTTTTCGAGTTCGTCTATATCACCACCGGTAGTTTTGACGCGTACATCTGGCAAATTCTGGAAACCAAAGCGCGCTTTATTGATCAGGTCATGTCCGGGCAGGTCAACAGCCGCGAGATCGACGACATCAGCAAGACCGCTCTCTCCATGGCGGAGATCAAGGCCCTTGCCAGTGGCGACCCGGAGATCATGAAGATGATCGCCGTGGAAAACGAACTGA
>JACNJN010000162.1 GCA_014382535.1 Candidatus Desulfolinea nitratireducens | reverse complement strand
AACGCATGCCAGTTCAGGTTTGAGAATTACTTTCGAATAAATTATAGCTGAAAAATCAGTAACTTGCAAATTTCTTCATATTCTTATATAATAATTCATCCAAGCGCTTATTTCCCTTCATTTTCTGTCTGTATTGAGGCCAATTTTGATGAGTAAATTGCTTATCCCGGCTCAACGACGAGAGCGAATCCAGGAGTATCTGACACTCCATAAGATCGTCCGAACGGTCGATCTATGCGAAATGCTGGATGCGTCGGAGGCCACCGTACGTCGGGATTTGGAATGGCTGGAGCAGGAGGGCATTTTAGAAAAGACCCATGGAGGTGCGTTTCTTAGCCAGCGCATGAATATAGAGCCTGAGTATCGGCAGAGGGCCCAAAGTAACCCAGAACAAAAGCGCCAAATTGGTGCGATGGCGGCTTCGCTGATTGAAACAGGGGACATCGTATTTATTAATAGTGGGACAACTACCACCCAGGTTATCCATCAGATTCGCGATGATCCTGAAATCTCCATATTTACTAATAATTTTAATGCTGCTCACGAAATGGGAGAGCCGGGATTTCATCATTTCTCAATTGGTGGTGAATATCAACCTCGTTCAAAATCCCTGGCAGGCCGTTTTGCAATGGAAAATCTGAAGCATGTGTATGCAAACAAGGCAATTATTGGGGTGGATGGGATCAGCTTAAAGTATGGTTGTACTGTTCCATCCAATGGAGAAGCAGAGGTTGTCAGGCAAATGATTGAACGCACCACCGGAGATATCATCATTGTTGCTGATCACAGTAAATGGGGGGTGGTCTCCAACTTCCAGATCGCTACAATTGATGAGGTTGATGTACTCATTACAGATGAGGCAATAGATAAGGCTGCATTTAAATTACTTGAAGCCCATTCTGTCAAAATCAAAATTGCGAAAGCAAATTGATCAACTCCTGATTGTTCCCATTTTTAGTCAATCTGGTTCTAAACTCGGAGGTATGGCATGTCCTTTTTTTCGAAGAAAAACAAAAAAAAACCAACTCGCTTATTTTACGCAACAGATTTGCACGGCTCTGAGCGTACATATCGTAAATTTATCAATGCGGGTAAGTTTTACGAGGTAGATATCCTCGTCATGGGAGGGGATATTACCGGTAAGATGCTTATACCAATTATCAAAGAAAAGAATGGCAATTTCCGGGCTACCTTACAAGGGCGAGTTGAGAAATTTTCGACGCAAGCTGAATTAGACAGTCTCACTAACCGCCTGGGGACTTTGGGTTTTTATCACAAGATCATGGATGAGGGTGAATTCAGGGCTTTGTCTGCTGACGAAAAAGCAGTTAACAAGGTTTTTCATGAACTGGCTCGCAAGCGTTTAAGTGATTGGGTTGATCTGGCAGAGGAGCGACTAGCCGGTACCGGGAAAAAATGTTTTGTAACTGGGGGGAACGATGATGACCCTGAAGTGTTAACAGCTATTAAACGGGAAGATACAGAATCATTTTTTGGTTGTGAAGGTGATATGGTCTATGTTGATGATGACCACACCATGGTGTCTGTGGGGTTCAGTACAAAAACTCCCTGGAATACTCCTCGTGAAGTTACCGATGAGAAACTACATGATCTGATTGAAGAAATGGTGGTAAAAGTTCCAGATATGAGTAGAGCGATTTTCAACTTCCACGATCCGCCATCAAATTCCTCTTTGGATACATGTCCGATGTTGGATTGGGAAAAGGATCCGCCCGAACCCATAATCGAGAGTGGGCAGATGGTCATGCATGGTGCTGGGAGCAAATCTGTGCGTAGATCCATTGAAACTTATAAACCGATGCTTGGATTACATGGACATATTCACGAATCTCAGTCCGTCGCAAAAATTGGCCGCACTACCTGTATCAATCCAGGTAGTGAGTATGGAGAGGGGATATTGCGTGGATGCTTGGTGACCTTTGTGGATGGAGAAGTTCTTGGGTTCCAGATGACAAGCGGATAGATGATCGTTTTAGCGAGGCAACTTTTGATCAAAAAGTCACCTCGCTTTTTTTATAAGGAGAATAAGGAGGAGTTTATGTAGAGAAATGAAGAAAAGATTTTTCGACCGCACTTTGTTTATTCAACCTTACAAAAGGAGAATGAAATGACAGCAGAGACTGCTTCAAAACCAGAAGTCTTTACCAGGAAAGCATCCGGACTTGTTCGTGTTATGTCCCCTTTTTCCGCTTTCATCTACAATGTATTGACAATGGGTTTGATCTTCCCCTGGACCTACCTGTGGGCACCTGGTGCTCTTCCGGGTGGCAAGATGGTTTGGGGTATTTTGCTGGCAATGGTGATTGAGATTCCCATTGCCTTTGTGTATGTATGGCTCTCAACTGCATTGCCGCGTTCTGGTGGTGACTATGTCTTTCAAAGCCGGGTATTTGGCGGAGGTGTAGCCTTCACCGTCGTTATGTCCGGTTATGTGATTTGGATCCTTCAATGGGTAGCCCTTTCAGGATGGTTGCTATCATATCTTGGTTTTGCTCCCTTATTTTTGGGGTTGGGCGCAACAACCGGAAGCGCAGCGATGTCAAGTCTTGGGCTATGGTTCACCTCCTCGAACGGGATCGTAATCACAAGTATATTGAACGCTTTTGTTGCCATGATGGTTTTGATCAGTGGTTTTAAGAACTATGTACGTTTCCAGGCTGTAATGATTGTCGGCACCCTGGTTGCCTTCTTAACAATGCTGATTGTGCTCTTTATGGGCAATCCGGCTACCTCAATGGGAAAGATCGATATATTTGCGGAAGCGATCAGCGGCACAACGAATTTCGTACAAACAGCAATAGATGCCTCTGTGGCGGCTGGGGTTGATTTGAATCCGCCCTTCAGTTTGTTGGCTACTTTACTGATCGCCCCAATTGCCTGGACCTCCTTGCAATGGGCAACCTATAGTGCCCAGCAAAATGGCGAGATCAAGAATGCCCGCTCATTCAAAAGCCAAGCCTACATTATCGTCGGTTCGTTAATCTTCACGGGTATTTTCCTGGCCATCTTGGCGGCTGCGCTGGAAAAAGCAGTCGGCACTGAGTTCCTGTATATTGCAGGAGCAGGCTATTGGCTAGGTCTACCCGAAGCAACTATCTCCGGATTCTGGTTGTGGCCCAATATAATCGCGGTTGCACTTTCGGCTAGCCCGTTCATCATCGTACTGATCGGTATTGGGTATATCTTGAATTCCCATCAGATCGTGCACAACTGCTACATCGGCATGACCCGTGTGATGGTTGCCATGTCTCTCGACCGCCTACTGCCCGAATGGGTCAGCAAAGTGGATGAAAAGCGTCATACGCCTGTGAATGCGCATCTCGCGTACTTTATTGCCAGCATCCCAGTGATCCTGGTCTACAATCTATGGGGCCCCTGGACCGGTCTGACACTAGGTGTGACCTTCGCCTGCGGATATGTATTTGTCATCACCTGCCTGGCCGGGTCGCTTTTGCCCTACCGTGCAAAGGATGTATATGAAGCTTCGCCAGG
The DNA here is from genome assembly GCA_014382535.1 of Candidatus Desulfolinea nitratireducens. Lineage (GTDB taxonomy): Bacteria > Chloroflexota > Anaerolineae > Anaerolineales > Villigracilaceae > Desulfolinea > Desulfolinea nitratireducens. The sequence goes on along the minus strand of JACNJN010000162.1, from coordinate 4,681 downwards.
CGCCAAATACAAGATTGGTAACACACCGATGATTACTGTCTTGGGTGCGATCGGTTTCGTACTTGGTAGCGCAATGGTTCTGATGTTTATGTTCTATCCTCAGTTGGGTCTGACGAGCAATCTGGCGTATATTGTTGTGTTCGGCGTTTTGGCGTTCTCAGCGATCTGGTACTTACTCGCTAAGAATGCGCAGAAAGCCAAGGGTATTAACGTGGAATTTGCCTTCAAAGAGATACCACCCGAATAGATCTAAATATTGTTGTTTATCTTGTGGTCAGTGTTCTTTGAACACTGACCACAATTTATTTCTGTTATGTCCAGGAAAAGAGGTTGTGATGTCAGTAATTGAAGATGCTATATCGAAAATTGAGGACTGGAAGGGGAGAAATGTCTCCTTTGAGCCTCTTTTGGGAGGCCTGACAAATCCAAATTATAAAGTAAATGTAGATGGTATCCCTTTTTTTGTTCGCGTTCCAGGGGAAAGCACCGAGCTATTGGCTGTAGATCGAAAAAATGAATACACCAACTCAAAAGCGGCTGCCGAAGCTGGAGTTGGACCAAAAGTACTCTATTATTTACCTGAATTCAAGGTGATGGTTTTGGAGTTCATCGAGGGGGAAACCATGTCTAAGGAAGCGTTGAATGCACCCGGTATGCCAACTCGAATGGCACAGGCCATAAAACAACTGCATGGCGGCCCTCGTTTCTTGACAGATTTTAATATGTTTCGCATCACGGAATATTATCTCAAGCTTTGCAATGAACGCAACATCCCCATTCCTGACGGATATCTTGATAGAATGCCAACTATTGAGCAGATCGAAGAGGCAATGTCCGATAATCCGTTGCCAACTGTTCCCTGCAACAATGACCTGTTGGCAGAGAATTATATTGACGATGGAAAGTCTTTACGTTTGATTGATTACGAATACAGCGGGAATAATGACCCCTGTTTTGAATTGGGAAATACGTGCCAGGAAATGGAATTTGACGAAACGCAGATTCAAGAGGTCTGTGCCGCATATTTTGGAAGCGTATCTGCCAGTAAGATCGCACGCATGAAATTGAACATGGTTATGTCGGATGTTGGCTGGGGGCTTTGGGCTGCAATTCAAGAGAAGATCTCCACGATCGAGTACGATTTTTGGGGCTGGGCAATTGAAAGATGGGGAAGAGCCGAAGAAAAGATGGATTCAGCCGAGTTTTCTACCTGGTTACTGGAAGTTCAATCATAGGTGAGGTTATTTTGAAGTTTTTAATAAGGATACAGCATCAATTTGCTGCATCCTTATTAATTTGCGGTGGAGATTATAAAAATAACCTTAAAACCATCGCAATAGTTTGCAATACTTTGTCTAGTTTGCTACAATGAATAGGCAAAGTATTGCAAACTCTTTCATAAAATCCTGTTTTTCACGGAGTTAAATGAGTAAGAACCTCATTCCCGCTCAACGACGTAAGCTGATTCAGGTATATATCAACGCTCACAAAATCGCCAGTGTCGCAGATTTGAGTGGGGCTGTAGATGTGTCTGAGGCAACTATTCGGCGTGATCTGGAGTGGCTGGAAAAAGAGGGTCTGTTAGAGCGGACATACGGGGGAGCCATTCTTAATCAACGCATGAATCTGGAATCGGATTATGAACAACGTGCAATCAGTTATCCTGAAGAGAAGCGAATGATCGGCGCACATGCTGCATCTCTAATTGAAAGTGGGGATATTGTTTTTATCAACAGCGGCACCACAACGGCACAAATTTTTCATCATATTCCAAAAGATGCAGATATAACTGTTTTTACAAATAATACGATCGCCGCTTTTGAGATCGGCAATGAAGTTGGATATGAAATCGTACTTCTGGGTGGGAGACTGAATAACAAAGTCAATGCAGTGACTGGTAGTTTAGCGATTGGCTATCTCTCACAAATCTATGCGGATAAAACATTTCTTGGCGTAGATGGGATCAGCCTGAAGTACGGCTGCACAGTCCCAACTAACCCGGAAGCTGAGATCGTGCGCATGATGATTGCGCGGACCAGGGGTCTCGTGGCTGTTGTTACAGACCATTCAAAATGGGGGATGGTCTCCAATTTTGAAGTGGCGAAAGTCGACCAAATTCATCAATTGATCACAGATGATGAGCACGATTCGGGAGCTTATGATGCGCTGGTTTCCAAATCGGTGGATGTTGTCATCACCAACCCTCAAAATACCGATTAGAAAGGTAAGGTGAAGTTGTGAAAGACCAAGCACAAATAGTTATTGTAGGTGGAGGAATTGTCGGTGCGCAGGTTGCGTATCATCTTGCAAAAATGGGGAGAAGCGATATCATTCTTGTGGAAAAAGGTGATATCGCTAGCGGGGAATCTTCCCACGCTGCAGGGCTGGTAACCCAATTTGCCACCTCGCAGACCATGTTGAAGTTCCGCATGTATAGCATCGAACTTTACAGTGAATTGGGTTTATTTGACCACGTTGGGAGTCTACGCGTGGCATCCAGCCCTGAGCAACTTAAAGATATGGAGCGCAGCGTCAGTCGTGCCAAAGCGCTGGGGTTGGAATGCGAAGTCATCGGTCCGGATGAGGCAGTCGAGCATATGCCGCAAATTACAGATAAGAGCCTGTATGGCGGGATGTATCTACCGAGAGACGGACAACTGGATCCATACACGGCTACGACCAGTATGGTGAAATTTGCCAAAGAGCTGGGCGTAAAAGTCTATACTGATACGCGGGTAACAGGAATCAAACTCTCTCCGAGAGGAGAGGTCACAGAAGTATTGACAGATAAAGGGGCCATCAAAACCGAATTAGTCGTTAATGCAGCCGGGATGTGGGCACCGCGTATTGCTGCGATGGCAGGTCTGTATTTCCCGACTACACCAGTGGATCATCAACATATCGCGCTTCAGGCCGTTCCTGGGTATGAATTCAACGCGGAAACTCCCTGTCTGCGCGATCCTGATAATCTGGTTTACATGCGGCAGGAACATGGAGGATTGGTGATTGGAGGATATGAACCAAATCCGCTGGAACGCTGGATTGACGGCGCCCCTTGGGAGCACGGTGGCGACACCCTGCCTCCCGATATGGACCGGTTTGAACAACTTCTTGAAGGAGCGATCCGCCGCCTGCCCTTCCTTGACCAGGCCGGCATCATTACGCTGGTCAACCACCCTGGTGCGTACACGCCTGATTGCCAGCCTGTGCTGGGACCGATGGCAGGAGTGCGCGGCATGTGGATGGCAGCTGGGATGTCACTCAATGGCTACGGCGGGGCAGGTGGGATTGGCAAATTGATGGCCGAGTGGATTATCGGTGGTGAGCCGACAATGGATGTATATTCCTACAAGGCTACCCGGTTCGGGAATTATTTTTCGGATCCCATCTATGCTGCAGAGCGAACACGTGAGAGTGTGAAATATTACTATCGTTTAAGATTCCCCAACGACGAACATGAATGGGCTAGACCGCACCGCGTCAGCCCCGTTCACCACCGCTTGCAGGAACTTGGTGCAGTCTTTGGCGAGAAATTCGGTTGGGAGCGTGTCAACTATATTCAGCCTGGTAAGCCCTGGCGGCGTATGGGCACAGATCAACGCAAGTGGGGCTGGGCCAAGCCACCATACTTCGAGCGTCTTAGGGATGAACACCAGGCCACCCGAGAACGGGTTTGCCTTTTTGACCTGACTCCCTTTGGCAAGATCGAGGTGAGGGGCAAAGCTGCGCTGCCTTTGCTCCAGCGTGTATCCGATAGTAATATGGACAAGCCTGTTGGCTCGGCTATGTACACGCAATTTCTCAATCCGAAGGGTGGGGTGGAAGCGGATCTTACTGTCACCCGTCTCGGAGAGGATACCTTCTGGGTCATCACCGGTTCGAGTTTCATTGCCAACGACATAGCCTGGTTACAGATGCATGCTGAAAAGGAGGATGGTGGAGTTTCCATCCGTGATATCACCGAAGAATGGGCTTGTCTTGCCTTGTGGGGACCAAAGGCCCGTCAGGTTTTGGAAAAGCTTACCCGGGACGATGTCTCAAATCAGGCGCAGCCCTATCTGATGACGAAACAAATTTCCATAAACGGAACTAAGCTCTATGCACAGCGGGTCAGCTATGCGGGCGAATTGGGTTGGGAATTATATGTTCCATACAACCGTGCCACGCCAGTTTGGGACTTGCTTATGGAAGCCGGTAAAGAATTTAACATCGAGGTTGGCGGATACAAGGTGCTGGATTCGCTGCGGCTAGAAAAAGGATACCGCTATTACACAGCCGACGTGACCCAACTCGAAACACCCTACGAAGCGGGCCTTGGCTTCTGTGTGGATTTGAACAAGAAAGATTTTATTGGGAAAGATGCGCTTCTCAGGCAAAAGGAAGCTGGAGTGAAACGTAAATTATGCACCCTGGTGCTGGATGGCGAAGATTTTACCCAGATTTACGGCGGTGAAGCAATCTATCACAATGGCAAGCTAATCACGCGTGTCCGCAGTGGTGGTTACGGATATACTCTCGAAAAGAATATTTTCTACGCGTATTTCCCCGTTGAATTGGCCAAAACCGGTACGCGTGTGGACGTGGAGCTGATCGAAGGACGTTATCAGGGCGAAGTGACCAAAACGGTCGTGTTCGACACCAAGGGCGAAAGATTGCGTGCTTAGGGTTTCAGAGATAAATA
>JACNJN010000146.1 GCA_014382535.1 Candidatus Desulfolinea nitratireducens | reverse complement strand
TCCATTTCCTGCTCAATATATTGAAGCATGTAGCCCTTTTTTTCAAATAGAGCGGGGGCATCAGGCGCACGGTCATAAAACATGATCCGGTAGGTGCACTCCCGATCTCCGGCCACAGCCTTCATCTTTGCACCGGCGTTCTTCTCCAGCCAATCAAGCAGGGCTGTACCATACTGATTCCCCCGAAAATCGGGATGAACCCGTCCCTCAAGAAAGGCTAAAATGCTCTCCACCCTTTCGTCTACCTGATACCATCCTGTTAGCGCTATTTCATTATGCGCATTGATGGCAACTATACTACGCGTGTTGATTTCCTTTTCTTTTGCCAGTGCCCCCCATTCATCCAAAGATTGTAAATTTGTTGCTCCATCTACTACTGAACAGTCTTCTTCGAATTTTTGCAACAAGGGGCCATCAGTTGATTCTATGCCTCGCCAGGTAAATCCTTTGATGGTTGGTAAGTTACTAATTGTTGTCATGGTTTTGTGATAGGTATCGAGCATTGTTTAGCTTCGCTTCTTGAGTAAAATCTCCTCCAGTTCAGAGGTTCTATCCAGGATCAGATCAGCGCCGCGTTGACGAAGCTCTTTCTCCTCCCCGAAGCCGCAGAGCACACCAACCGTTTGTGCACCTGCACTTTTTCCAGCACGGATATCGACAGTCGTATCGCCGATCATCAGGCAATTTTCGGGGGGAACGCCCATCTTCTGCGCCGCGTGGATGACGGGATCCGGATAGGGTTTTGATCTTTCTGCTGTCAGGGCGCTGACGATCACCTCGAAGAAAGGAGTCAGTTCATATTGCTCGAGGAAGTGCATCGTGCCCTCTTCGTTGCGCGCCGTGACAACGGCCATCGGAAAATGTCCGTGCAGGGCGGTAAGCATTTTTTTAACGCCGGGCACCAGGATGAAATGTTTTAAGGGTGGTGGTTTTTTTCGCGTTAACCAATCGGAAATGGCAGCAAGCTCATCGTCGAGTCCGAGGGCGTCCGGGAGACCAAAGATCATATTTGCCGGTGTTTCGCTCCACATCACAAAACGGCGCGCAGCGCGGTGTGCATCCGCATCCTTGAAGAGAAAAGAGAAGGGTTTGATGATTTTTCCAAATTTAGTTACATATTGATCGTCGGTATCGCTAAGGGTGCCATCCACGTCGAAACAGAGGGCTTGAATGCGGTTGATATCCAGACTCATTTTTCACCTTTTTTTAAAGTTTTTGTTGATTTTACTCTATCTTGATATGCTATACTTTTAGCAATGACTACTGACCATACCCAAAACCTGCTGGAGCTACTTTATCGTGTGAGCCGCGAGGTTGCCACAGTCCTCGATTTGCGAACTGTGTTGCAACGTGTTCTTATTGCAGCGATTGATAATGTGGGGGGTGAACGCGGCAGTATTGTGGTGATGGATGGTCATGGAAACCCACTCCATTCGGTCATTGTTTATGGTCAGCGCATCCAAGATGATACGACACAACAACTCCGCGCGACCGTTGAGCGTGGTCTGGCAGGATGGGTGGTGCGTAACAGGAAGTCTGCTCTTGTGCCTGATACAAGCCTCGATGAACGCTGGCTGCATCGCCCAGATGATGATGTAGAGCAAAGTGGCGCAAAAGCTGCGATTTGTGTCCCATTAATTGCACACGAGGAAATTGTGGGTGTGATGACCATTGTCCACTCAATGCCAAATGCCTTTGACAATGGTCATCTTGAGTTGATGCAAGCGATAGCGGATCAGACCGGAGTGGCTATATTAAACGCGCGTCTGTATACAGAAAGTCAACGCCAGGCACGCGTAATGACTGCCTTGGCAGAAGGCGCAGTAACGATCAATGCCTCGCTCCAGATGGATGATGTCTATCACCGGATTTTGAATCAGGCATCTCAGGCTTTGCAGGTGGAAACTGTCGCACTGGCGCTGCAGGAAGGGCCCGGTGGAGATTTTGTTTTTCATGCCGCCACGGGGGATAACGCAGGGAGTATTATTGGCAAACGTGTCCCGGCGAACAAAGGCGTAATCGGAAAAATGGTTAGAGAAGGGCGTGGGATTGTGATCCCTGCGCTTAAGGAAAAGAATCCCTTTGCGAAGGGCGATTTTTTTGATGAAATAGAGTCAAATGTGATTGCGGTAGCGCCTATTCAGGCACAGGGAAAGATCATCGGCGTGATGGAAGCCATTAATCCGATTTCTGGCGTTTTCGACCCTGATGCCCTGTTGGTGATGACCGGCATTGGCAGTCTGGCGGGGACAACGATCCAGAATGCACAGCTCTTTGAGCAGGTCGAAGAAACCCAAAAACGATATCGCGAACTTTTCAACGACAGTATTGATCCGATCTTAATCACAGATTGGGATGGTCTGATTCTTGAGGCCAATCGTAAAGCACTTTCGCTGTGTGGGTATGATACCAATGCCATCCGTAAATTGAAGATCGAAGAAATTCACGTGATAGATTGGGATAGTGTGGGAAAGGAATTTGACTATTTGCGCGATAATCATACGGCCACTTATGAGGCAATCCTGCAAGTGAAAGATGGAGATGGGATTCCAGTGGAAGTCTATCTACACAATGTTAATTTTGAAAATGAGCAGGTGATTCAGTGGACTTTTCGCAATATAACTGAGCGCAAGGCTTTGGATGCCTTACGTGATGATCTGGCCTCGATGATCTACCATGATTTACGTTCGCCGCTTTCAAATGTTATTTCCAGCCTGGATCTCCTGGATAGTCTTCTCGTAGATAAAGACGAAGCAACAGATTCTCTGATCAAAATAGTTGGCAGATCTACTGCACGAATGGAGCGTCTCATCTCCTCGCTGCTTGATATAAGCCGCCTTGAAACAGGTCAACCGATAGCCACACAGCAGGGTCATTCTCCCAAAAAGTTGGTTCAGGACGCTTTTGATGCTGTCACTCCGGGAACGGAAACCCGCCGCCAGAATTTATATAAAATCTTACCAGATGACCTCCCCAATATCTGGGTGGATGGTGATATGATCAGTCGGGTACTCATCAACCTGATTGAAAATTCATCCAAATTCACCCCGATTGAAGGCAACATTGAGGTTGGCGCAAAAGTGGATGGTGAATGGCTGCAACTCTGGGTTGAAGATAATGGAATCGGGATCAGTTCAGAAGATCGTGCCCAAATATTCGAAAAATTTGTCCGTGTAAAGGGCAAAGAAAAGATATCTGGGCTGGGTGTTGGCCTTGCCTTTTGTCGCCTTGCTGTAGAAGGGCATGGTGGAAAAATTTGGGTTGATAATGACTATCAAGCCGGAACACGTATCAATATCAATTTGCCGATCAAAAAAAACAAGTAACAGGAAGCCTAAATGCAATCTCTTAAAGAAAATATTCATATCGAAAATAAATACGCAGGCGTTACATTGGGGGCGATCAACCTTCCCCGCGGCCTGATCTATATTGACGCACCGCCCATCCCCGAAGATGGGCGTTCCTGGCGTGCCGACCTCCTCGATCTTGAAAGTGGGTATGATCGCTTGCTGATCAGCCTCGATACAAATGTAGACCGCACCATTGGCGCGCGTGCCATGGATTGCCCTGTTCTGGCGCATGAAAACGCCGCAATCTTTTTTCGCAGTCGCCCAAGTATTTTTAAGGCGCAAGGGCATACAACAGGCGCGGAGTGGGAGGCACTCCCCAGCTTGGGTAATATCCGCTGGGCGCCGCCAGAGATTACCTTTACAAAGAAAATGAGCATTCAGTGGGGAGAAACTCCCATCATTCTTGAACACCATTCAGGCTCTAATAAGGGTGCCATCTGGCTGATTCTCCCGGAAGAAAAAATCGTTTTTGTTGGTGATACAGTCATCAAAAACCAGCCTCCATTCTTCTCCAACGCTGATCTGCCGCGCTGGATCGAAGACCTCAACCTTCTGGCCAGTGATGCTTATAAAGGCTATACCATCATAAGTGGACGTGGCGGTGTTTGTGCTGGAAGTACTCTTGATAAACAACACAAACTTATCAAAAACGCCTATAAAAAGATTGACGCGCTGGCTGAAAAAAAAGCTGGCCCTGAAGCAACCGAAAAACTGATTTCCGCACTTCTCTCCCCCTTGCGTTTTCTCGCCTCCGAGCGCGATTTTTACACGCAACGTCTGCGTTATGGTTTAGCAGAATACTATACCCGCCACTATACTTCTAAAAAAACGGACGAAGATTAAATGATAACCAGTTACAAACCGGTGTTGGAAAGAACGCGCGGCACAACGGTCGAATCGCTCCATTATGGAGCAGCGGCCGTTGTTGATTCTTCAGGAAAATTGCTCGCCTGGATCGGGAATCCCCAGCTTGTAACCTATCTCCGTTCTGCTGCGAAACCTTTTCAAGCGATCCCCTTTGTCGAGCAGGGAGGCGCCCGTGCCTTTGGCTTGCTTCCGCGCGAAATATCCCAGATTTGCGCCTCACATGGTGGCACCGACATGCACGTTGATGCGGTACGTGGAATCCAGGCCAAGGTTGGCATCGAGGAAAGCCATTTGCAATGTGGCTCCCACCCGCCATTAGACAGGGAGACCACTGAGGCCCTGATCGCTGCAGGAGAAAAACCAACCTCGATCCGACACAACTGTTCAGGGAAACATACCGGAATGCTTGCGCAGGCCAAAAGCCGAGGGTTGCCACTCTCCAATTACCTTGATCTGGAGCATCCAATTCAAAAGGATATTTTGGCGGCTTTTTCCGAGATGTGTCAGATCGACCCTGCGGAGGTCAAACTCGGTACGGATGGTTGCTCAGCGCCAAATTTTGCAATCCCCCTTTACAATGCAGCCTTGGGTTTTGCACGCCTTACAGACCCCCATGAATTGCATCAGAAGCGTGCAGAGGCCTGCCAAATCATCACTTCGGCGATGATGGGTTTTCCTGAAATGGTGAGTGGCTATGGTCGTTTTGATACGCGGCTGATGCAGGTTGGGCGTGGAAAACTTGTCGTCAAGACGGGCGCAGAGGGATATCTGGCTGTTGGGATCCTGCCCAATTTGACGGAGGCAGGCCCAAAAGGAGTTGGTATTGCGCTAAAGATATCTGATGGTGATAAGACCGAAGCTGTTCGCGCCGCAGTGATGATCGAAATACTCCGTCAACTTGGCATAGTAGACGATAAAGAGATGGAAGAACTGGCTGAGTTTGGACCTGTAAACCCGATCTTGAATTGGCGGAAATTAATCGTGGGTGAAAGTCGCCCTGTTTTTAATCTGGAAAAAGAAAATGTCTGAGATTAAAGAAAGGGCCTTGGATGTTCATAACCGGCTGATGGACAAATTTGGGGAGCCGATTTGGCGGAATCCATTACCGGCGATCGACGAGCTGGTTTCGACGATCCTCTCGCAGAATACCAATGATGTCAACCGTGATCGAGGTTTTAATAACCTGCGTAAAAATTTTCCAACCTGGGAAGAGGTTCGCGATGCTCCTGAGAACGAGGTTATTGAAGCTGTGCGTATAGCAGGACTGGCAAACCAGAAGGGGCCGCGCATCCAAAAGGTGCTGCGCCAGATCAGTGACGAGCGCGGCGAGTTGGATATTGAGTTTTTGAAAAAGATGCCGCTGGATGAAGCCCATGCCTGGTTGACCAGGTTTAAGGGAGTTGGCCCAAAGACAGCAGCGATCGTGCTGCTTTTTTCATTGGGGATGCCCTCTTTCCCGGTTGATACGCATATTTATCGTGTCACCGGCCGAATTGGGCTGCGCCCAGAGAAGATGACCGTGGAGCAGGCTCATCCTTATCTTGAAGAGATATTCCCTCCAGAAACCTATTATGCTGGTCATTTGAATATTATTCGCCTGGGGCGTGAGATTTGTAAGGCGCGTAAACCGGAATGCACTGTCTGTCCTTTGGTAGAAATATGCGATTTTGGGAAGATACAAACTCACTAAATCTATCAAAAGCCTAACAAGACTATATAGTGTTTTGCTTGAACTGCCTCATCTGAATCGCAAATGCTTTAGCGTTGACTTTTTACATTTATTCGAACAAAAAGACTCACCGAAAAGGTGAGCCTTTTTGTTATTCTTTTTTGACGGGCTCGTATCCTTCGAAAACCAGAATTATTCCATTACGGCTAAAAATGCAGATGGTGATAGCGCATGACTACACTATAACGAAATGATGGGTTTCCGTATCAGGCTGGCTTGCATCGACCAGGGGCCTGTCCAGGTGATTCGGACGGGAATTATTTGCCCACGCAGATCATCATCTGTTTCGACAAAGACGAGTTTGTTCGTGGGTGTCCGTCCGCGCCAGCGCCCCTTGACCTTTTCCTCGAAAAGCACCTCGACACTTTCACCGAGATAACGCGCGTTGATTTCAGTTGCGATCGTTTTCTGGAGAGCCTCCAGGCGATGAAAGCGTCTCCGTTTTTCGGCGTCTGGAATGTCATCTGGCATGCGGCGGGCGGAAACCGTCCCTTCGCGGGGAGAGTAGCGAGCGAGATGAGCCACGTCCATTTTCAGATCGGCGAGGAGTTGATAGGTCTGCTCAAATTGCTCTTCGGTCTCGCCGGGGAATCCGACAATGATATCTGTTGCGATGGAGCAGTCCGGCACCTTTTCGCGGATCAGCGCGATCAACTTGCGGTAATCTGCCTGGGTGTAGCCACGCTTCATATTTTCCAGCACTTTGTCATCACCCGCCTGGATGGGGACTTCAAAATGGGGCATCGCCCTGGGTAGATCTGCAACGGCTTCCATAATATCTTCGCCGAAATAATCAGGATGAGATGTGAGGAAACGGATCCGCTCGAGACCCTCAACATCGTTCAGGATGCGAAGCAGGTCGGCGAGGTTGGGTCCATCTTCCACCTCTTTGCCGTAGCGATCCACGATCTGACCGAGCAGCGTGATCTCTTTGACGCCTTGTTCTGCCAATGAGCGTGCCTCCGCGACGATCTCGCCGAGAGGGCGACTCCGTTCGATGCCGCGCTGATAGGGAATGATGCAATAAGTGCAGGCGTGAGAGCAACCATAAACAACGGGAATAAAAGCGGAAACGAGTTTGCCACGCTCATGCTCCGGGATGATGATCTCACCATCCATAAGCGCAAACCTGTTTTGGGTCGCAGTCGTTTCGGCAACGTAATCTTCATCCTGGGTTAGGTAGGCGATCAAAGGGCCGGGATCTGATGGAGGGGAGAAGACATCCACAAAGGGAAGTTTTTTCTGCAATTTTTCTGAGCCGCGCACGCCAACGAGACAGCCCATCAAATTAATGACGAGATCAGGATTGTTTTTCTTGAGCGGGCGGATGGAATGCAGGAAGCCGAGGGCCTTATCCTCGGCAGATTGGCGCACGACACAGGTATTGAGAACGAGCACATCGGCTTCTTTGGCTTGCGCAGTAAAGTTGTAACCGAGATGTTCAAGGGAAGAACCCAGCCTGCGGGAGTCAGCGACGTTCATCTGACAACCGGCAGTCCAGATATGGTATTTTTTGTCTAGATTGTTCATCCTGCTCCTTTGTGATTTACATACGTATAATATTTTACGCAGGACACGTAGAGCGAAGATTATACCAAGATTGTGCAGATTAGATATTCGGAATTCAAGCATTTATGGAAAAATCGCCCCACTCGGAAGGATGGCTGAGCGGGCGAAAGCGCCTGTCTTGAAGCCAGATTTGTTGCAAACCTACCTTTGACAAAGCAATTACCCTTCTCAAAAGAGAAGGGTAATTGCTTTAATTATAGAAGATTTCAAAAATGGGATGTGGTATGCGGGCAGAAATTTGCAGCAGAGATGCTCATCAGAGGAACCAAGCCTGTGAGAATCGGGACGTGCCTTATGAATAATTGAAAGGAGTCTCTTTGTATTTTGCAGATATGATTATTGAAAAACCTGACAGGATTTCACAACCATAGGTACGGGATCACCAAATACACCGTTGGTACAGGCTACACCGTTCGTATAAGTGCCTGTGACCCAAGTTCCATTTGCGCCGTATCGAACTGGCGCCGTACCGCTGAAACTACAAAAGTCGTCCTCAGTTGCACAAAAGGTCCATGTTGGGACTGGCGTTGCCGTCGGTGGGACAGCAGTAGGCACAAACGCACTACCACTATTTGTTGTCAAGGTGCTGTTGATCTCGGTGAAGACATTTCCTACACCGGGGCCAAGAATGAGAAGCACCCCTAAGACGACAACAGAAACGAGGGCCAGAATAAGAGCGTATTCGACCAGCCCCTGCCCTTTTTGATGTTTTGTGGATAAAGACATAATATTCTCCAAAAAAAATAAAGAAATGA
>JACNJN010000026.1:21260-39274 GCA_014382535.1 Candidatus Desulfolinea nitratireducens | reverse complement strand
TTTTTCAATGTTTTACGCGGAGAAATGAGTCTTGCCGGGCCCCGTGCCGAGCGAGAAAAATTCGTGGTTCACTTTCAGAAGGAAATCCCATTTTATCGGGCAAGATTGCTTGTCAAACCCGGGATTAGCGGTTGGGCACAAATTACTCAGGGCTACGCCTCCTCCACCTTTGATACTGGGATCAAGCTTGAATACGATCTTTACTATATCAAACATCGCACCATCGGTATGGACCTTACCATCTTACTCCGTACCTTTGGTACCGTCTTTGGTTTCAAAGGACGCTAAATGACAACATCTTTGGTTACTGGTGGAGCAGGTTTTATTGGCTCTCATCTTGTCAGAGCCTTACTTGAACGTGGTGATAAAGTCCGTGTTCTCGATAACTTTTCTACAGGGAAACGGGAAAATCTGGATGCTGTCCGTGCGGATGTTGAAATTATTGAGGGTGATCTTCGGGACGCAGATGCGGTCGCCGCTTCGCTCGTGAACGTGGACCTGGTCTTCCATCAAGCGGCTTTTGTCTCGGTCCCATTATCCATGGAGACTCCCGGCACCTGTTTTGATGTCAATATCCGGGGAACCGAAAGCCTGCTTGAGGCCGCACGTAAAGCTGGCGTCCAACGGGTAGTTTTCGCTTCCAGCGCAGCTGTCTACGGGGAGTCAGAAGCCTTGCCCCTCGACGAAGAAACGCATCTCAGCCCGATGTCGCCTTACGCCGCGTCCAAACGTGTGAATGAAATATACGCTCAACTTTATACACGATCCCTTGGCTTGGGTGTGACAGCCCTGCGTTATTTCAATGTCTTCGGTCCCAGACAGGCGCCTGATACAGCGTATGCCGCCGCTATACCAATTTTTATCCGGCAGATGCTGGATGGTAAGGCTGTCACCATTTATGGCGATGGAGGCCAATCACGCGATCTGATATTCGTTGGTGATGTGGTGCGGGCAAACTTATTGGCTGCATCAAGTGATGCTGCAGCTGGAGGTATTTTCAACATTTGCACAGGCCGAGAGACAGGCATCCTTGATTTGATCGAGAGTCTTTTCAATATTTTTCCCAACGCGCCGCGGCCTATTTTTGATGCCCCCCGCGCAGGCGATATCTATCGCTCTGTGGGCAGCCCAAAACGGGCCAAAGAATTATTTGCTTTCAGGGCGCAAACCACCCTGGATGATGGGATGAAAGAAACTGCCGCATGGATGATGGCTTAAAAGAGAAATCGCGACCGCGCATGCGCAACCGCTTCGTCTTAATTGGCGATCTGCTCGTGATTATTATTTCGGTCATGGGCAGTTTTGCGTTACGACTTGACGTGGGAGAATTACCCTTTTATTTTCCGGCAATTCTCATCATGATTGCAGTTGCTCTAGTGATTAAAGTGCCAATCTATTATTTCTTTGGTCTTTATCGCCAGATGTGGATTTATGCGAGCATCAATGAACTAAAACTTATCGCCACAGCTGTGACGACAGCCTCCGTTGCCACGACAGGGGTGATGCTCCTTTTGCTTGGCACAGAATTGGTACGCCCCGGGATGCCGCGCTCTGCATTGGGGATTGATTGGCTGCTTTCCCTTGTGTTGATTGGTGGCTCGCGATTTGTTCTCAGAATCCTTGCTGAGCAAAGCTCCACACGGAATGGCAAATCACATAAAACCCTGATCATTGGTGCGGGGGATGCGGGCGCACTGGTTGTACGAGAAATGCAGCGCACGACCAAAATTGATTTTACTCCTGTTGGATTTCTTGACGATGATCCTGCCAAGCAAAGACAGGAAATTTATGGGATCCCGGTCATAGGCACTATTGCTGAATTGCCCAAGGTTTTGGAAAACCAGCAGTTTGACGAAGTGATCATTGCGATTCCGAGCGCACCCGGCAAGTTGGTGCGTCAGGTAGCAGAAATTTGTCGCCGGGCAGATATTCCTTTTCGCACAATGCCAGGGATTTATGAGCTACTCGGCGGAAAGATTAACGTTAGCCGTTTGCGTAATGTTGACATTACCGATCTTTTACGACGCCAGCCTGCTCGCACCAACGAGGCTTTGCTTGGCGCATCCCTCAAAGGGAAATCTGTTCTCGTCACTGGTGCGGGTGGTTCGATTGGCAGTGAGTTATGTCGCCAAATCTCACGTTGGGAACCTTCCGAATTGATCTTGCTGGGGCATGGTGAAAATAGCATTTTTGAAGCCCTGCTTGAATTGCAGGAAGATTACCCCGCGCTGAAATTTACTCCCATCATTGCTGATATCCGACACGCTGAACGACTGGCACGTATGTTTGGGGAATATCGCCCGGAGGTAATTTTTCATACTGCTGCACACAAACATGTTCCCTTGATGGAAGCCAATGCCAATATTGAGGAGGCGATCACCAATAATGTGTTGGGAACACAGCGATTGGTGGAAGCCGCTATAAATGCCAACGTAAAGCGTCTTGTGATGATCTCCACTGATAAAGCGGTCAACCCCTCCAACGTCTATGGCGCAACCAAACGTCTGGCAGAGATGATCGTCCTGGACGCAGCACGTCAAAAGTCGCGGGCGTTTACCGTCGTCCGCTTTGGAAATGTGCTCGGCAGCCGCGGCAGCATTATTCCCCTCTTCAAGCGTCAGATCGCTATCGGCGGCCCAGTCACTGTTACCCATCCTGACATGGAGCGTTTCTTTATGACCATTCCTGAAGCGGTCCATCTTGTGTTGCAGGCTTCTGCGATGGGGCAGGGCGGTGAAACCTTTGTGCTTAATATGGGTGAGCCGGTCCGAATCCTTGATCTGGTCGAAGATTTGATCCGTCTTTCGGGATTGGAGCCTGAGGAAGATATCGAGATCATTTTCACGGGAATCCGCCCCGGTGAAAAAATGAGTGAAATCTTGTGGGAAGCAGATACTAGCTATGACCAGACCGAGCATCCCGATATCTTTCGTCTCGATGGGGATGAGGAACTCGGGAACGACCGCCTCCTTGAGCTTGTTCGCCGTTTAGAGAGTTTGTCTCAGGTTGGAGATGCGAGCGCGATTGTCAGCACCCTCGACGAGAGTGTCCCCGGTGCGGAGATCCATTCTACCCCTCCCCCCGAAATGACAACACTAATATAACTATTAATCCTATGCCCGAAATTCTCTTAACAGACTGGAATGATATTATCGAAAAAAAACCCCACGCCCATATTTTGCAAAGCGGCGCCTGGGGGGAGTTGAAATCCTCTTTTGGCTGGGAAGCTGTCCGAGTTAAAGCCGGCGAACATAGTGCACAGATTTTATTCCGCAAATTGCCACTCGGGTATACGATCGCCTATCTCCCCAAGCCTATTCCTAAAATCTTTGGCGAAAACACTGCGCTCGGCGATGAAGTGGACCGTATTTGCCTTGAACGTAAGGCCATCTTTTTGAAGGTTGAGCCAGACACCTGGGAAGAGAAAGATGATCATCTTTCCCTCACCGGTTGGCAGATAGGTGACCCGATCCAGCCGCCGCGAACCATTGTCGTGGATTTACGCGGTACTGAAGACGAGATTTTGGCGCGGATGAAACAGAAGACGCGTTATAACATCCGCTTGGCAGGGCGCAAGGGAGTCACTGTTCGGGCCTGGGATGATATTGACGCCTTCAACGAGATGATCCAGATCACCGGCGGGCGGGACGGATTTGGAGTCCACACGCGGGAATATTATCAGCGTGCCTATGATCTCTTTCATCCAGGCGGTTCGGCAGAATTATTGGTCGCAGAATATGAGGGCAAACCCCTTGCAGCAGTGATGGTTTTTATCAGTGGAAATCGGAGTTGGTATATGTACGGGGCCTCCAATAATCAAGAACGGAATCGGATGCCGACCTATCTCATCCAATGGGAAGCAATGCGCTGGGCCAAGGAACATGGCGCAGAGGAGTATGATCTCTGGGGTGTCCCTGATCGAGATGAGGAAACGCTGGAAAAGCATTTTACGGGAACGCAGAGAAATGAAGGCTTATGGGGCGTATATCGATTTAAACGAGGATTTGGCGGTGAAGTCAAACGCGCAGCCCAGGCGCTGGATCGAGTTTATAAACCATTTTTGTATACGCTATATAGAACAGCGACGAAGAAATAGTATATATGAAACACAACCAGTCTTTGAGCGGAGCGAAGCGAAGTCGCCTGTACCCGACAGGGTGAAGAGCGGTTTTTATTAATGTCGTCCTTCGACTTTACTCCCTGTCGGTCGCTCCGCTCAGAATCTGAGATTAATTTATGAAACCCTATTCTGGTTCCGATTGGAACACTCTGATTACCCAACTTCCCAATCCCCATTTTTTGCAAACCTGGGAGTGGTCGCAGGTGAAGTCCAAATATATCTGGGAGTCTATGCCCTTTGTCTGGGATGAAGGTAATCAGATCGTAGCGGCTGCGATGATCTTGAAGCGTGCTCTGCCCATAAGCGGATTCGCTGCTCGATTAAGTGTGCTCTATCTTCCCAAAGGCCCGCTGATGGACTGGGAGGATGAATCTCTGCGTGAGCGGGTACTTGATGATTTGCAGGATTTTGCAAAAAAACAGGGTGCGATCTTTGTCAAAATTGACCCAGATGTCATCTTGGGAATCGGGATCCCTGAAAAAGAAGATGACTTTGCGAGGGAGGCTTCAGCCCAACGACCTGTGCCCGAAAGGGTAAGCAATCTCACCTTTGAGGAGACTGCTTTATCGCAAGAGCATGTTCCTCGAAGAATCATGTCTACGGGGCAAAATCTTCAATTATCATTAGATAATCGCGGTTGGAGATTTTCGGATGACCAGATCCAATTTCGGAATACGGTGCTGGTCGATCTTTCTGCCTCCGAGGATGAGATCCTGGCGCGGATGAAGCAAAAGACTCGCTACAATATTCGTTTGGCGGGACGCAAGGGCGTCACGATGCGTGTAGGCGCTTCTGACGATTGGGCGATGCTCTATAAAATGTATGCCGAGACAAGTGTCCGCGACGGCTTTGCAATTCGTGATGAAGAATATTACCTGACCGTTTGGCAAAACTTTCAACCTTCCAACCTCCAACCTGTAACCAAAACCCCTGCTTGTGAACCATTAATTGCCGAAGTCGATGGTGAGCCTGTCGCAGCGATCTTCGTCTTTTATTTTGCCGAACGAGCCTACTATGTTTATGGTATGTCCACAACTTTGCATCGCAATAAAATGCCGACCTATCTCCTGCAATGGGAGGCGATGAAGCGCGCTAAATCACGCGGCTGTGCAGTTTACGACCTGTGGGGAGCGCCCGAAATCTTTGACGAAAGCGATAGTCTGTGGGGGGTCTTCCGTTTCAAGCAAGGCCTGGGAGGGGAGGTTGTCCGAACCCTCGGTGCGTGGGATTACACACCAAATTCGTTTTGGTATAGTCTATACACAAAAATTATTCCGCGCGTGCTGGATATGATGCGGATGCGAGGAAAGAAAAGGACGAAACGCGTGACGAGTGATGAGTGATCTTCACTTTTCACGCATCCTTATCATGTATTCATATAATTTCCCCTTTTATTTTAAGGAGCTTCCATGAAAATCCCTGCTCGCCTTAACTTTGCTCATTTGCCGACTCCGATTGAAGAGTTACCTCGTCTATCTGAATTTCTTGGTGGACCTCAGCTTTATGTCAAACGCGATGACCAGACGGGTCTTGCATTTGGCGGCAACAAGACCCGCAAGCTGGAATTTCTTGTCGCTGAGGCACAAGCGCAGAGAGCGAAGACCCTCATCTCGGGTGGGGCGGCACAGTCCAATCATTGCCGACAAACGGCTGCTGCTGCTGCCCGTTATGGATTTGAATGTATCCTTGTCCTGAATGGAGAAAAACCAGAGCAGCTTTCTGCGAATCTTTTATTGGATCGCCTCTTTGGTGCGAGGATCGTCTGGGTGGCTGACCGGGCTGACCGTGACCGTATCTTGCAGGAGACCTATGAGGAGAGTCTCGCCGAGGGCGGGATGCCCTATCTGGTTCCCTATGGAGGTTCCAGCCCCACAGGCGCGTTAGGCTACGCTTTTGCAGTGCAGGAGCTGATCGGGCAAGATGCTCACTTCGATTGGATCGTTTTCGGAACATCGTCGGGCGGGACTCATGCCGGACTGACACTTGGCAAACGTCTCTTCGGATTTAACGGGAAGATTCTTGGCATCAGCATTGATGAGGACGAGAACTGGCTCAAGGAGCATGTATCGGCATTGGCTTCTGAGGCCTCGACACTGCTAGGCAAACGGGAGCAATTTGAACTCACGGATGTGCTCGCTACCGATCAATATTGTAAAGCGGGCTATGGTGTCCTGACCGACCTCGAACGCGAAGCAGTCCAGTTATTCGCCAAATACGAAGGCTTGCTGCTGGATCCGGTTTATACAGGTCGCGCAGCTGGGGGGATGATCGATCTTATTCGGTCAGGTTATTTCAAGCCTGACGATAAGGTTCTTTTCTGGCATACGGGGGGCACACCAAGTTTATTTGCGGATAAATATGCGCCTGAAATAATTAACTGATTTTTTAACACAAAGGGCACGAAGGATCACAAAGGGATAATTAAACATCTTCTTCGTGTCACTTTGTGCCCTTTGTGTTTAGCGTTTTAAGGAACCAATCGTAGATGGTCCTCACTATTACTTACAACAGAGCCTTGATCCCAGTACATCGGATAATATTCAATATTGCGCCACATGTCGGCCATATCAATATAATGTGGATGCCCGGCATGACCGGATTGCCCGGTTGTGTGGACGGTGATCGAGTTGTCCAGATCGTTCAGATCAACGATCATACGCATGGAGGGGAGCCAGTCTACTACGTAGCCATCAGTGGTGGTCCAGCCGGTTGCGTTAACGATACTTTCACCGCCTGCCGTAGGGAAGGGGCCACGATTGAAGAGATTTTCAATGGGTCCAATTCCAGATTGCCCCAATGTTTGATTCTCAAAAGTGGCCGTATGCAATTCTCCCCAATTCCAGGCAGAGGGATCTTTGCCCTGGAGATCTTCAATTTCCTTTACTGCCAGTTTAAAAGCCCTTATGAACATATCATCGCGCTTTTCTTTTTCTTCTGTTTCTTTATCATCCCAGAAAAAATTATTCTCGTCTGGAGTGATATTGCGCATGACTTCAAACCAGCGTGAGCCACCCTCGGGCCAATAATCCTCGGGAAGGTCGTCGTTGAAGGTGACTGCCAGTAAATTCTTCCAGTAGACAGCGAAGAGGGCAGCGGGGGCTGAGTCCATATTGTTTTGGTAATCCCAAGTTGAAAGGAGGGCGTATCGTTCGGCTAAATGCTCCTCAAGCGGAATCTGTCCGAGAAGCGGAACCAGAGTTTCGGCATTGAGATTTTTTCCATCCCCCTGCATTTGCTGGATATAGGCGATGTCGATCTTCTCGGGGCCACTTTCAAGCATATTGACGATCCGCTCGGCCCTATAGCCGTAAGCCCAGTCTGTGGAAATCAGGTAGGGGTAATCCCAGGGGTTAACCTGATTGTTTGCAGTGGCAATGAAACCGGATTGCGGGTTGAGCAGCCAGGGTTGCTCCTCGAAAGGAATATAGTCTATCCACTCGTATTCATCTGTCCAACCGGGGGCTGGGTAGCGTCCGTCTCCATTGGCGCGCACGGGGACGCGTCCGGGCATCTGATAGGCGATATTGCCATCTACATCGGCATAGAGCAGATTCTGGGCAGGCACGCCAAATCCGCGCGAGGCCTCGCGGAACTCTTCCCAGTTTTGCGCGTTATCGAAACCCCAAATAGCCTCAAATACACTCCCAGGTTCAAGGGCTGTCCAACTGAGTGCTACAACGTAATTTTCGGGCAGGTCGATGCCCGCTTTGTCTTTGAAAGGCTCTTTGTCTTTATCAAGGTCTTCATCTTTGAGGGGGCCATAAGTATCCGAGATGACCGGCCCATGGCGCGTCAACCGTACGATAATTTCTTCAGGATCACCGCCGCCGACTTTGATAATTTCTGTCCGCGTTTCAAAATCTACCCATTCTCCGTTGACTTCGTATTGGTTCGGATCCTCAGGATTAACGCGCTCAATATAGAGATCCATGACGTCTGGCCCAACGTTGGTAAAACCCCAGGCGACCTTGGCATTGTGGCCAATGATAACTCCTGGCACGCCCGGGAAGGAAAAACCTTCCGATTCGAATGAGCAATCTTCAGTGACCGGTAGGCAATGTAGATCGATTTGATGCCAGATGGATGGCATTTGGATACCCAAATGGGGATCGTTTGCGAGCAAAGGCATTCCCGTATCAGTACGTGATCCAGCGATCGCCCACGAATTTGACCCGATGCCTGCTCCCGTTGGGCCAAGCACACTTTCAAGCAGGGCAAAATTTGTCTTGACATTTTCGAGCAGATCTGTGGTTGCAGGGGTGCTAAGGACTGCCATCACTTTATTATCCGTTAAAGCTGCATTTTCGCCGATGGTTGGGACGATAACAGGATGATCCACCGGATACGGTGGGAAAAGCATATCCACTTGCTCCGCAGTGAGTGTTTTCAGCAGAATAGCGCGCTCGATTTCTGCACCCATGTTGCCACGCAGATCCCAGGCCATGGCCTTGCCCCAGGTCAGCGAGTTGATGGGAGTCCAGGGAGCTGGAATATAATCGGCGTTGAGCAATTTCAGAATGCCATATTCGAGGCTGAGTTCCGTGCCGCTACGCCCATCCAGATAGGCGTTAACGCCCTCAGCGTAGGCATCCAACATCAGTTTTGCATCACCCTCTGCAGAGGCATATTCCAGTTCGGCGGTCTGCTTCCATCCCAGCGTACGCAGGAAGGCATCCGTTTCAATTTGCGCAGAACCAAACATTTCTGAAAGCGTTCCTGATCCAATATGCCTCCAGGCATCCATTTGCCAGAATCGATCCTGCGCTTGCACATATCCTTGTGCCATGAAAAGATCATGTAATGAACTGGCATAGATATGCGGTATGCCCATTTCATCCCGATAGACATCTACGGGGTCATCCAATCCTTTGAGGTTAATCTCGCCGTTTACCTGGGGAAATGAAAGAGGCGTATTGGTTTTTACCCAATTCTTATACAACAGGCTTCCACCAATACCAAGAATGAACAAGAAAATAATTAGACCAACTAAGAAGTTGCGAATTTTTGGTGACATCTCTCCTCCGGTTTGCCAATTTGAATTCGGATAATTATAATTGGTGTTTTTCTTAAAAAAACACGACTTTTGCAGGATGGTAATCCCTTCGAAAAAGTCGTAGATTGTGTATAATCAAGGAAAAAGGTTTTGGAGTTTTATGAAGAAGATAAATAAAATCGTACAGATATTATGCGCCCTTATATTTCTGTCTGCTTGCTCATCACAACAAGTTGAGGATCCTGGCCTTGTTTTTACAATAGTGGCTAGCACACAAACAGCTGCCGCGTTCCAAACATGGGAGCCCAGTTCTCTAAATACTAACACGCCCACTCCAGCAACCCTTCGCCCTACAATTACCTTACAGCCAACCAATACAGTTTATGTCTTTGTGCCAACATCAACAAATACGCCGACTTCGACTCCCAGCGCAACGCCAGAACCTATAATTTTGACATCGTGGCCCGCTTGGAAAACTGGTTCTGTAATATCCATGCCGAGGGGTAGTGGGTTTAATATTGGGACGAATAAAATGTTTAGCATATTGAAAGGTGTAAAAGTGAAGGTTATCCGTAAAAATGGCGTGAAACTTCGCTCTGCGCCGAATAAGGCGATAGGCGGACCGAAGGAGCCGCGAAATTCTATACTCACATTAACGGGTGTGATGAACAAGAATAGTGACAATGGTTGGTTTTTTGCTCAGGTAATCGCGGCTGATGGCGGCAAGTATTGGGTTGGTGGTTGGGAGGGAGAGGATGTTGATCCAACTGAATCATTGGAATTCTTCTATCAAACAGCGACCCCTGCTCCAACGCTTGAAATATCGCCGACGCCCTCACTGATACCATCACCTACTCCTTACTGGATATTACCTTCAACGCCTACCTTAACGCCCACTTCGATTCCATAAAATATCTGCATAAAAAAAATTAAAAAACAAAATGCCGCTTTTTCAGAGCGGCATTTTTCTGCTAATCCGAAACCGCTATTGGGCCAAACCCAATAATCTTGGATACCAGTACCAAAGCAGGTCAGCTGCTGGTTTGCCGTAGACCGAAGCCGATTTATCTTTAAGCATTACAGGCGGATAGTAGCCTCGGCTAATGAATCCATCAATCCAGGAGCGGCCATTAATAGCCGTTAGCATGGATTCGTATACATCGGTTTGGGCCTGTAAATTTAAATTAACCGAGGGAATATCAGCGTTTGGCCGGCTAAGTGAGGTCCAATCCAGGCAGGTCCCCAATGGATCAAGAATGCAAGCAGACTCTACGCCAGTCGCCGAAGGAGCGGCCAGTCCGAGAATAATCTCTTTTTCGACGGCGACCTGATAGGGTGAAATTTCTTCATCAAGTAATCGGACAGCCTCGGCGATCATTGCATTTTTATCGGCTGGGTTTTCCTGACTGAGAGGGGCATTCCAGAGCAGATAAACCCCATCTGCACTTTTGACGAATTGAGGTGAGCTCGGAAGGCTGCCAGGTGTAAAAGGCAATGCCCACCAGATCTTGCCGCCAAAGTGGCCGCGCAGATCGGCAAGAATTGCATTCCAGCGTAATTCTGCGTCCGCGGGCACACCGGAGGGCTCTCCATTTGCCAGGATTCCGTTTTGCATGGCAGGAGCAAGCCACTCTCCGCCAAGTATTAACGTTTCTGCATTGTTGCGTGCGGCGAGATCCGCATAGTGGAGCGCAAATTGATGATAGTGGTCGAACCATTCATTCCACCAGCCAAAATCACGCGGTGCGCTTATCCACCAATCATCAGCAGGCGCTGGGAAATTGGGTGTCGGGAAAAGTGCAATATTCAAATTCAGGGCATGGGCCTGAGACATCATACCTGATGTATCATCCCAAAGTGGATCCTGTCCGGGCTGGGCGTTGAAAACCAGAGGTTGTGTACGCGTGAATGTCCAGCTTGGTGTCAACACGACCCAGTTGGCGTTGAGCGCACTGACGTTTTGCATTGCTTGTGAGGTGAAATTCATCCAGCTCGGTGAGTAGTTGGATTGAAATTCGATCCCGGCAATAAACTCGGTGCTGCGAGGCTGAATAGGAGCTGCAACAAGAGTATAAGGTGCATCCTCTTCAAGCCAGGCCCAACCTGTAATGCTGTCCCGAATATCTTGCGGGGCGAGACTGGTTGTAATTTGACGCCCTGTGGTGGCGTTTCCCATTGTGGCGAGGTCATCAGCGCTGCCGCATTGGGCATTGCGACAATAACGGTAGCTAAAGCTGTTCAAAACATCAAGAGGCCCATAAAGTTTATAGGTCCATCGGTTGTTGCCCATTGTCCACATCGGAATGGGTTCTGTCCAGGCATAGGGGAAGAATTGGATGTAGACGAGATCACCTGCGGGTGTATTTGCAGGAACGTTGAGATCGAAAACAATCGGGGATGATGGGCCTGTTTGCCAGGTTTCAATATTATCTTCAATGATAAGATCTGTCTCAGGAACTACGAGCCGACGAAGGATAAGCTCCCCACTATTTTTTTGTTCGGCATTCCAGAAACCATCCCCAAGTGTATATTTATATCGCAGGTCTGTGCCTATGGGTAATTGGAGGGTAATGCTATATCGACCATCTGCCATCGTAGAAAGGGTTGGCATTCGGTCTGCGATAGCGTTGAAGCCACCATTCAGATCACCAAAAGTATTCCCTAGTTGAAGCAAATTGCCTGCCAGGCGAATAGGTGCGCCAGTCACAGTATTCTTTGGCGGATTTGCGATAAATGTGATATTTACCATTTGAGCCGGTGCGACGTGAATTTGAACCGGGGTGATCAGATCCGCATCTACCTGTGCACCCTGCTGGAAGGGTTGATAAGTGCCATCCAGCGAGTAAGCGCTAAGAAGATGCAGGCCCGGTAAGATTCCGTCCAGATAAAATCTTCCTGCAGAATCTGTAAGTGTTTGAGTGCCGCCCGCACCGATGAGCAGGTTAGGTATCGGCAGACCGCTAAGCGAGTCAATCGCTAACCCCTGAATTTTTCCTGTCGATCCGCTGAAGGTTTGCCCTGTCCAACTGGTTACGGTGTCCTGGACGGAACCAATTCCGACCACCTTATAGAGACGGTAACGGACAGGAAGATTGGCGCTAGTGGTTTCTTGAGAGCGGGTTACTCCAGGAATGATATAGCGATATTTGATGACAGCGTTGAGCGGAAGAGGTAGATCGACAGTATAGGTCAGTGCATCAATAGCCTGGAGGGGATAATTGATTGTGTTGAAAGGCAGACCTGTTACTTCATCGAGGATGCTGAGGGCAAGAATATCACCCTCGTTCAGTGGCACAGGGATATGGACTGTGAAAGTTGTCTTTGCAGAAGGAATGGGTGTTGGCGAATTTGTAAGGTTGTCAGATGGATTTGTAATAGGAATTTCTTCCCCACTCCCAGACAAACCAAAATCGAATAAAGAGAGAGTGCAGGCAGGGCCGGTCAGGATGACCACACAGCCCAATGCATAAAGAGCAAGTTTAGAAATAAAAGGGTGTTTTTTTTGCATGATTTTTATTCCCCTTTCCTTTTTGTATAGGCAGGGTGATAGTAAATACGCTTTAGGCGGTGAGAGATTCTTCTTTTTGAAGATCTCGATTACGGTAGGCAATATAGCTTAATCCAATGCTAATGAAATATAGTAAAGACATGGGCAACATTACCAGCGCCATATTGACGGGATCTACCGTGGGGGTGATCGCAGCGGCGAGAATGGCGATGATCACCATTGCCAGCCGCCATTGTTTTTTTAGGACATCTGGTTTAACGAAACCGACTGCGCTGAGAGCATAAATTACAAGTGGAAATTCAAAAGCAATCCCGATCCAGAACATAACACCAAGAATAAAGCTAAAGTAAGAAGCGGGACGCAATTCAGCCTGGATGCCCATAAAATTGAGCAAAAAAGGCAGGGCTGCGGGAAGCATGATGAAATACGAAAAAGCTGCACCTGCAATAAATAGAAGGGTCGAGAGTGGGATTCCGACCAAACCAAATTTTTTGGAACGTGGTTTTAGTCCCGGGGCCATAAATAGCCAGATTTCAAAGGCAATATAGGGCAGAGCGATGATGATGCCGCTCATCAAGGCAACCTTCATGAATACGCTGATAGATTCCGTAACTTCGATCGCGCGGAGTGCATCAATCCCGCCGACGGGTTGAGAAAGATAATCAATCAATTTTTCGGTAAAGACAAAGGAAATGCCGACTGTTAGCATCAACGCCAAAAGCGCACGAAACAGATGTTTGCGAAGAGTTTCAATTTCGTCAAAAAATGATATGCGGGCATCTTCCGATTGAAAGACGCTGACCGTCGTGTCAATCAGAGAATGTTCTTCGGGATTATCGTTAAGGAAATCATTAAGCTTTTTCCAGCCTCTCAAAGGAGCGCTAATTAACCACCAGATAAAACGAAAAGGAGCAGAAATGATCCTCCAAACTTTGTTATTAAAATTACGCATTATCGATCTCTGAAGAGTCAGCATTGTTGACGGGAGGCGTTATTTTGCCCGTATCCGTACTTTTGGCGGGAGCAGGCTTATCGTCCTGAGGTGGGGCGATGCTATTCTCTACGGTATGGTTTTGACGTGCCGATCCGCCCCATGATCCGTAGTTTTTATCTGGTATTGGCACCCTAGGTTTATCGCTACCAAGAGTTTCAAAATTCGAGGTTATATCATCCAGATTGGCTTCCCGCATAAGTTGGTTCGGGAGTGTTTTGAGTTTATTTGAGGCATTTTTAATATTTTGCCACTCCGATGACATAACCACCTTGCGCATCCATGTGCCGATGGTTTTTCCAGCTTTTTGCATATCTTTTGGTCCCAGAACAATTAAGGCAATTAAAAGAATAAAGACAAATTCGGGGACACCAATACCAAGAATTTCCATTACGTACCTTTATTTTTGGTTGTGCTCTGAATAGACTGGATAATATCGTTTTTGTGTTTTGCCAGACTTCCCAAAACACCGTTTATGAAGCCAGGAGCGGCATCTGAGCCGTAGGATTTGGCTAGTTCTACGGCTTCATTGATGGCTACTTTAACGGGGGTTTTTTGATCAACGCCAAACTCCCAGAAGGCGATCCGTAAAATATTTCGATCAATGGTTGCAATCTGATCCAGTGGCCATTCAGGCGCATATTTTGCGATCACCTTATCTAATTCCTGAGCAAGGGGCAGTACTCCAAAAACGATCTGGTGAGCAAATTCCTGTAATTCTTTGGATAGGGGAAGCTCCTTCAGACGTTGGGTGAAAACCGTGCCTGGGGAATGATTACTCTGATCAACTTCGTAAAGTACTTGCAGAGCGAGACTACGTGCTCTGGTGCGTTGCTTCATGCAGTTTGGGCCTCTTCGTCTGTTTCAAATGCAATATTTTCAATGTGAATATTTACCTCGCCAACATCCATCCCAACCATTTCGTGAATGGCACGGGTAACTTTTTTCTGGATAGTGCGGCTGATATCACGAATATTGATGTCTTTTTCAAGGATGATATATAGATCTGCATAGACGACATCATCTTCAATAGATATACGCACACCGTCACCATTGCCACGACGGAACAGGCGGTTGACGCCTCCGGAAACGGAAGCGAGGGCGTGGACGCCTGCTACCGATAATGCGGCCATTCTGGCGATCTCGACCAATACATCGGGAGCAACGGTTGTCTTTCCTGGGGGGCGTGTGTTTTGATCCATTTTATCTCCTGGTTCACTTGCTTATTCCGTGCAAATTCAACCTTACATCACCATACCGCCATCCACATGCAGGGTAACGCCGGTGATAAAGGAAGATTCATCTGCTGCGAGGAAAGCAACGGCATTTGCAATATCCTGTGGTACTCCAAATCTTCCCAGCGGTGTCATTTTTATGGAGAAATCTTTAATCTCTTCCGGGAGATCAACGGTCAATACTGTTTCAATAAAACCGGGGGCAACTGCGTTTACGGTGATGTTGCGAGAGCCGACTTCTTTTGCCAGCGCTTTTGTAAGGCCGATCAGCCCGGCCTTTGATGAAGAATAATTGGTCTGCCCGGCTTGCCCGGTCACACCCGATACAGATGAAATATTGATAATACGTCCATATTGCTGTTTCATCATCGGACGGACTATAGCTTGGGCACAATTAAATGCGCCTTTCAGGTTTATATCCAAGACCATATCCCAATCAGATTCTTTCATGCGCATAATCAATCCGTCGCGTGTAATTCCGGCATTATTGACCAGAATATCTACCTTGCCAAACTTCTCAAGTGCGGCCTTGATCATTGCTTTAACGCTTTCCTGATTGGAAACATCTGCCTCGAGGGCAATAGCTTCTCGACCAGTTTTCGCTGCAATTTCATTCGCTGTTTCTTCAGCCAACTCTTTGCGTAAATCAACAACCACAATATTTGCGCCCCGTTGGGCCAAAGTTTCAGCGATAGCTTTTCCAATGCCTCGGGCGCCACCGGTAATAATAGCCACGCGTCCGTCTAAAGATAAAAATTCAGTCATTTCAGGCTCCTCGTTTTCTCAAAGTAGAATTATACACCACCCTTAACACTTTATTTGGCACGTGGTTTCAGACCTAAACCGAGTGCCAGCCCGCCGCCTACTACAATGATTCCCTCCATTAAAAAGGCATCCTGCCAGAGACGCATTGGGAATAGACGGATAAGTGTGTCTGAGTAGAGAAATATCCAGGTATCGCCTTCAAAAAAGAGATGATGGAATTGGGCGAAGAATTCCCAAAAATTGATCGATGCCAGCACAGCCAGAAGAGCGGTCAGGAGGAGTGTTAGCCAGCCGCCCCGCATCAACCCCTGTCGATAGCCTTGCTCCCATTTTCCGTACTTTGCCCAGATCCCAAATATTATCAGGATCCCAAGCGCCGCGCCCCAAACCTTTAACGCAACCTGGATCAGAATCTTCACATCCAGCATATGACTGACTTCGCTCTCTTTATAGAGGGGAAGGCCATTCTCAAATTGCAGTTTACCAAGAAATTCTGGTCCCGAATCGTTGTTGAGATACTCTATCGCATTTTTTGCCCAATGAATTCGCTCTGCCTGCGTGAAGCCGTAACTATCTGGAGGGAAGTTTGGTGTGCGGTATTCGATTTCCGGAAAGATAGGCGTCAATAAGATCCGAATGCCTAGCAAAACCAGGGCAATCGGTATGAGGAGGGTGGTGATGATGGAAAGGATGGAAGAAAGGGTTTTATTCATAATTTTATTTTGGTTGGCAGTCCCTGAGTGAAGCAGAGCGCAGTCGAAGGGCGGGTTTTATAAAAGTGTTCTTCGACTGCGATTTCGCTCCGCTACACTTCCTGCGGTCGCCGCTCAGCCTCTGTTTTATTGTAATGATTCCACATTTCCGCCCAGCATGAATCGCAAAATCATATCATTTGTGATCCATTCGATGGGGGCCTTGTCGTCTGTGAAGACGGTTGTAGTTTCGTGGTTGGATTGGCGATATGTCCATGCGGTTTGGATGGCATCCAACAGCAGCGGATGTGTGCCTCCGCTTTCGGTGAGCAGGGATAAATTTTCAGCTAGAAAATCCTCGTTGGTCGGCTCCTTGGTCGCATAGATGATCGAGTTGAGGGTGTAAGGAATATCCATGATATGGATAGATGGAAATACCTCGGCAATAGTCGTTGCCAGGCCGTTGATCAAACGACGGTCGTTGGGGAGCCGCCCCACGTTGATGGTCAGCACGCCTGTTGAGGACAAGCGGTCGTATGCGATCTGAAAGAATTCCCTCGTTGTCATATGCCAGGGAATATAGGGCGGCCTGTAGGCGTCCACGGCAATGATCTCATATTGATGGGTACTATGCGCAAGACCCCAGCGTCCATCCTCGGCATAGGCATTCAGATTAGATAATCCATTCATTCCGAAATACTCTTGCCCAACTTCTATGATCTTGGGGTCAATCTCAAAACCGTCAATCGGAATCTCGCCAAAAACAGCAGTGGCTTGTTGCGCAAATGTGCCCGCCGCCAACCCGACGATGGCGATGCGCTTTACATCTTTGGTGGAGTGGGGTGGCACGTTGAAAAAGGGGCCGACCAGAAATTGAGACCAGGGGCCATCGTAGTCGAGATTATCGGGATCGTAAACTGAATGCACGCCCTGTCCGTCATTCAGGCGCAGATGGGTTTCAGTGCCGCGTTGTAATACTTCGATATAGTTATAAGCGGATTCAGTTTCGTAAATTTGCCCCGCTGTTTTTTTGATACCACCCCCTCCATTGATAAGAACGAGTACGGCGATGCCAGCCACCATCAGCAGGTAGGGCAACATGGCGCGCATTCCGGCGCTTTTAGCGAGACCTGCAAGTGCGACGAATAATAGAAAAAGACTGAAAATAAGAAAAGTATTTGTAGTTCCGACGGTGGGAATTAGAACCAGAACAGGCAAATAGGTGCCGAGAAAAGAACCCAGTGTGGAAACGGCGTAAATATTGCCAGAGACCTTGCCGGCTTTTTCAGTGTCATCCATGGTCAGGCGGATTGCATAGGGGGAGATCATACCAAGCAATGTGATCGGGATGCTGAAAAGCACCAGCACGGCGACAAAGGCTCCCATCATCACGCTGACCTGGATACCGTCAAAAGCGATTGCGGCTGCGCGCAAAACTGGATTGGCGATATAGGGGACGATACCCAGCGTAAACGCTCCCCAAGCCAGAACTTTGTACATACTTTCGGCGTGTGGCGATTTATCGGCTTGTATTCCTCCGAGGAAATATCCCAGCGTTAAATAGAGCAGCATCAGGCCGATGATTGCCGCCCAGACAAGATTGCTTGTCCCGAAAACGTTGCCGATCAACCGCGAAGCCGAAAGCTCGGCGGCGAGGGTGGTCATGCCAGAGATGAAGACGGTAAAGTAAATATATTTGCGCATAAAAAA
>JACNJN010000026.1:15137-21053 GCA_014382535.1 Candidatus Desulfolinea nitratireducens | reverse complement strand
GGTTGGGTTGAATATTCAACCCGGTCAACGGCTTGTTGTCCTTGCCGGGCTGGACACCGCCCCTCTGGTGCGCTTGATCGCGGCCAGCGCCTATCAACTTGGCAGTCGATTTGTTTCTGTTGTTTGGGTTGATGAACCGATTCACAAGATCAGGTATCAGAATGCACCCCGGGACTCCTTCGAGGAGTTCTCTGGATGGCTGTTCGAGGGTATTTCAGATTCTATGCAAGAGGGGGATGCCTACCTGCAGGTTTGGGGCCGCGATCCTGAGTTGTCAAAGGGTGAAGATCCTGATATTGTCGCGATCCACCGGAAGACCCGCGCGAAGCATTATAAAGCGATAGGAGATCAACAGGGTATCAACGCCGTTCAATGGACAGTGATTTGCCCCCCCACACCGGATTGGGCGACGAAAATATTCCCGGACATTTCGGAAGATGCGGCTTTATCCCGTTTATGGGAAGCTGTTTTCAAGGCTTGTCGTCTCGATAATCCGGATCCAATCGCGTTTTGGGAGGGATACCTGGCAAATCTTGCCAAGCGCAGGGAATATCTCACATCTAAAAAATATACAGCGCTGATATTTAAGGCTTCGGGGACGGACCTTCGAGTAGGTTTGCCGAAGGGGCATCTCTGGGCAGGCGGCAAGGGTAAATCATCACAGGATATTCCATTCGCACCAAATCTACCGACAGAGGAAGTATTTACACTGCCGCATAAGGATCAGACCGAAGGCACCGTCACAGCGACCAAGCCATTGAACTATTATGGCAGCCTGGTCGAGAATTTTAAGTTGACCTTTTCTGAGGGCAAGGTGGTCGATTTTTCTGCTGAAAAGGGTGAAGAGGTGCTGAAAAACATCCTGGCAATGGATGAAAATGCGAGTTTTCTTGGAGAGGTTGCCTTAATCCCACACAAGTCGCCGATCTCACAATCAGGCCTGATTTTTATGAACACTCTCTATGATGAAAACGCTTCCAACCATTTGGCTTTGGGCAGTGCGTATCAGTTCACGCTTAAAGGTGGCGAGACGATGTCTGTTGATGAATTCGCGCAGGCTGGAGGGAATGACAGCCTGATTCATATTGACTTTATGTTTGGTTCCGGTGATATGGATGTGGATGGGGTCACAGCAGAGGGGAAGGCCGAGCCAGTCATGCGCGCAGGGGAGTGGGTCTTTGAGGTTTAGGCTGCTTTTTTTGTCTTAATACTTTTCGATCATAATTTGTAACGCGAACAGTTGATTTCGATATTTGTAAAACTATGCTATAGTTTATCTAATTGATAGACTTCACAGTTGATCATTGTATTATTAGACGTTCATATGTAGGAGGAGAAATGGCAATTTCCCTAGTGTATCCTGTAAGTGGTCCTATTACCCAGCAATTCGGTGGCAACCCGTCGTTTTATGCCAAGTGGGGTTTTCCAGGCCATAATGGCGTTGATTTTGGCATCCCCAATGGGACTCCCGTTAAGGCTGCTGCGGCTGGTATCGTAGAGAAAATTTCATTTGAAGATGGTGGATATGGCAATTACATCAAGCTTCGCCACAAAGATGGCTCGAAAACTTATCACACATATTATGCTCATCTGGCGAATGCAACTGTTTCCGCAGGGCAAAGTGTAAGTGCAGGGACAGTCATTGGCCGTAGCAATAATACCGGAGCCAGTACGGGACCACATTTGCATTTTGGTCTTAGAGTTTCGGGTAAAAATCCTGATTATAAAGGCTATGAAGACCCAATGCCTTATTTAAAAGGTTCAGAAACAACCAGTCACCCTGAATTAGATCTTCCTGGTGTTGTTGATCTCCCCAATCTGGATTTCGAAGTTACCGGCGAACTCTTGAATGTCCGCAGTGGCCCTGGGATTAACTACCCCAAAGTGGCTGTCCTTGAAAAAGGGGAAAAGATTAAAGGAACGCGTCTGCATTCACAGAGTGTCTGGATTGAGTTTGAAGATGGTAAGTGGTGCGCGATGTCCTTTGCCGGTTTTGAATATCTGAAATTCAAATAAAGTGGTGTATTGACAGAGTTGGGGAATCTCTTGGCAGAATTGAAAGAAACCAACAAAAAAATACTCTAATCTGCTGAGTAAATAGTCTTCACAAAAAAGCCTCAGGTCAAATTACTGAGGCTTTTCTTATTTGTACTTAATTGAATTGTATAGAAAGCTCCATGTGCATAATTGGTGCCCTTCGGTAAACTCTTTCTGATTGTGACTAAGGACACTAATATGATCAATTCCAAAACACCAACCCTTGGTATTTTACTGGCCAACACAGGCACTCCAGACGCCCCAACGCCTAAAGCGGTGCGGCGTTTTTTAGCGCAATTTTTGGCTGATCCTCGGGTAATTGAATTATCGCGTTGGGTTTGGTTGCCGCTCCTGCATGGCATCATCCTCAATACCCGTCCACGTCGGTCGGCGCGTTTATATAGCCGGATCTGGGATGAACGCGGATCTCCTTTGCTTTATCATACCGAAGACCTGGCAAAAAAATTGGAAGTCGCTCTCCGCACCCGGTCCCCGGAGGCAAGCCTGAGTGTCGCGGTCGGGATGCGGTATGGCAATCCATCGATCAAAGATGCCCTGGCACAACTTCGTGAGCGTGGTGTGACGGATCTGATCATCCTGCCTCTTTTTCCTCAATATTCCGGTACGACCAGTGGAACGATCATCGAAGCCGCTTTTAATGAGCTGAAAAAATGGCGGTGGATGCCATCTATTCAAACTATTAATGGGTATCACGACCATCCAGCTTATATCTCGGCGGTGGCGACAAGTATCAAAGAAGCTTGGAATCAATCTCAGAAACCAGAAAAGCTGATGCTTTCCTTTCACGGCATTCCCAAAGATTATGTGACCAAAGGTGACCCATACGAGGTAGAGTGTTTGCGAACCGCAGAACTGCTCGCAGCAAAACTTTTTCTGGAAGTGGGTGATTGGGTGGCAACCTTCCAGTCTCGTTTGGGGCGCCAGGAGTGGCTCAAACCCTATACAAATGAAGCTCTTGAAAAATTTGGTGCTGATCGGTTAACTAATTTAAATGTGGTCTGCCCCGGCTTTGCAGTTGACTGTCTTGAAACGGTAGATGAGATCGAATATGAGGGGCGAAATCTTTTTCAGAATGCTGGTGGGGGAGAGCTCCGCTACATCCCCGCGTTGAATGATAGCGAATTACATATCCAGGCGCTTACAGAAATCATTTTTTCGTCAGGGAGGCAAAATGCCTGAACGTAAGAAAATAATTATTATTGGTGGCGGCATTACTGGATTGAGTGCAGTCTGGGAAGCACAACAGCTTGGTTTATCTTATTCCCTGATAGAAAAAGATGATCGTTTGGGTGGAAAGGTGCATACGAAAATTGTTAATTTGCCCGGAGGAAAGGGCATCATTGACGGAGGCCCAGAATCTTTTATCACACGTAAGCCAGAAGCATGGGACCTGGCCTGCGAATTGGGTCTAAAGGATAAGATGGTTGATCCCGGTGCGGAAACTCGCCATATATTTATCCTTGATGGGGGGAAGCCTGTCGCCGTTCCTCTTGCTCCGATTGCTTTTGCGAAATCTCCACTGATGAGTTTGCGCAGCAAAATGCGCATGCTGACAGAACCTTTCCAGCC
Organism: Candidatus Desulfolinea nitratireducens; assembly: GCA_014382535.1. GTDB lineage: Bacteria > Chloroflexota > Anaerolineae > Anaerolineales > Villigracilaceae > Desulfolinea > Desulfolinea nitratireducens. Next base: position 17,426 of record JACNJN010000026.1, on the reverse strand, counting down.
TGCAAAAAAAGACGATTTGGATGAATCCCTGGCTGATTTTGTCACGCGACGCCTGGGACGTGAAGCCCTTGACAAATTCATTGGACCGATTCTTGGCGGTATTTATAATACCAATCCGGATACGCAAAGCATTCTCGTTTCCTCGCCGATCATGCGGGAAATGGAAGCGGATTATGGGGGTCTTTTTAAAGCTGTAATTGGCCGGATGGTAGCCACCCGAAAGAATAAGAAAAATGGAGAAGAAAAGCGCCCTCGTTTCGGAGCATTTGCATATGGTTTACAGGAACTGGCTGATGAGCTGGTAAATCAATTGACGGGCGATCTTCGATTAAGGGCGGAAATTACAAGAGTCGCAAAGAATGGTGGGAACTACCAAATTACTTTGGCAGATGGAGAAACTCTATCTGCTGATGCATTGATTTTCACCACGCCGGCCAATGTGACTGCGAATTTATTGAATGATATTGCTAAAAAATCGGCTGCAAAATTGGCAACCATCCGGCATGAAAATATCGGTACGGTGACCTTGATCTATAAGGCTGAAGATGCGGTGACCCCCGTTCGTATTCACGGATTGATGATCCCTCGAAGGGAGAATCGCGCTATAGATGCGATTACCTTTACATCTTTGAAGATGCCCACCCGATCACCGGAAACTTATAGCATGATCCGCGTATTTTTTGGCGGAAGCAGGCCCGAGATCGTTGAGATGTCGGATGCAGATTTACAAAAAACTGTTCAAAATGAATTGAGAGAGTTGATCGGCATTACAGCGGAGCCAATTGAGATAGTCCCCTTCCGCTGGCCGCATAGTTTCCCTCAGGCTGATGTAGGTCACCTTGATTTGGTGACTGAAATTGAAAACTTGCTCCCTACTGGCGTATATTTGGCAGGGAGTTCATATCGTGGCATTGGTGTGCCGGATTGTATCCAACAGGGACGTCAGGCGGTAAAACAAGCCCAGTCGTACCTGAATTAGAGATTGAAAGGAAATTCAATGAAAACCGTCGCTCGTGTACTCAACAACATTCGTCTTGGCTTTTTTCCTGTGGCATATGGTCTGAGCGGTGCCCTTATCGGCGGAACGCTCAATAGAATTATGATCGCCGAGATGGAAATGCCCGCTTCGCTGGTCGGGCTTTTCTTTGCGGTACCGCTGCTGGTCTCGCCAGCCAGAATCTGGTTCGGCTATCGCTCAGATGGTTTTTTACTCTTTGGGAAACGCCGCGAGCCATATATTGTTTTAGGCGCATTCCTGATTGGTTTGGGGATCATTTCAATCAGCATGCTCTCAATCAATCTTGCTGGCAGTGGCATTGTTCTAGCCATTGGTGTATTTACAGCCTTTCTGATTTACGGTGTAGGGCGAAACCTGGGACATAATACCTTCCAGGCTCTTGTCGCAGACCGTTATGAAAGCGAATCCGGCCGTGCCCGCGCTGTTACGTTTTACGAAGTTGCCACGTTGCTTGGTCTCATCGCTGGAGCAGGCGGGTTAGGAAAAGCTCTCGAAAATTATGATCCCGCCGGCCTGACCAAGGTTGCAATTGGTGTTGCCGTGGTTGTTCTTGTTCTGGCAATTTTTGCCGCCATAAAACAAGAGCCGCGTGGGAAAGATGTCGATACAGCGGTAGCCTCGGCAAGCAAAACACCCTTCAAGCAGGTTTTACAAGAAGTGGTCTTGCCTGATAAACAAATTCGCTCTTTCTTTATTCTCGTCCTGTTTACTTTTATTGGCACCCTTGCACAAGACGTCCTCCTTGAACCCTACGGTGCGCTCGTTTTAGATATGCCAGTAGGTGACACCACTCGTCTGACCATGTTCTGGGGTATCGGTGTGATGCTCGCCATGATCCTTTCTGGGACAGTATTTATCAAATGGCTTGGTTATATGAAAGTAATGAGGATCGGGATTGTGTCCAGCGCACTGGTATTTGTTGGACTCATCATTCTTGGCCTGGTTGGACAGGCCGATGCCTTCAAAGCTATCGTTTTCGTAATGGGCTTTGGGACCGGAATGGCTGGCGCAGGGATGCTCACCGGCATTATCTCCTTTACCACACCAATCCGCGCCGGGATGTTGATGGGTGTTTGGGGTATGGCTAATATGATCGGTCATGCACTCGGCAGCCTGATCGGCGGCAGCATTGTCGATATCGTCCGTTTTTGGTTGGGGGGCAGTGCATTTGCCGCTTATTCCTCTGTTTTTGCGATGGAAGTAATTATGTTGGTAATTGCTTACTGGCTTTCAACCCGGCTGGATATGTCGGCTTCAAAGGCAAAACTTGA
>JACNJN010000026.1:0-14593 GCA_014382535.1 Candidatus Desulfolinea nitratireducens | reverse complement strand
CAGGCAAATAATATTCACATTCAGGGAAACGCAGGTATTGTTGCAGCGAATGAAGTATCAATGCAGGATGGATATTCCTTAGCGGTAGCAAGCCAGAATTTACGTGCGGAGCGGGTTGAGACTCTCATACTATTGGCAGGAAATGTCGATGGTGATGTCACTACCCTCATTGATACGCGTGGAGCAATCCTGGCTGGTTTGCTTGGCGGGATAGTATCCGGATTATTCCTGTTGATGGGCAACCTGATAGTCCGACGTCGAAAATAGTCAAACGCCTCGGCTAGCCCGAGGTAAATAGTAGAGCATGGTAATCTCGATAAGATTCGAGGTGAGAGGTGCTCGAGGAAAGCAAGATGGATAAAATTATTGTAGAAGCGATCAAGCGTGAAGTGACCGGAAAAAAGGTCAAGGCGTTGCGTCGGCAGGGTAAATTGCCCGCCGTACTTTACGGTTATGGTATTGATTCGATCCCGGTCGAATTGGAACATAAAGCGACTGGTCGTATCCTTGCAAAAGCAGAATCGTCTAGTTTAATCATGGTCGCTTTGGATGGTAAAGAATACCCAACCCTGGTTCGTGAGAAGCAGTGGGATTATATCCGCCGTTCATTGTTGCATGTCGATTTTCAAGTTGTTTCAATGACTGAGAAGATCACCTCCCAGGTACGTATTGAGTTTGTAGGTGAAGCTGGAGCGGTTAAAGACTTCGCGGCTGTTTTGATCACTGGTTTGACCGAGGTAGAGATCGAAGCCTTGCCGGCAGATTTGCCTGAAAGTATTGAGGTTGATCTTAATGTACTGGAAAATATTGGTGATGGTATTTTTGTTCGCGACATAATACTTTCTGACGAACTTTCTATGATAACTGAAGCAGATGCGATGGTTGCTGTCGCTAATGCCCCGTCAGTAGAGAAAGTCGAAAAAGTTGTAGATGAACTCCTCGAAGGTGAAGACGGCGAAGAAGGTGAAGAAGGCGAAGAAACCGAAGAATAGTCTTATTCCCAATAATAGTAAAAAAGAGCGACGCAAACGCGTCGCTCTTTTTTGATTCTAGATATTTAATCACTAAACCTCTTGCATAAGTGCTCCCGGCGGCGTCCCCGCCGCCGCCCTAAAGGATGCTATGCAAAGGACGACGGCTAGAGCATGGTCAAAAAGGGACTTTTGCAAGAAGTCCACTCTTTTTATTCTTTAAACAAGGGGATGCCTGTCTTAGGGGTAGGGGTGTTCCAGGAAGGTTTTCAATAAGTTGACCGTCATCTGTGCGGTGGCCCCCCAGAGTAATTCCCCATCATAGGGGTGGTAGGCGATGACAGGATGTTCTGACCTGGGATGTGTAAATTGCCAGTAATTTTTGGGATCAGCCAGCCAGCTAAGTGGCATGGTGAAAACACGCCCAACTTCAATAGTGGAAACAAGAAAGGAATAGGGCCAGGGAAAAACCCCAACTACGGGTGTGATCTCATAATCGGTCACCGTAATAAGTTCATTTGCGCGCCCGAGGATGTGAACGTCTTTCGGGTTTAGCCCAATCTCCTCTTCGGCTTCGCGCAAAGCCGTATCTTCAGGCGTTTCGTCTTCGGGATCGCATTGGCCGCCGGGGAAGGAGACTTGTCCGCTATGGTCGTTTAGCGTGTCTGTACGTCGCGTGAAAAGCAGGTGCCACTCATCATCGAAGAAAGTTAGCGGGATGAGTACTGCCGCACATTTGAGGGGATTGATAATTCCTTCTGCTGAGTGGTCGACATAACCATCGGTTGATGGTTGGCTTTTACCACGGTAGCTTTGGCGCAGCCTTTCTGCGATTTGGGCTTGGGTGAGGGGTTTGATCTTAATACTCCCCTCGAACCGGACTGCTGCAATAAATACACTCAGCAGTATGATCATCGATCCAGTCTACCTCATCTGCGCGGAGGGGTGCACCGCAGCCAGGACAATGCGTGGGAAGAGTCGCTTTTTTGTGTGATGTTCTTTGAGTGTGGGCAGTTTTTTCAGGGAGATTATTTGAAAGATAATCGGCGATCTCCTCTGCCTGTGTGGTGTGGCCCAGATCGTTGAGCTTGTCAACAGCACGCTGACCAAAGCGATACAATGGCTCCCATTGGCTCCTGGCAGAAAAAAAAGCCAGGGCTTTTTTGATATGTGGCATTCCGCTTTCCACCTTTCCGGCGAGGATATAGGCCTGTCCAGTGCGGAAGTGGAATTGGGGAGCTCGTGGTCCGCGTCGAGCATCAGCGCGGCGGGCGATTATTTCAAAAGCCTCGGCTGCCTGTGTGAAGTGGCCCGCCTCCATCAGTTCGTTTGCGCGGCGTAATTCTGGTGGAACCCGTCTTGGGCCACCGCGTCTGAATGGGCGCCGGAAGGGGCGTCTTCTCATAAATACTCCTTATTCGGCAGGACGGAATTCGATCAATTCCATACTTTCTCCCAAATCAATCGGGAAAGAAATCCCCTGAATCTGTACGGTGGCAGAATCCATGGTCATTTTGAGCATACCGATATAAGGTTCAAACCAATGGGTGCTTTGGAAAACTAGCGTACTTTCGACAACCATACCGTCCATATCCAGTGAAACACTCGATGTCATTTCACGCGTTACGACGACGACATTGGAGTAGTTTCCAGCCGGGACTGTGAGCGTTTCCCCGGTAGAATCAATTTGCCAATTCATGACAACTGGTGAGTCGGTGATGAGAACACGAATTGTTTCGCCCTCTCCTGAAAAGGTCATCTCACCGTTCATCGTATATTTCGATTCCCAACTCATATTCCAATTATTATCAATCAGCGTCTCCTCAGCGGGTGCGATGACGCCAGAAAGGTATTCGTTTGTGAGAGTACCTTTCACCATATCCCCAAAAATTGTATCCATTGTTGCCAGGGGATATTCTTTGATCGCCCCATCTTCGCACTCAACTGTTGATTGAGAAATAATACCGCTACTCAGCACCAGCATATCAAGGGTGGCCGTCGAGCCGTTTACGCTGGCAACGGTAATCCCGACCTGATCTTCGCCACTCTCGGGATTGTCAATTTTATAGATTAGTTGTCGACCGGGAACAAGTGGATAGAAAATATTATTGCAGGGGTTATCACTGTGGTCGCCTGTCGTGGCTTCTGGCACAGATTCAGGTGAACTTTCATCGGCCTCTGGTTGAGAAGCAGCAGGGGTAAATAAGCTGCAAGAAATAGTAATCATTAGAATTATGGGAAGGAGTAGATATTGTTTTTTATTAATCATCATTTGATCCCGTTTCCTGCTCGTTGTTGGGAAGTTCTGCATGCGGATTTTCGCTCATCTCAACGCGGCGAGCGAAAACCAGATAACCGGTATGACCGATCATCCTGTCGGTTGGGCGTAAACGCGCAGGCTGGGGTTTGTAATGGCGGAGCATGATTTCGGCGACTTCAATAAAGGCAAATTCGCTTTGATTCAAGGCCATCAATAAATGCTGAACCTGGTTGGAGGTCGGTACCAGACTGGCGAAGAATCCCCCTGGTTTTATTGCAGCACGCGCCTGAGGGATATAGTCGTGGGGGGCTTGCACATCGAGGAAGAGGATATCCACATCAGTTTCGTCGAAGCCTTCTTCGATATCGCGCATCTTGAAATCAACACGCTCTGCTAAACCCAGGCGGCGCAAATTTTTCTGAGCCAATTTTTGCATCGGCTTGCGCACTTCGTAGGAGTAGATTTTTCCCAATTCTCCAACGGCATATGCCAGGGCTGTGGTCATTGCCCCTGAACCGGTACCAGCTTCAAGCACGGTCGATCCGGGGCCAACTCCCGTTGTCATGAAGATAAATCCAATATCCTTCGGATAAAGGATTTGGGTATTGCGCGGCATATCCCGCAAAACATCTGCAAGAGAGGGGGAATAGATATAAAAAGGGTTACCGTTATGGCTGAAGATTTGGGTCCCCCAGGGGAGGCCGATCAGATCATCATGCTTGAGCGTGCCGCGATGAGTCTGAAATTCCATCCCCGCCTTGAGGGTGATGATATAGTGCTTGTGGCGTTGCCCGACAAGGAGTACGAGATCGCCATCCTGAACGTGTGTGGTGTGAAGATTCCATGTCATGCTGCTATCTTACCATGATGCCGAGCCAAAGCTGGTAAAGGCCAAAGAGGGATAAGGCGATGGATGCGAATAAAAGCAGACCTCGCCGAATGCGCTCTCCAATTTGGCTTGCGAGGCCGATAATAATGATCACTACGACGTTGAGCAGGATCATCGTCCCATAAAACGCGGCCATAAAGGCGAATCCGTTCGAGGGAGATTCGCTTAACCCCTTGAGAAAGATCGGGCCACTGACCAGGCTCCAAAAGATATATGGACCCGGGCTGATGAGGTTCATCAGGGCAGCTTTCCATAAGCCTGTTTGATTTTGGGATCTGTCTACTGTACTTTCGTCGAAAGCCCGCCATTGCTTGAAAGAACTCCACGCCAAATAGAGGATGAATATCCCTCCCGCAACATAGAGTCCCCGTTGCAGGGATTTCGGCAACTGCCTGAGGAGCAGCAAAGTGATCAGGATGATCGGTCCATCGCTAACGAGCGGAGCGAATGCTGCGATAATTGTCTTTTTCCAGCCATTGGCAAGTGACTGTGTGATGAGATAGGTCTGAAAAGGTCCCGGCTGTGCGCCGGCAGCGAAGCCGAGGGTGAGGCCTTGAAGAATGTAGGGAATCATTAATCTCTTTTAAATTAGATTTGGAACAGATAATCGTCAGATTATAACAAAGAACCTTGACAAGATATTTCGCGGCTTGTACACTGAATTAGTATTACCCGATTTTCTGCATATAAGGGTAGTTTTGGTATCAGAACCATTTTCGATTACAATCGCAGTCCCCTACATACTTTCTGAGAGAAGAATATGAATTCAATTGAAGTAAAAAACCTTAAACGTATTTACCGTGCCACTATCGGCGTGATTCGCCGTACGGTCAAAGAAGTCATTGCCGTTGACGATATTTCATTCGAGATCAAAGAAGGTGAGCTGTTTGGTTTACTTGGCCCGAATGGGGCCGGGAAAACAACCACGGTCAAAGTTTTGGCAACCTTGCTCATTCCTAATGCAGGTGAGGTAAAAGTCAACGGCTTGGATGTTGTCAAGGATGCCAACGAAGTTCGTAAGCATATTGGATTTATCTTTGGTGGTGAGCGTGGCCTATATTGGCGACTTTCCGGGGTTGATAATTTGCGCTATTTTGCGAGCTTATATCATGTTGATCCTGAAGTCTCAAAGAAACGTATCCCTTATTTGTTGGAACTAGTTGGACTAAAAGGGCGTGGGAATGAACGTGTTCAGGGCTATTCACGCGGGATGAAACAGCGTCTCCATGTGGCTCGGACTTTGCTCCACGACCCGGATATTCTATTTCTCGATGAACCAACTATCGGACTGGATCCTGTTGGTGCGCGAGAATTTCGTGAGGTTATTCGTGATCTGCAATCAGAGAAAAAAACCATATTGCTAACCACCCATTATATGTTTGAAGCAGATTCCCTTTGCGATCGTGTTGCCGTGATCGATAAAGGTCTGATCGTCGCAATGGACACACCTTCGGCTTTGAAAAGACACGTCAGTGATTTATCCGTTGTCGAGGTGGAGACCTTTGGTGTCGCACCAAAAGTAGTTGACCAGATTCGTGAACTATCCTTTGTGGATGCTGTCTCAGTACGAGATCAGGGCCAACGTCAACTCATCCTTGTTCAAACACCCCTGGGTGCAGAGGCTGTTCCGGCTGTGATGTCCGCATTAAATGGGATGCGCGTGGGACGAGTCACAGTCCGCGAGCCAACGCTGGAAGATGCCTATGTCCGGTTGGTGGGAGGTAAAGAATGAAATTCAAGAATCTGATTGTCTACTGGCGGACAGTGTTGATGGTTGCCGAGATCACCTTGCGTCACCAATGGAACGACAGCTTTATTCTTTTTGCGATAATTGTGCAACCGATGATTATCGCTATTCTCGCCCTCTTTATGCTGCGTGGATTAGGCGGCGACTATGCCATGTACGTTGTGGTTGGTAGCGGTCTGACAGGCTTGTGGAGCAGCCTGCTTTTCATCTCTGGCAATAGCATCAACAATGAACGCAGAGAGGGAACGCTGGAATCTCTGGTTGCCGTTCCTACGCCTTTTGAGGTGATTGTTTTTGGCAAGAATCTTGCCAATGTTGTTCAGTCATTGATTTCCATGAGCTCATCTTATTTATTGGCAGCTCTCTTTTTCGGCTATACATTGAAAATGGTTTCTCCGCTTCTTTTTGTTGGCTCGGTCCTGATTAGTATTTTCGCCTTTATAAGCTTCGGGTTGGTAATTGCGCCGCTTTTTATCATTTATCGCGGTATCCAACAATGGCAAAATGCGATGGAATTTCCGGTATATATTCTCGCTGGATTTCTCTTCCCGATCGCCTTATTGCCCGCCTGGACAACACCGGTCAGTTATGTTTTGCCTCCCTATTGGGCAGCGCGTGCCCTCCATGAGACTTCGACTGGCGCAGGTGATGTTGAGAAAGTTATTTTTGCCTGGGGAATGATGCTCCTTTTTAGCGTTATTGACCTATTTCTTGCCAGCAAGCTTTTTAAATACATGCTGTACAAGGCCCGGGTTGATGCAAGTCTGGAAACGGTGTGAAATGAAAATATTTGCCAATAATCTTCGGCTATTCTGGCAAGGGACGGTTCTTTCCTATGTGGCCCTCTTTGCCTGGTTTCGTCCCGTGACATACGCCGCCTCAAAGGTTCTTATGCCTCTGGCTCAGATCATATTCTTCACGTATTTAGGCAGTTACGCGACGGGAAAAGACAGTGTGGATTTTTACGTGATCGGCAATGCAATACAGATCACCGCAGTGAGCGGCATCTTCGGTGTGACCTTTAGCATTAGCGGTGATCGATGGAACGGTACCCTGCCTTATCTTTTTGGTACGCCCGCCAACCGGATGATGATGTTCTTTGGTCGTGCCTTTATGCATATTATCGATGGCGCATTAGGAGTGGTCATCGCCCTCACCTGGGGCGCACTCCTTTTTGGCGTGGATTTCTCGCAGACTAATCTCTCGGCACTGGGGTTGACCATTCTCGTCACCACCATCAGCACCTGCGGATTAGGTCTCTTGATGGGCTGTTTGAGCTTAATTACTGCAAATGTTATGTTTGTAAACAACACAGTTTATTTCTTGTTGCTGATTTTCTCAGGGGCAAATGTTGCTTTGGATACCCTTCCTCCATGGATGCAGACTTTTTCGCAAGTGTTACCGTTGACGCGAGGAATTGCCTCAGCGCGTACCTTGATATCAGGGGGCAGCTTTGCTGAAGTTGCTCCTCTATTAATAAGCGAAATCGGAATTGGTCTCCTTTACGGCTGGCTCGGTTATTTGCTTTTCAAATGGTTTGAGATTCAAGCTAAACGTAATGGCTCATTGGAAACTGTCTAAAAAGGAATTGGAGATAATTTCACCTTGTTTTGGCCATTGATTTTTGAGAATGATGAATAATATACTGGCAAAGGCAAAAAATGTTTTCAACGAATATCCGCCCGCCTTTTGGAGGTATAACGTCGTTATCTTTATAGATCGATTAGGTGGGTCTACTCAGCGATCTGCCCCGCTTTTCATTTAAAAACTAGCATAGAAAAAACTTTGCGGGTAAGATATACGGGAGGAGAAAAACATGACTAAACATCTTGTCGTTGTTGCCGGGAATATAGGTGTCGGGAAAACCTCCCTCACTGAGCGGATGGGTGATCGTCTTGGATGGTGGACAGGTTATGAATCAGTTGCAGATAATCCCTATCTCTCTGATTTTTACGCGGATATGCGTGCCTGGTCTTTTCATTTGCAGGTTTTCTTTTTGGGCCACCGTGCAGAGCAGTATCTCGAGGCTGCACGCGATGCACGCTCAGCGATTCTTGACCGCAGTATTTACGAGGATACCTACATCTTTGCCCGCGCGCTGCATCATTTGGGCAACCTTTCCGAGCGGGATTATTTGGCCTATCGACGTCTGTTTGACCTCGTTGTGGCCAGTCTCCCGCGTCCCGATTTGCTGATCTATCTCAAAGCACCTGTGGATGTGCTGATAGAGCGGATTGTACGCCGCGCGCGCGGTATGGAGACTGGTATCACGACCGAATATCTTTCTCTGCTCGATTCATTTTATGACGAGTGGTTGGGTTCCTTTGACCTCTGTCCGGTATTGACCATTCGTACCGATAACCTTGATTATGTGCATCAGCCCAAAGCCCTGGAAATTGTTACTGAACGGATTTCGAATAAATTATCGGGTAAGGAAACTGTAGACTTGCGAGGAAAATAATGGATGCTCTGAATAAACTCTCACGATCCCTTGGTTTGCACCCCCTGGTGGGCTTTGGCATGGTTGCCGTTGATATGATGCTTTTTGGCGCAGAAGCGGCGACTTTCGAATTGATCTGGCCTATCTCGGTTGCCGTAGGTGCGGCATTGACTATTCCCAGTATCTTGATCCAGCGTCACAGCTTCAAAGATAGTTGGGGTGCGTCAATTGGTAAGGGAATGCTTGTTGGCGTGCTGACAGCAATCCCGACACCTTTACCAGCCCTGGTTCCATTATTGGGAGGCACACTGGGTACAATCCAAATGCTGGGCAGTGGAAAGGAAAAAAAAGCATTACCACCCATCGAAGGTGAAATTGTCGAGGATGAAAATACCCCTTTAATTGAGGGAAAATTCGAAAAAGAAACCTAATTAACTATCCTGTTAATAAAACATCCGAAGTCTTCAAGACTTCGGATGTTTCTGTTTTTTTAATTTCTCCCCCATATTGTAAAATGGGGGAGATGCCCGAAGGGCAGAGGGGGCTAGAACAGATCTTCCATCAGCGCCATCGGCAAAATGGCTGCACCCACAATCCCAGGGCCAGTATGCACACCCAGGACGGGAGAGATGCGCGTCACCTCAAGTTTTGATATATTCAGGCTCTCTTGTAGAGCGGCTACCATTTCGTCCGCACCTTTTTGAAAGCGTCCGTGTAAAACGGTTGCCCAAAGGGGAACAGAACCGTAGATATCAGAGATATGCTCGACCATGGTGGCAATATTCTTTTTGATCGTCCGTCCTTTACCGACAGTGGTGTATTTTCCATCGGCGTGATCAACACGGATGACAGGTTTGATATTGAGCAGTGATCCAGCCAAGGCTTGGACTCTGCCGATCCGGCCTCCACGTGCCAGATATTCGAGCGTCTCCAAGGTATAGATGACTTCGGTTTTCGCACGGATGGCATCCAGGCGTTCCTTGATCGCATCCATAGCCCAGCCTGCTTTGGCAGCCTGCACGGCAGCCAAAACCTGAAAACGTTGTCCGCCAGAAAGAGTCATGCTGTCAACAGTGGTAACAACTTTTTCTTTCAATTGGGCTGCGCCATTAATTGCAGAGTTGAGTGTTCCGCTCAGACCAGAAGAGATGTGGATTGAAAGTATCTCTTCTTTGGTTTGGGCCACTTTTTGATATAGCTCATGAAAGATGCCGGCAGAGGGCTGTGCTGTTGTTGGGATGGTGGGGCGCATGGCTTCCAGGCGGTCGTAAAAATCATCGGGGGCGATATCAGTCGCATTTACTTCGCCTTCGGGGAATTGGATATAAAGCGGGGCTTCAATAATCCCTAGCTCATCACGTTCTTCAGGAGAGAGATCTGCTGCGCAATCAGTTACGATTTTCATTTTTTTTCCTTTTATTAGTCGGTTTACCAATTCGATTATACTGGATTGGGCTGATAAAATAAGTGGATGAAAATCCCCTCTGTGTCTGTCATATTACCCTGTTATAACGCTGCTCAAACTCTCGAAGAGACTCTTGAGAGCATTGAGGGTCAAACGCACAAAGATTTTGAAGTTATCGCGGTGGATGATGGCTCAACCGACAGGACAGCGGATATATTGGATCACAGGTCAAAACGTGATTCCCGTTTTAAATGCATTTTCCAGCCTCACGGAGGTGTCATCTCCGCCTCGAACGCCGGGATGCTTGCTTCCGTTTCCCCATACATCGCTCGCCTGGACGCGGATGATCGCGCCCATCCGCAGCGTCTTGAGAAACAAATTGCTTTCCTTGATGAAAATCCAGATACCGCGCTGGTCGGTTGTCTTGTCAAAGCTTTCCCCGAAGAGGATGTGGGCGATGGATTCCGCATCTACATTGAGTGGTTGAACGCCCTCGTCAGCGATGATGATATTCGGCGCGAAATTTTTATTGAAAGTCCACTGCCAAATCCAAGTGTAATGATTCGCCGCGAATGGATGCTGCGCATGGGGGGATATCAAGATCACGGATGGCCTGAAGATTATGATCTCTTTTTGCGGCTCTACCTCGCTGGGGCTCGTTTTGCCAAAATCCCCGAAGTTTTACATGAATGGCGCGACCACCCAAATCGGATCACCCATACTGACAGCCGCTATTCATTGGAAAATTTTCTGCGGACAAAGGCATACTATCTCGCACGAGGTCCATTAAAGGGACGGGATGCAGTCATCGTCTGGGGTTCGGGAATGATGGGACGGCGGCTTGCAAAACAACTTGAACGTCAGGATATGCCGTTGGTTGCCTTTGTGGATATCGACCCCAAAAAAATTGGGCGAACGCGGCGTGCGAAACCGATCATCGCTCCAGATGAGTTGGGAAAATGCTGGGGACAGTACCAAAATCCCGTTATCCTGGCAAGTGTGGGATCGCGTGGGGCCCGGAAACTCATCCGCCAGAGATTAAATAATTTTGGGTATAAAGAGGGGATAGATTGGTGGGCATCTGCATAGCATCCAGAGAATTGTAAAACCTCCCAAAGGATTATCTCTAACTCAAGTTTGAGGGTAGAAAACCTTCGGGAGATCATAAATAAAAAAGAGCCTTTCATTGCGAAAGGCTCATAATTTTTCTAAATAATTCTATTCGTAGCCGGGGCCACCATCGAAGTAATCGTAATTGGGCTGGATATCTTCAGTGAGATCAACTTCTTCGCCAGCTTCCAATTGTTTGGCAGTTTCCAAAACAACAGGGTTGCCGTGGTGATCAGTGTTCTCGTAATGGCCGGTGAGGCCGACGCGGGAGATATATTCGCCACCTTCGGCGACATAGGGATCAGGTACTTCATCTTCAACAAATATTGCGTTATAGGGGCACTCAGGGATGCAGGCACCACAATCAATGCAGGTATCGGGATCAATATAAAACCACGGATACTTTTCTTGGGGGGTACCAGGAACGATGCATTCAACAGGGCAAACTTCGACACAACCGCTGTCTCGCAGACACAAACTGGTGATAATATGAGTCATTGTTTCTCCTCTTTTTGAGTTGATTATTTCGATCTACCTTCCCTATTCTACCTCATTTTGCGGAGCCTTCTGGAGCGAATTTAATCGATTTATATATTGTGATATCCATCAAACCTTAATCTTTTATATGAGGAATACAATAATATTTATGATTTTATTGACAAAATTTATCTTTATTAGTATGATGGCTTTATGCAGGGAGAGATGATCTTACTGCCTACTCATATAAAATATCAACTAATATAAGGAGAAACCAATGTTTTATCATCTTTTTGAAGCTCTGGATAAGAGATCACCCTTTGCCCGTGCTCAGGCACATTGCGACGTCCCCTGTGGAATATATGACCCTAGCACTGCCCAGATTGCCGCGTTGACCGTCGTTCGGATGATGGATTTGATGATCGCAGAACAAGCTGATCACGAACATAACGCTGGACATATCAACAGTATGGCCCGTTATATTGAGGTCAAAGAAGAAAGCGCTGAGAAGGCCAAACAAGAGGTCCGCATTATTTGGGGAGATTATTTCAAGAAAGACAAACACCCTAATGTTGACGAATTGGTTCACAAGATCATGCAACTTGGTTCAAAAACCCGTCAAACTGCTGACCGCGATAGCGGCGTTGCCTTTGTTGAGGCGATCAACGAATTTGCTGCCATTTTCTGGGAGACCAAAGGTGTGGCCACCAAAAAGGCCAAGGCGCCTTATGCACCCGCTCTCGAAATGGTTTATCCTGATCTCTAGATCAAAACTAAAGCTGGCTTCATTAAGAAGCCAGCTTTTTAGATATTAATGTTTCGGATAATGCGCATCACCGGCGATAGTATGTCTCCAGATTACCAGGATGGGGATTTTGTGTTTTTAATGAATCTCTTTCGGGGCCGCATCAAGAGGGGAGACGTGATCGTTTTTATAAATCAACTCTATGGCACACTGATCAAGCGCGTTGAAAAAATCACAGATGAAGGGATTTACGTCCTCGGAACAGGGGAAAACAGCCTCGACAGCCGCAGACTGGGGCCAGTAAATCCTGCTGCTGTGCAGGGGAAGGTAATTTGGCATATTCATCGTCGATAATATTTTTTCTGGGGGGCATTATACGGTTATAATCCCAGCTACTGGTTAGTTCTTGGTTTCATCTTCAAAATAAATCAACCTCGGACTTACGCATTTTTATTATCCTTATCGCAATGCTCTGCGTTGGGGTATTGTAAACAAGCCACAACGCAGAGCATTGTGGCGAGAAAAAAAGTGGATTGCGGAAATCCAACCCTTATGGAGAAATTACATGAGTGAAAGCACCCTCCTGATAGTATTTATATCCTTCGCAGTTTTGCTGCTAATAGGTGCAGTTTTTTTACGTAAACTGAGTGTGCGAGATATTTTTGATGATATTCCTTTATCTCCTAAAGCAGGATTTAATACATCCCTTGAAAAGTCCCCTTTTTCTGCTAAGAATACAACTTCTCTGAGAGAAAAACCGGCATTCAAACTTGATCGAAAAACGATCAATAATATTGGCAAAATTCTCGGCGTCATTGGCGCGATTATGCTTTTTGCTCCGCTGCCAGCCTCGTTAAATAATATCAGTATTGGAATAGCATTCCTCGGCTACCTGATTGCGAAGGCTACTGCACCTCCAAAGAAAAAGACAAGTTCGACGAGCCAAAATTCCACAGCGCAAAAAATCCGTCAATTGGCCACCAAACCCGAATATCAGGAAGCCATAAAACTTCTCTTTAGTGATATTAAAAATAATGAGCTTGTCACAGAGGAAGAAAAATATCAACGCTCTATACTTTACCTTCAAAAAAAGGGAATTCCTCAAGCTGAGGCCAAAGAGAATCTGCTGCTATTGACTACCTTACTAAATCGGTAAAAGAATTAAAAACACCTCTGAAATATTCAGCAATAAAACCTTGTGTAAGTTTACGGCTACACAAGGTTTTATAAATGTAGGAAACTTGGGATTAACCCAGATACTTCTTAAACCCGGCTACCGTTCTTTCCACAGCATCATCATCAATCCAGTTGTGAATAACAAGGCGATAACGTCGCTTTCCGGTTACACCAATGCGGAGACCGTGTTGCTTATGCATATGGTCTGCGACTTCGGATGTGGAATAATCAATATGATCGGCCAGATTCATAAAGATCATATTCGTATGAGGGGTACCTTTATCCAGGGATAGTCCAGAAACACCCGCAAGACCATCGGCCAGCTTCCGTGCCCGGGCATGGTCCTCGCCCAGACGCTCGGTCATTTTCTCAAGGGAGACAATTCCGGCTGCCGCAAGAACCCCGGCCTGTCGCATCCCGCCACCCAATTGTTTGCGCATACGATGCGCCTTTGCAATAAACTCTTTTGAGCCGCAGAGCACCGAGCCAACCGGCGCAGAAAGTCCCTTGCTCAGACAAAATGTGACAGAGTCAAATGGTGCAGCAATCTCTTTGGCAGATACCGATAAAGCCGCCGCAGCGTTGAAGACACGGGCGCCATCGAGATGATACGAGAGACCGTGTTTCTTTGCCAGTTCTCCAACCTGATTTGTATACTCCAGCGGAAGGACGGATCCCCCACATCGATTATGCGTATTTTCCAGCGCGATCAGACGGGTAACAGGATCATGGGGATCGCTGCCGCGGATACCAGATTCGATATCTTCGAGTGCTATCCTGCCATCATCCAGATTTGGAAGTTGCTGGGAATGAACGCCTCCCAACGCCGAAATACCACCTGCCTCATACAGAAAAATATGGGCTTTATTGCCCAAAATGACTTCATCGCCACGTCCGCAGTGAGAAAGAACCGCGATTAAATTCCCCATCGTCCCAGAGGGAACAAAAATCCCTGCTTCCTTTCCAAGCATTTCAGCCGCCATCTCTTGAAGACGATTAATAGTGACGTCCTCCCCGTAAACATCGTCGCCAACTTCAGCTTTTGACATCGCTTCCCGCATTTCTGGTGTTGGTTGTGTGACTGTATCAGAACGCAGATCAATTATTTTCATCAATATTGCTCCTCAATTTTTGCATTATTGAGCCCTCCTTTTATATTTTGTGAAGGGCTGTATATGAATAAATTTTACCCTAAAGACTCTTTTCCTGAGGTGAATGGAATTATATGAATAAGGGTTATCATTCTTGCTATATTTACAGCCTGTGTGGTATCCTGCACACCGACTGGCTGGTCTGGAAATTATTAATAGTATATTTGCTGTCCATTCGCTGAAAATATTTTGACATTTCTCAATTATCGGCTAGGCGAGTGT
>JACNJN010000145.1 GCA_014382535.1 Candidatus Desulfolinea nitratireducens | reverse complement strand
CCTCCCGTGACTGCAATTTTCATACTTTCTCCTTAGGTATAAGCGTTTCAGTTATTCAGATTTGGTTGGAATCTAGAGACACCAAATATATAAAGGGCATTTTGCGGCCAATTTATTTCTGCAATAAGTCTCGTGTCTTATAAACGGCTGCGGCTTCCCGCACCATCCGTGCACATTCTGGGGCGTGGTATTGCATTTCCAGAGAGTCAGCCAATGCCACCAGTTCAACATACGTGGCTCGTCCGGGGCGGAGCGTATTGTACATGCGCAAGACCTCAGCATTTGGTACAGCAGTAAGTTCTGCCGCACGAATAAGATTGGATGCCAGTTGAGGGTATCCTGCCTGAAGTGCCACTTCGGCCTGGGCACGTAAAGTATCGGCACTGATTTGGACATCTTCCATTTTCAGGTCGCTGGCGCGGGCAGCCTCTGTCGTAATATCAGCAAGCCGTCGCCCGCTGGCAGCAAACAACGTCTCGGCAGCACTTTCACTGAGTGGGTATTTTAAAGATTCTGTTCCCATAAAATTTTCCTTATAGATCCGGTTCCCAGTCGAAGCGCATTTCCATTGGCGGTTGGTCCTGAATTTCACCGGTTTCATGGCGATGCAGTAAGGCAGTTTTGACAATTAACCGTAACCTTGCCCAGTTATCCACCTGCACAGGGACGGGAGCGGTGGCTTTGCCCATTGCATACCGCGCAGCGTTCACCCCGATAGCCTGATAAGTTTCCAGGGTCAGATTTGGCGATTGAGAGAATAATTCCAAATTGTTGAGCCGAGCCAACCCTCGCTTGTGGATGATCGTCGTTCCCCGCGATTGCAAACCGATGGCGATACCCGAGCCGCTGAGTTGTGCCCCGATCTGCCCAATGGCGGCACAATCGGATGTGCGATAAACCTTGACCACACGTGCTACCAATCCCTGGCTTGCTACGCCGGTCAGGATGGCGGCCAGGACCTCCTCATGATCGAGACCGTTGATCGTACGCGTCAGCTCGGTTCCAAAGGCTGGTCCGACAGCCACAATGACTTCGGAATTATTACCGGCTTCTGCGGGGGACAGTTCCGCGAGGCGAAGGCATGGTTCCCCGATCTGATCAGCAATAAAATCACGTGGAGATTTTACCTGCGGCAGGTTTTGGATCTCCTGCCAGCGTTCGGCGCTCATCCGATATCCTGTGCCCGGACCAGTGTAGGTGTTGGCATCATTGACCGCACTCTGGACTTTGAAGTTGCTATCAAAAATTGCGGAAGTCTGGAGATAATCACCTGCCACGCGCTGTCGTGCCATTTCCAACAGGTTAGATGCCACTTGCTCAAAACCGCGGGTTTGGAGGGCCCGGATCACAGTCAGGATGGTTTGCTGGCTGGGCAGGAATTTATCGGCCGCTGCAAGATCAGCAATCACATCCCGCTCGGGCATTGTCTCGCTTCCATGAGCCAGCACAGCAGCCTCAACTTCCGCATCGGTTATCCCTGGAAAACCCAACTCCGCGTAGACCGCCTGGATGGCGGAGGCTGCCTCACGGCGGACCGATAATGCCTCGTCTTCAGAAATGGGAGTGATTCCGCCATCCACTTGCATATCACGTTGTAAAACATTGTAATCATCAAAATCAGCGGCGTCAAAATTACCGCCGCCAAATAGATTTTCACGCCGGGGCATTGCGCTGTAACCGGAAGTAATAAAGTCAGTACCGGGGATAAATTGCAACATCAACTTGGCAGCTTTGCGGATATCTGAATGCGAGGCCAAAGCATCGTTGCCTGAAGCTACTTCCAATCCCAGCATGGTTGCAAGTAAATTTTCAGCCAGCACTGCTCTCACTCCGCCAGGGAGCGATTCGGGTAATGCGATGCAGGAAATGGAGCCATTCTGCACGCCCTGACTCCCTGCTCCGCGAGTTACGAACAGACAACGGGCCTCCAGATACAACATGGAACATCCCTCTGCATGCCCCATCAATGCCTCAGATCCGGTACCAGAGGTAAAGCGAATTTTGACACCACGCGAGGCATATGCCGCAGAAAGAAAAGCCTTTGACCAGGGAGTATCATCACCATCCACAAAAGTGCCTTCCGTGCCGTAGACTGAGAGGGTTTCGGCATAAGAGGTGAGGCCCTTCATCGCCAATTCCAATCCTAATGATTCTTCAACTGCACACTGGGTGAGTACACCACCCCTTCCGGTTTGACTGCCGATCAGAATCGCCAATGCACTGAATGGCGCGTAACGTGCCACGCCTACGGTGGTTTCGACTTCAGCAAAGCCGCGCAAGGCCGCCTCAGCCGCATCAGCGGCCAGGAGCGCAGGGTGCTCCCGCAGATTGGTGACATGCGCCTGATTCGCTGGTGTGCGGCGAGCACGCATCTTGCCCAACCCCACCATCATCTCCAAAACGTTCATATGCCGGATGATGTCCACAAGTTTGGCCGGAGTGCAGCCACTTGCAAGATACAGGATTTCGGCACGAGGGACATTGATATCCACTAATTTTCTGGCAATATCAATGGACGGGGTCGCCATCGCAATCTCGGCGGCGGCCAGGTCCAAGCCGTTATCTGCAATGAAATAATCCAAAATATCGAACTTGGCGCGAAGTCTTCCATCCAGCTCAATCACACGACCTGCTTCGATACGCAGACCGGGCTGAGGGTCAGCTGGACTATCAGCCACAATCAGTCCGGCTTCAGGCCACGGTTCGACAAAGGTCTCGCGATTGACTTCGCGCTCTTCCAAAAGTTTAAAGCGTCGGGAAATGGGCATAAGTTGGCCTTTTATTAAAGATTACAAGCAATAAATTATTATACACGGTGGGGTATTGATAGAGCCAAAATATTATTTCTCGCGGGTATTTTTTTATGTTTATCGACTTTGGATTAAGATTGTCTGGTCTGGAATTATGCTGGGAAACGATTTGGTAAACCTGAAGGTTAGAGATTTCGCAGTTTCTTCCGTCGTTTTCCGTGACCTGGTTCTTATTAGCGAGTCAGCCAACCACCATCTACCGGCACAATGGCGCCGTTCACATAGTCTGACGCAGGAGATGCAAGGAAAATAACCGCTCCCTTTAAGTCGTCGGGGTTTCCCCAGCGCCCAGCCGGAATACGGTCAAGGATCGCTGGGCCACGCTCTGGGTCCGCTCGCAATGTCTCGGTAATATCAGTAGCCATATAGCCTGGGGCGATAGCATTGATATTAATACCCTTTGGGGCGAGCTCATTTGCCATCAGTCGGGTAATGCCCGCCACGCCACCTTTTGAGGCGGTGTACGAGGCTACCCGAATGCCACCCTGGAAGGAGAGCATCGAGGCGATGTTGATAATTTTGCCCTGCCCATATTCAACCATGACTCGCCCGGCGGCCTGGGAGAGCAGGAAGACGGCTTTCAGGTTTACCTGGATCACATCGTCCCAGTCCTGCTCGCTGAATTCCAGCACCGGGGCGCGACGGATGATGCCGGCGTTGTTAACCAGAATATCCAGCCTCCCCAAATCGGCCACCACCCGTCCAACCACTTTGTTCAGGTCATCAGCATTTGCTTCGAGTAAATTGACTTTAAGCGGCAGGAAGCGCCTTCCAAGAGTCTTTACTCGGTCAGCGGTTTCGTCCAGGGAGCCGGATCCCAACCCGGCCACATCGGCACCTGCTTCAGCCAGGGCAATTGCCATCCCCTGCCCAAGTCCACGACCAGCTCCAGTAACGAGGGCAACTTTATTATCAAGTTTGAAGCGGTCAAGAATCATTATATTGTCCTTTATTGCCCAATACATTTAAATTGAGAACCTTCCTCGTAAACATCCTCAATTTTGTCTTCAGATTCCTCATTAGGATTGAGCTGAAAATCCATTATTTTTAATAAGATTTTTATACCAATTGGCACTTTCCTTTATAATGCGCTCCTGTGTTTCAAAATTAACCCAAACAATACCGAAGCGTTGGGCGTATCCCTTGGCCCACTCGAAATTATCCATCAGCGACCACGCAAAATATCCAGCCATAGGAACGCCCGCTTGCATGACGCGGTGCACGGCAGCAAGATGAGTTTTGTAATAATCAAGGCGATAGGTATCATTCACCACACCATTTTCATCAGGAGCTGTGGAGTAGCTTGCGCCGTTTTCAGTGACATATAATTTGAGCGGCTTGTAATCAAAGTACATCATCCCAAGCACGCCCGCCAGCCCCTCAGGGTAAATTTCCCAGCCCATCTCGGTCCAGTTTTCGGGAGTCTTTGGCTTTTCAAAAACCGTCTGCGGTTCATTATCTGAGGCATCTGAACGGACAACCTCGCGGTTGTAATAATTTACACCCAGAAAATCTGTGGGTGTGGCGATGGCATTAAGATCACCTTCCTTAATAAAATCCATTCCTTTTGGCAGGTATCCCTGTTTCTCAAAATCCGCGATCACATCAGCAGGATAACCGCGTCCATAGAGAGGATCGGAGAACCAGCGCGTCCATTTGCCATCCCCTTCTCGGACGGCATCCAGGTCAAAGGAGGAGTTTGAAGCGGCCTCCCTCCAGCCTACATTCAGCGTGATACCCACTTCTGAATTCGGGCTGTTCCTGCGGATGATCGGGACGGCCCAGCCATGGGCGAGCATCACATGATAACTGACCGGAATAGCGCGCCTCATATCCTGATAACCTGGAGCGTGTTCGCCTATATCATTACCAATCCAGGCAACGACAGCTGGTTCATTGATGGTGATCCAATCCTTCACCCGATCGCCTAAGGCTCGCGTTATGGCTTCGGTATATTCAACAAAGGCTTCGGCGGTTGAACGAACTTCCCAGCCGCCTTCATCCTGCAGGGCTTGGGGAAGATCCCAGTGATATAGTGTGGCAAAAGGGGTAATGCCCGCTTCAAGCAAGCCATCGACCAGTTTGCTGTAGAATTCAATTCCTATTTGGTTTATCTTTCCGCGTCCTTTTGGCAAAATGCGGGGCCATGAAATCGAGAAACGGTATGCTTTTAATCCAAGCTCTTTCATCAAATTGATATCTTTGCGCCACAAATGATAATGATCGTTGGCAATATCGCCTGTGTCATTATTGTTGACCTTGCCCGGCGTATGTGAGAAGCGATCCCAAATAGATTCTCCTTTGCCGTCCTCATTCCACGCGCCCTCGATTTGATACGAAGCAGTGGCTGCGCCCCAGATAAATTCTTTCGGGAAATTGTAAGTATTTTGTGACATATTTTTTCCTTTTATCCTTGATATTGCGGTTATATGCATCATTTGGCGATGCATAATAAGAGATGGCTTTCGCTTGTGGTGAAAATCATGTGACCAAGAGTTCCAGGGTCCAAAGGCGAGATTCGTTGGCAGGCAAATTTCCATACTCGCCCCTATCTTTTGCGTTTGACAACCCGTCTGTACCACCAATGCTGGGCTCAAGACCCAGGTTGAAGTAAGGTTCGGAACCACTACCCGACCAAGCTCCGTAATTCATCCATAAACCAACATGGGTAATTTCCTTTGGTTGAAAACGAAAAATGAATGAATGTTTTCCTGTTGGATCAATAATACCCGCCTCAACCTGTGCGTCCCCCTTGATGGGATACGTATAAAGTTTATATGCCTGTCCAAAATTATTGGCTGGCACCTGAGACAAATCGATTGGCCGATTATCTGCACTATTTGTCTGCGGCCACCCTATCTGAGAACCACTTTCGCCTAAAAAATTATTCGTCCCGGAATCAAGCCGAAGGGTTTTAATTTCAGGAGGTAAGATCACCTGCATTCCCTTTTCTATATTTATTAGTGGATGAATGCACCAAAGAAAGAGCATCTCAAAATTTGAAAGATTGCAAACCTGATAATCAAGCGTAAGGACTGGGCCTTCGGTTGAGATTGTCAGGGTGCGTTCAAAGTGATAGGGAAACCGGACGCCATGGCAACTCATCGTCAGAATTATTTTTTTCGCTGAAGATTCAACGATCTTGGTTTCCCAAGGTTGACACCAAAGTTCACCATGATCTGGAATAACGATTCCATCCCAGGGTTCATCCGGATATTCACCCCCAAGAACTGCTGGAAAGCATTCATCCAGTCCGCCTGTATCATATTTTTCAATAAAGGATGCCCCATACACGACGGATTCTTTAGGCAAATATGGATTACTCCATAACCACTCCCGCCCGGTAGATAAATCTTTAATCGAAGTGATTTTCCCCCCGAGCTCAGGGACGACACAAATCTGTATATGACCATTTGTTAAAATATAAGATTCAAAGCCATGATATTCACTTTTCTTAATGCTACAAATATTTGCCATATCCTTCACCATCCTGCATTAAAGCGGAGCGACCACCGTCCGCCAAAATTGTAGTGCCAGAAATAAATCCCCCCCATTCGCTGGCCAAAAAAGCAGCCAAAGCACCAATCTCCTCAACGGAACAAATTCGATTAACCGGATGGGAGGCTTTTGTTCTGGCTAACTCGGCATCTGGATCTGCAAAGGTGTTGAACCAGTTGCGGCCAGCCGGTGTATCAACAAAGCCAGGAGCAATGCCAACTGCGCGAATATGGGGTCCCCACTCAATAGCCAAAGATTGCACCATGGCCACCAGCCCGGCTTTAGCAATATTATATGGAAAGCAGTCTGGAATTGTATTGAAGGCATGATTAGATGTTGTAATAATAAAAACGCCCCGCCCACTTTCCTTTAAATATGGGTATGCAGATTTTGCCAAACGCCAATGCGAAGCCAAATTCAGATTCATGCATTCTTCCCAGGCAGCATTAGTGCAATTTTCCAGCCCCTCAAAAATATTGCGGCCCGCGTTGGAAATAATAATATCGATCCCCCCCATTGTGGATCGGGCTGTATTCACCCATCGCTCAATTTCTCCTGGATCAGTCAGATCAAGGGATAAATATTCTGCCATACCACCCTCTTTTTCAACAGACTCAATAAAATGCTGTGCCCCCGCTGAGTCAAATTCATCTAATCCACATCCCGAAATATCACAACCTGCCTGGGCTAAAATCCGCGCAACCCCACTCCCAATGCCACTGGACACACCACTGACCAAAGCTCGTTTTCCGCTCAAATCGATTTTCAGAGACATAAGCTATGCCCTACATAATTCCAAATTTATTAAAGGCCTCAGCGGCACTCATCCCTGACTCGATCGCTTTACGGACCAGCTTTTCACCGCGTGCCTTTTCGACAGATTTGACAAACACCTCTTCTTCAGCCTCTTGCGGAATGATACAAACGCCATCGATATCGCCAAAAACAATATCGCCCGGCATGATTTTGACCCCACCGATTTCCAGAGGCACCCGAAAATCAATTACCTTGCCGCGTGGACCTTGATCCTGGGCATAGGAACCGTATGAAAAGGCCGGGAAATTGAGATTCAGAATCCCGTCCGTATCACGGGCGTACCCATCCAGAACTGCTCCGGCTGCACCCAATTGGATTGCCCTGACACTCATCAACTCCCCCCAAAGCGCATAGGTCGGAGATGCTCCCGTGCATATGTAAACTTCTCCGGCTTTCAAATCATCCAACGCCTCGAGCATTAATCCAAATGGTTTTGCCATCAGTGAATTGGCAGAATTTTCCACTTCTGCGGAAAAAACATCTGCTTCCAAAACCGTCATTGCACGACCGATGAGGACCATATCATTGCGCAAGGGGCGTATTTGGGGTGGCAAAAATTGTTTTTGAAGGCCGAGCGTATCCATAATATCGCCGACAACGGCCGTAAATAATTCCCGGCGAGCCAGTTCAAATAATTCCTGATCAGATTGCCATAATTTCATAAAGGAGCCTCGCCCTACTTTAGACGTAAAAACCTGGTTTCATTTCCGTGATCCCCGGATGTGCTTCCATGACCTCATCAACAAGGTCTACGCCTAATCCAGGTGTATCATCCAAAATGTAATAACCATCCTTGATATTAAGAGGGCGGCTGATAACGGTATCTCTCCAGGGGACATCAGTGAACATAAATTCCTGGCGGAAAAAATTAGGGATGGAGGCGCATACATGGGCACTGGCCAAGGTCGATAGAGGTCCATTGGGGTTATGTGGAGCGACCTGGATATTATATGTCTCGGCCATTGTGGCGATGCGCTTCAGTTCACTGGGACCACCACAGCGGGTGATATCAGG
The DNA here is from genome assembly GCA_014382535.1 of Candidatus Desulfolinea nitratireducens. Taxonomy (GTDB): domain Bacteria; phylum Chloroflexota; class Anaerolineae; order Anaerolineales; family Villigracilaceae; genus Desulfolinea; species Desulfolinea nitratireducens. Next base: position 31,562 of record JACNJN010000145.1, on the reverse strand, counting down.
CATAATATAGTCCACAAGCTGCTGCTCCAAAACAGGACGGAAACCCCAGCGACTGTAGTGTCGCTCTCCCACACAAATCGGGACGTTGGTTCGCTCACGAAAATATTTCAGGGTATTGGCTGATTCCGGGCCTACAGGTTCTTCGTACCACATCATATTAAGGGGAGCCAGACGCTCAGCCATTCGAAGAGCTGTGGGCATGCTGAGCATGGCATGGGTTTCGATCGCAAGTTGAACATCCGGGCCGACAGTTTCCCGAACAGCCCGAACAATATCATAGGCCAAATCTTCCTGGGCCGATGTCAGGGTCAAATTGGAACTGAGGTCATCTCCAAAAAGGTAATTGGTGTGTGCAAATGGGTCAAACTTTAACCCTGTGAACCCTTGAGCCACAACTTCTTTGGCTTGCCACACATAATCTTCAGGGTTGTGACCACCTTTGATAAACCAGTAATTTGCGTAAAGCAGGATTTTCTTGCGAAATGCCCCACCCAATAACTCGTAGCAAGGAACTCCCAAAGATTTTGCTTTCAGGTCTAATAATGCCATATCGATCCCAGACATGGCACACATCATCACACCTGTTGGTCCAAGCCAATTCAAATCGCGGTAGAGTTTGGACCAGATATAGTCTATACGGCTTGGGTCCAAACCAATGATCCGTTCTCCAAGATGTTTGGCGGCATGATAGACCAGCGGGCTGCCTGGCCAGTTTGTGGCTTCCCCAACGCCTGTCAAACCATTGTCTGTGGTTATACGCAGAAGTGTCCAGTTATATTTGATCCCTTCCACCAACCAAACATCCACTTTTTCTATTTTCATATAAAATGCTCCACGGTAAATATAAAAAATCTTCCTACCCAGAACGACCGTTTTTAACTGCCTGGATAAACTTCTCTGCCCGGCGGGTTAACTCATCGAGGTTCCCCTCATCCAGCAATTTTTGGTTGACCAAACTGCTCCCAACCCCAAGGGCTGCAGCCCCTTTACGGATGAAATCGGCAGCGGTATCGAGGTCAACTCCACCAACGGGGACAATCTCCAGTTGAGGCAGGGGCGCCAACATCGCCTTGACCAGGGACGCACCTCCAAAGCTGGCTGGAAAGAGCTTGATCATATCAGCACCTGCTTCCCAGGCAGTAAGTGCTTCAGTGGGAGTGTAACAACCGGGCATCACGGGGATACTATAGCGATTGCACAAGGCCACCATAGCAAGATTCAGCGTAGGTGCGACCACAAAATCAGCTCCGGCCAGGATGGCAGATCGAGCAGTTTCCGGATCAAGCACACTCCCTGCGCCAAAAAGAACATCATCTCCATATCTGGCTTTGGCTTTTTCAATAACGCTTAAAGCTCCGGGCGTTGTCATGGTGACTTCGATTACCCTGACCCCACCTGCCTTGATGGCATCGGCCGCAGTAATCAATTGATCGGATGAAGAGGCCCGCATAATGGCGATGATGCCGGTATCGCGAATGATGGCTAGTTTTTCGTGTTTCTTCATTGGTATCTCCTATTAATAAATAAAAATTGGACCACGGCTCTTGTCTTCAATCAATTATGCTTTGGACCAGAACAAGTCTCCTGCTAATCCTCGACCGGAAACAGATCTATCGAGAGGTACGCTTTCCGCCTCCAAAGGCATCGGCTTTCATTAAGGATTCGACTTCGGCTTTATCGATCAGTGGCAGATCGAACATCAGGGTCTGTTTGATGCGCGTGGCGGCATCACCAACCAGAACACCTTTGGTCAACCCGGCGGGGCTAAAATCTTCGGTCAGTAAGCCATAATAAAATCCAGCATTCCAGGTATCGCCGCCGCCCAACCGATCCCAGAGCGTGATTGGTTTCACCTCAGGGGAGCGGAAGAAAAACCCATCCGAATCTATGGCGGCTGATTCCCAACGATGCTGTTCAAAGGTGTCGGGATAGCGGATGGTGATGGCGACAATCCTGACATCAAAGAGTTCCATCACTTTCTGGGCGAAGGCTTGAATATCATCATCTTCCAGTCGTCCCATATCGCCATCGACGACCTGTTTGGCCGAATACTGGCCACAATCGATGTCGTATAAACGAGCCATATCCTCAATTGTGGTGATAAAAATGTCGATATGTTCAGACACAATTGGCGTCATTAATTCTCGGGCCTGATCCGGCGACCACAGGGTCGGGCGGTAGTTGAAATCCATCCCAACCAGGCAGTCATTTGGTTTGGCGGACATCGCTTCTTTAAAGGCCTCATAATTGAAATTACGATCGTACCCACTGTGATTTGCCAAGCCAAAGGTGATTCCGGAGGTATGAAATAGCCGGGCATTCTTCAAGACAGATGGCCAATCAACCATACCTGCATCCAACTTTGAAGCCGCAGAGTACATTCTTTGGTAAACACCGGTATTCTTGCGGGGGGTGCGACCAATTTCATAGATCAGACGTCCAATGGGTTCAGTTTTGGGTGCCCACACAAAATGATCGGTCAGAACACCATTTTCGCGGGCAATATTTCGCAGCGCGCGACCATAAGGATTATCCGGAACCCGGGTAATATATTCAGCAGGCATCCCAAGGCGGCTGAGTCCCATCGCCAGGGTATATTCACTCCCTGCCATGGAAAGGTGAACCTGCCGCGTGCGTTCTGGTCGTTCATTATCTGCCGGGGTATCCCGAACCATGGTTTCACCAAAAGTCACGAATACCGGACTGGCAAATTGAGATAAATCGTCTTCCGTTATTTTAAAGAAAGGTTTCTGATTCACTATTTCTCCTCTACTTATAAATACTGAATGGGATTGAAGAGTCAATTCAACAGGACAGCTACCTCTGTACTCGGCCTGAGCCATCACCAGCCATCAGTTTTTGGACCTCAGAGACTGTACTCAGGTTTACATCTCCGGAAATGGAATGTTTCAGACAAGAAGCTGCCACTGAAAAGCTCAGGGCGTCTTCATCTGTCATTCCCGTGTGTAAACCGTAAATTAATCCGGCCGCAAATGAATCGCCTCCCCCGACACGATCCACAATATCTTTGATATCGTATCGCTGGCTGACGAGGAATTTGTTTCCGTTAAATAAACATCCCGACCAGCCATTATGGCTGGCGCTAAAACTTTCACGCAGCGTGATCGCCTGATATTTCAGATTGGGGAAGGTGGCAAACATTTTCTCTGCCAGGGCCTGATACCGAGCTGTATCCAATTCACCTGAACTGACACCCTGCTCCCAATCCCCTTCACTCACAGAAACCCCCAGCGAACGCTGACAATCCTCTTCATTGGCGATGCCCACATCCACAAATTTGACCAATTCTCCCATCACCTCAGGAGCACTCTTGCCATACTTCCACAATTTTTTGCGGAAGTTATAGTCACAGGAAACAGTGACGCCGCGTGCTTTTGCTTCCTGCACAGCCTTCAGGGACAACGTTGCCGCTGATTCACTTATGGCCGGTGTGATGCCGGTAATATGAAACCAACCTGCATTTTCAAAAATGGCATCCCAGTTGAAATCTGCAGCCTGGGCAGTGGAAATGGAAGAATGGGCGCGATCATAGACGACGTTCGAGGGTCGTTGATTGGCTCCAGCCTCCAAAAAGTAGATCCCCATCCGCTCTCCCTGTAGAGTAATATGATCGGTGTTTACACCATAACCGCGCAAAAATCGGATGCAGGCGTCGGCAATGGGGTTCATGGGCAGGGCTGTCACAAAAGCTGCGTCCAGGCCAAAATTCGCCAATGATATAGCAACATTCCCCTCACCACCGCCAAAGGTGGCTTCCAATGTCGGCGATTGAAAGAAGCGCTCAAAACCGACTGGTTTCAAACGCAACATGATTTCGCCGAGAGTCACAACGCGCTTAGTCATGATTTTCTCCTCGTATTTCCTGAACCAGTTTTACAGCGGCAGCAGTTAACTTCTCGATTTGTTTAAATTCGCCCTCTGCAATCAGCTGTTTTTTGACCAGCCAACTGCCTCCACAAGCGTGGACCATGGGCAATCGCAAATAGTCAGCCAGGTTGTGAACACCGATCCCGCCGGTTGGGATAAAGGAAACACCGACATAAGGGCCACCAATGGCCTTGAGCGTTTTGATGCCACCAGCCGCTTCCGCAGGGAAAAATTTCAACAGCTTCAGCCCTTTATTGAGAGCCAAATTAATTTCAGTCGGGGTCATTACTCCGGGAGTGATCGGCAACTCGTGACTCAGGCACCAATCGACAACGGCGGCGTCAAATCCAGGGGTAACGATAAATTTTGCACCAGCGGAAAGGGCTCTTTCTGCCTGATTCACCGTCAACACAGTTCCGGCCCCCACCAGCATATCCGGATATTCAGTAGCCATTGCACGGATGGCCGATTCTGCTGCTGCCGTACGAAATGTGATCTCTGCACAAGGCAAACCACCGGCCATCAAGGCCTGACCCAATCGGGGCGCGTCGGCTGCATCCTCAATTGCTACGACAGGGACGACGCCCAGCTTTCCAATTTGCTCAATTACTTTGTTCATAGGATACTCTCACTTTTTTCATTCAATACCGACTCTATGCAGCCCCGCCAAACTCATGATTCGCCGCCTGCACCAGCGCTCGCATATAGGCAATCGAATAGGCCACGCCCACCCGATGCCCACCCAACATCTGTGGAATATGGTCAGGAATAATACACCCGTCGAATTTCACCTCGCGGAGTGCCTTCATTACATCGTACATATCCTGATACCCATTATCGATCAGCGTCTCGGCCAATGGCTCGGGCATGGGATTTGAAACATTCCGAAAATGAACTTTGAAGAGCTGGTTTTTTGATGCAAAATATTTTATGGCATCAACCACGCTATTGCCCATACCGATTTCGCCCCCCTCCAGCCAGCAGCCAATGCAAAGACAAACGCCGATATTGGGGCTATCTGCAATTTCCATTGCTTTTTTATAACCGGCAAAATTGCCAAAGATACAGCGTGGAATGCCTCCCAATGCATAAACTGGCGGATCATCGGGATGGATCCCGATCCGTACACCGGCCTCTTCGGCCACCGGTGCAATCTGGCGGATCAGATAGGCATAGTTTTCCCATAATTCTTCTTCGCTATAGGTCCGTCCATGTGTCAATTCCCCAGAATAACTATGATCATCCCAATATCCGACAGCGTTAGATATATCAAGGTGGCGTGCACTCATCCCGCCTCGCCCATCGATTCGGGGGGAAGACCAAATCCCGTTGGCCATATGGGCGTAGGTATTGTATTTAATTCCTGCGGCGCCGATATTACGGATAAAACCCTTAAATTCATCTATCTTATTATCGCGGCCGGGAAGATTGAGTGTGATCTCAGGCACGTTGTGAACGCCGAGGTTGGTTATTCGATAAATCTTGATATCGTAATCACCAAAACGTTTGACCAGGCCTTTATAAAATTCGAGCGAGTGCTGCTCAGCATTATTGATGTTAACCATAGCCCACTCGACACCTAATTGCTGATAAAACTGCAAATCTTCATCGCTGGCATTGGCATTTGTCTGGAAGGCGATCTGAATACCTTCGGTACTCGAATAATATCCGGGGACTGCCCGCATTGGGAATTTATCAGGTTTAATGCTCATAAGCTTTCTTCTATATACTTTCTAGCAATGAAATGTAGCACTTTAATATTAGATTGCTTCGTAACTACTCAGCCTCTTCAGAAGTGTCTGTGCGAGGAGCACGCTTTTGCGACGCGGCAGTCTCCAAAACTGCTTGGGAGATTGCTTCGGCGGTAGAACTGCCTCGCAAAGACAAGCCTGAGTAGTTAGAATGTTTTCTGTAATTTACTAAGGTGTCCAAATCGTACCGTCAGGCCAACGACTTTGCGTCCACGTAATTGGCGGAATCTCGATGGGGTACTGAGCTGCTTTTTCTTCATCGATATCAACCCCAAATCCAGGTTTGCCGTTCGACCAGACATATCCTCCGCGCAATTCAGGTGTGCCCGGGAAGACCTCATAGAGTACATCACTGAAATTGATCACTTCCTGAATCCCAAAATTATGACATGCCAGGTCCAGGTGCAGGTTTGCCGCATGTCCGACAGGAGAGACATCGCCCGGGCCATGCCAGGCTGTGCGTACACCGAAGGCTTCACATAAGGAGGCCAATTTGCGGGCAGGAGTCAAGCCACCCAATTGGGAAATATGGGCACGGATATAATCTATCAATTGCTCGGCAATTAGCATACGCCATTCCAGGGGGTTATTATGCAGCTCACCCATAGCAATTGGCGTGGCACATTGATCACGCAACCGACGGAACCACTCGATCTGATCGGGAGCCAGGGGGTCCTCCAGGAAAAAGAGGCGATAAGGCTCCAATGCCTTTGCCAGGCGAATCGCATCCATCGGTGTAAGACGCTCATGGACATCATGCAAAAGGAAAAGGTCATCACCGACGTTTGTCCGCACATGTTCAAATAATTCCACGACGGAACGGGCATACCAGTCCGGATCATAATATGCCCCGGGAAAATTGGTATTCAAACGTTCCATCATATGGATGCGATGGGTCGCTTGCGGTGCTGCTTTCCCCGGTTGAACCGTATCGTCTGTCATTTCCTTGACCCGGCCACCGTAACCGCCCATCTGACAACGGACCGCCAGATATCCCTCTTCCTGATAATTGAGTACATTATCCAATACTTCCTGGGGGTCACGACCATCGGCATGGCGATAGACCATGGCCGCCTCACGGCACTTGCCACCCAGCAAATCATATACGGGCATATTGGCTTCTTTGCCTTTAATATCCCATAAGGCCATATCGACACCACTGATCGCGTTATTCAGGACCGGGCCGTTGCGCCAGTAGGAATTGACATGCATCATATGCCATAGATCTTCGATATTGGCTGGATCACGGCCCTGAAGCAGGGGAGCAAGATATTCGTCAACCGCATTTGCCACCAGGGTGGGGCGTTGCGTAAAGGTTGCACAGCCGAGCCCATATAATCCCGGCTGATCCGTTTCGACTTTGACGACAACGAGGGCGATGCCTTCAGGCGCCGTCAGAATAGATTTAACATTTGTAATTTTCATGAATTTATTCCATTTTCCGATAATCATCTATGACCACAGGCGATCCCAGCTACGCTCAGAATCCCACTCCGTAGTTGGTTCAAAAAATCCCTGGTCGTCGGAGACGAGATGCTCTTTAATCGTTTCTTCATTGATTTCAAATCCCAGCCCGGGTTTATCGGGCACAGGGATATAGCCCTCTTGAATAATTGGTTTTGATCCAATGTTAATAAAATCATTCCAGAAGGGCACATCTGCAAAGTGATGCTCCAAAGCGATAAAATTCTCAGTTGCAGCAGCACAATGAACACTTGCCATAGTGCTGATGGGCGTGCCCGCCATATGCATGGCCATGCTGATGCCATATTCCTGGGCGAGGTCACCAATCTTCTTCGTTTCTAAAATGCCACCGCTTGTGGCCAGATCTGGATGAATGACATTAACGGCTCCTGCCTGCAACAAAGGTAAAAAGCCTTCTTTTAGATAGATGTCCTCCCCGGTGCAAACAGGTGTTTTGAGCGAGCGCTCCAGGCGAACCCATTTATCGGTATATTGCCAGGGCACCATATCTTCAAGCCAGGCCAGATTATAGGGTTCAAGGGCTTCACCCAGACGGATACAATCATCTATCCCGATATGCCCGAAGTGATCGGCCGCAATTGGGATTTCGTATCCAACAACCGACCGGACCTGCTCAACATATTCCACTAATAATCGAATCCCCTCCGTGGTTAAGCGCACATGGGTAAAAGGGTGCTGAATGGAGTTGATATCCAGCATCCGCTCTAATGAGGTTCCATCATGAGAGTTCAACATTCCTGCTGGATAAGTAAGCGCATCTTTTATACCAATCAATGGTTGGATGCCGATATCCATTTTGAGCATTGTGAAGCCGCGCTCCATCCGCTCCTTAAGCTTATGGCCCATTGCTATCCCAGTGTCTTCATTCGGCGTATCACAATAGATGCGGACCTGATCCCGAAACTTGCCACCGCATAAAGCATAAGCGGGGACGCCGTAAGCCTTCCCCGCCAAATCCATGAGGGCCATTTCGATACCGCATACACCGCCACCCTGTCGGGCATGGTGTCCAAATTGCTTGATTTTACGAAAAAGTTTATCCACATTGCATGGATTCTCACCCAATAAACGCTTTTTAAGCATCAGGGCGAAGGTCTTGCTGGCCCCATCGCGCACTTCCCCATAACCGCTTAATCCCTGATTTGTATCAATACGAATTATTGGGAAGCGCCAGTCGTCCCAGCCCACGGTAGCAATTCTCAGATCTGTTATCTTCAGATCGCTCGGGAGCCCAAAATTGGACACATACTCTTCGGGCCGTGTAGAGTTTTTCTCTTTTTTATTCATGCGCTTCCTTTCAGTTTCTATTCTTGAGCCAGGTTTTAAAATCTGCATTGATATCTTCACGCCACTCTGGGACATCAATCTCTCCGCTGGTGTATTTTCCCTCTGCCAGGCGCTGCTTGCCAAACTCATCACGGATTCGTATCTCTTCGCTGGTTTCAACAACCTCTTGCACGAGGTGTGGGGGAATAAAGGTGATCCCGGTTGGCGTGCCCAAAATAATATCACCGGGGAGTGCTGTCGCTCCGCCAATCCGAATTGGAATGTTGATGCCAGCCAATGTCACGTCGGCGATGGGGGTTGGGTCCATGCCGCGCATAAAGAAATTTACGTTTGGTAGTTTAGTCAATCCATCATAATCACGGATACCCCCATCTATAACCGCACCAGTATTGGTACGTGCCTGAACAGCAGTTCCCAAATTATCCCCGATTACGGTTCCATCTTTAACTTTCCCAAAAATATCTACCACCATGACATCATTTTCCCCCAACATCTCAATAACCCACGAGTTTTGACCTCCAATATTGGAGCGCCCCTCGGCCAAGCCAGCCTGCTGAATAGCATCATGATAATCAGGGCGGTGAGGAAGAAATTGGGCTGTGACCACCCGTCCCACAAGCTTGCGCCCCGGGTGCGTTTCTCGCCAGCCACCTTCAAATTGACGCAGATACTCATGCTTATGCAGAATTGCCCAGGCTTCCTCATTTGTTACCAATTTCATGCGAGCCAGTAGATCATCTGGAACTTTTGGTCGGCCATCGTCGAAACGCAAAAAAGGGTTGAGCTTAGTGAGTTCGATCAAATCCTCACGCGAGGGTTGAATATGCATTATTTACTCCGTTATTGGATTGAGAATAGAAAAAGAGAACGAATACACCCCTATTTAGAATCTGTATCGTGCTGCCAGCCTAATAATCGCTTAGCTTTCTGACAATCAAAGAAGCTCTTATTTTCACTGAGATCCCCCTGCACGGAAACATTTGGATAGAATTGCTCTTTAAGCTCCAGCGAAGCTATGTTCATAACCGTATCAGAGGCAACAATATAAAAAGCTTCATGACCGCTAAAATCAGCCGTAACACCAAGTAAGCAGGCGCGCGCAGTTGAATCGCGGCGTACATAGCCCCACAAATGTTTTACCACGATATCAGTAGCCGAATCCTGCCATTTGGCTGAATCAATCCGTTCAGCCGCGACACCATGAATACGAAGGCTGGCAATCTTCATATTCTCATATCTTCTGACGAATGAATCAGCTTGGATCTCACAGATCCACTTTGACAGGCTATAAGGGTCTTCATTATAGGTGGGATGCTCTTCATCAAGAGGAAAGTAATCGTAGTGTGGTAAGCGACTATATGCACCGCCAATGGCATTAATGCTGGAGGCCTGACAAACACGATTGATACCTAGTTCTGCGGCCGCCCTGAGCGCATTGTAGCTCGAAACAACATTATTATTATGAACAATATGATCAGGATGATAGCCAGGCCCTGGAATAGCGGCCAGGTGAATCAACGCCTCACACCCATCCAGTACTTTCTTGAATGAATCATAATCTGTAGTGTCCAGCTGAAAATGGGTTACCCCTGATAAATCTGCGTCCCCTTTTATGCGATCAATATTTACAACAGTGTGTCCTTGGGTAAGAGCAAGTTCAACAACGGCTTGTCCGATTCGGCCATTGCCACCGGTAATTGCGATTCTCATGCAATAAAATCCTTTATCAGAATCTGTAATTTCTAATCGTTGTATACGGCCTGGCTTAGACCGTGAATATAGCCCAGCGCAAAGAGCCGACCGTATGAGGAGTAACCCGCGTTTTCGTTGCTATCTCCCTCAACCGTGGGTACGTGATCGGGCCGCAGGACTCCATCAAAACCTATATCCTTATAAGCCTGCATACAGGCCAACATATCTGTTTGTCCAGCATCATGCCACGCCTCCGAATATTTCTCAGGTGTACCAATAACGTCGCGGAAATGAACAAAGAAAATTTTGTCCTGCTCTCCAAATTGCCGAATCACACCTGGCAGATCATCAGTCATGAGTGTAAAGTTGCCCTGGCACATCGTAATGCCATTCATTGGGCTGGGCACCAGATCAAGCAGACGCTTGAAATTTTCAACACTGCTCATTATCCGCCCAATACCGCGAATGGGTGATAAAGGGGGATCATCAGGGTGCATGGCCAATTTGACATTCCATTTTTCAGCTACTGGTAGCACTCGTTTTAAGAAATATTCCAGATTTTCCCACAGTGTGTCTTCACTGATGGGCCCTAATTCGGTCTGTGGTGCATCTTGAATCAATGTGTAATCAAAACTGGTCACCAACGAGCCGCCCCGTGCCGGGGTGCTGGTATTGGTGCGCAACCAATTAAAATCGGTCATCCATTCATAACACCAGACAGGAATTCCCAATTTGCCCATATTCTCAAGCAAGGTACACACTGTGGCGATTTCTTCATCACGACCCGGTAAGCCGCGTTTGGCATTATTCAAGGGTGGGCGAGATTCAATCACCGCCAACTTAAAACCATGGCTCTCAAATGATTGTTTCACCCGTAAAAGCGGGAAATAGTCCCAGGGGGCATCCCCAGCATTGAGCGGGTCGTCAAAGGGCAAACTTCCCACTGCCCAATCTGCCCCGGCCTGTTTGGCCAGTTTCCACAATGGTGAAGGAGTGGGAGTCAAATATTCTGCGATTTTTATCATGAAATACCAAACCCATATCCTGTGAAATACAGATACACCCCACAGCTAACCGGCATCGTAAAAATGATTCCAAAAATGGCGGAAATCGCTCGCTGCCCCCACTCCCCACCCTCGATGGAAACCCGACCTCCAATAAGACCACCCAGCAGTGATACTGGTGACATCACTAGCAAGGCTATCCCGATAATTGAGATTAAATTGGGTCCAGCACCATAATAATGTTCAACATTGACGATTGCTGGAAATATTTTTGGCCAAAGAAAGCCCATGATGATCATGGTCACAGCACCGGCCAGCCAACCGGTTAATGCATATGAAATATTACGAGACATAATTTGTCGGCACTCCAGGTAGTATCTATATTTTTTTAGAAAGGTAGAATTTACACAGGTAAGAGTTCTGATAACTTTTCTGAAGCGATTTGCTTATTCTCATCAAATAAATAGCAGGAGGCGGCCTGTTCTTCATTGAGTTGAAATAATGGAGGAAATACTTTGCATTTATCCATCGCAAAGGGACAGCGGCCATAAAATTTGCATCCCTCGCTAATATCTTCGATCGCTGCTTCGCGTGCCTTAATATCAGTTTCTCCCCAACGACGTTTTAGATCTGGCCAGGGGATCGAATCGATCAGCAAGCGGGTATAAGGATGCTCCGGTTTTTTGATAATTCTATCGACACTGCCCGCTTCCATCACGGTACCTCGATACATTACCATGATTGATTTAGCCACGTGATAAGCAGTGGTCAGGTCATGCGTGATATAGATAATCGAAACTCCATGATCTTCTTTCAAACTCTGCAATAATTCCAGGATATTTGCACGCAAAGAGGCATCCACCATTGAAACTGGCTCATCAGCTACCAAGACCTTTGGTCTTAGCACAAGGGCGCGCGCCACATTGATCCGTTGGCGCTGTCCACCGGAAAGTTGATGCGGAAAGCGGCCAAGAATATCCTGCGGATGCAAGCCCACAGCTGTAAGCGCCTCGATCATTTTCTCATGCGCCTCACTCTTGGAGTTAGCCAACTTAAATCGTTTAATAGGCACTGTGAGCAAATGGTCCACCGTATAAAAGGGATTGAATACAGCAAATGGGTCTTGAAAAACTGCCTGCACCTCACGCCGGAAGATCATCCTTTCGGCGCCTCTCAAATTTTTAATATCAGTTCCTTTATATAAGATCTGCCCTGAGGTAGCTGGAATGAATCCTAGCAGAAGCATGGCCAGGGTCGTCTTGCCGCTACCGCTTTCACCTGCCACTGTCATGATGGTGGGATCATCCTGGGCCAACTTGAAGGAAACGTTACGAACCGCTGTCGTTGATGTCTTCGTCAACAGGCCACTTGAAAATACTTTGGTAACGTTCTTGAATTCTAATAGTTCTGTCATGATTTGATCACCTGAGATGCTGCTGGTTCTTTATTGGTATGCAAATGACAGGCCACTGTTCGGCCATTTATCTCTACAGGGAGCGGTCTGTCGGTTTGACAAATATCCATCACATATTCGCAACGGGGATGAAAAGAGCACCCGCTGGGCAAACGCAGAAGTGCCGGCGCAAGACCGGGAATGCCTTGAAATTCGCCTTTGTTGTCCAGGTTGGGCAGGCTACTAATTAATGCCTGTGCATAAGGATGCAAAGAGTCTGTAAACATTTCGGTTACAGTGCTCAATTCCATAATTTGACCAGCATATAGAACAGCCACCTTATCCACAAATTGAGCCATCAATCCCATATCGTGTCCGATCAAGATCACGGCTGCCCCAAGCTGTACCCGCAGTTTATCAATCGTTTCCATTACCTGACGCTGGGTGACCACATCCAATGCGCTGGTTGGTTCGTCAGCCACGATGACTTTGGGCTCAAGCAAAATACCAATAGCGATACATACGCGCTGCTTCATACCGCCGCTCAATTCATGGGGATACATCCTGAATACATGATGATCCAGATCTACTGACTCCAGTGCGCTCCGGGATCTTTCCTTCATATCATTCTTGGAGATAGTGCTATCATGCGCTTCGATGGCATCGAGCATTTGATCACCGATACGCATCACCGGGTTGAGCGAGTTCATGGCCCCCTGGGGAATATAAGAAATCTTACTCAAGCGTGCCTTGAGCATTTCCTCCTCCGACAGCGCCATCAGATCTGTGCCATCGACAATTACTTGCCCTCCTTCGATCCGTCCGGGGGGTTTGATCATATTCATCATCGCCAGTGCCATCGTGCTTTTGCCAGACCCGGATTCGCCGACCAAACCCAACTTTTCACCAGCCTTAAGGTTTAGGCTAATACCAGCCAGGGCCTGTGCCCGTCCTGCGTCAGTATAGTAGGAAACATCCAAGTCCTTGATCTGGAGGACAGCATCGTTCACCCCAGTTGATTTATTATTATCTCTCTTCATATCTACCATGATATTTTTTCCATTATTTATTTACTCCGACCTACGCACACGAGGATTAGACAATTCGTCCAGCCCCATATTAATCAGCGCCAAGGAGCCGAGGATCAATACTAAACCCACAGCAGGGAATATGGGCCACCACCACCAGCCATTGAAAAACGCACCTTGATTCATGGCAGCCCAAATGATATTGCCCAGCAGTGGCTCACGCACCGGGCCAAGACCCAGCACCGCCAAATAGAATGAGGCGAAAACAGCCGCGAAGACCTGGGTCACAAATTGGGCCACAATGAATGGCAATAGATTGGGTAATATTTCCATGAAGATAATGCCAACATCACCCACGCCAGAAAGTTTAGCCACAGAAACATACTGCCGTTCCTTCATCGACAGCACCTGTGAGCGCATCACCAGCGTCGGGCCCATCCAGGCCAAAATCACCACAATAAAGGCCATAGTATATATGGTGACATCTCGTTTATCGAGTGTCCCGGCGATAATAATTTGAATTAGTAGGGGAGGAATCGGCACCAGAATTTGGCTGATTCCAATAATAGATTTGTCTACAATACCGCCAAAATAAGCTGCCACGAAACCAAGAATCACACCAATCAGCGTACCGAGTCCACCGGCGAGGACGCCGATGAGTGCCGTTTGCCAGGTGCCCACGATCATTACTGCCAGCATATCACGGCCAAAGAAATCGGTACCGAACAGAAATTCTGCGCCCGGCGCTTGTTTAGATTTGACGGCCAGGGCATAGGCGCGATCTTGATCGATGGTCAGCATGCCAATGGTGGTAAAGGCGATCAGAAATATGAGTAAGAGCAGACCAAATGTCAGGCTCTTATTTCGGCGTAGGTAACGTAGAATAAGTGTCAGCCTGCTGGGTTGCAGGTCGTCATTTGACTGCGCCTGCGTTTGAGAAAATGCCATGTTTGTCATAGGGGAATTCTCCTAATTTTCGAGGCTAATTCGCGGATCCAGCAGCGGATAAAGTAGCTCAACCAGTACCATCAATGTGGCAATTGCGATGGTAATGAATAATACAATGCCATAAATTACCAGGAAGTCATTCACTCTGATAGATTTACTCAACAAGGTACCCAAGCCAGGTAAACCAAATATTTCCTCGACAACAATGGCTGAGACAACCAAATTACCTAATGCCAGCGCAAAACCGGTCACCTGGGGGAGCATCGCGTTACGCAGAAAATAATTCTTAAATATAGCCGAATTCCCCAAACCTTTATGTTCAGCAAAGAGGACGTAATCCTCACCCTGAATGGTGACACCCATGCCACGCATACTCAAGACCCATCCACCTACGCTGCCAAAAATCAAGGCCAATGCTGGCAAAATTTGGTGCTTACCTACATCCAGCAAGAACTTCAATGTGAATTCTGGCACAACCCCAATACTGTGGGCACCACTGATCGGGAGAAGATTAGCGCGAAAGCCAATAAAGAATATTAACAAGAGTCCCATCAAAACGGGTGGCACCCCCTGCAACAATACAAAAGAAGTCGCTATATTCCGCAACCAATCGGGAGTCTTCGGCCAGGCAGCCATCGCACCGAGCAGATTACCAATGATGAATGACAGAATGGTGGTAACGAAGAGCAATCCAATGGTCCAGGGCAGCGCTTCCATAATCAACTCGCTGGTAGTCTTTGGGAACTGATTCATCGAAATGCCCAGATCAAAACGAGCCAGGCTGCCCAAGTAATCGGTGTACTGTTCCATTAAAGGTTTGTCGAGTCCAAATTTTGTATTATAAGAAGCAATGATTGTTTCCAGATCGCCCGGTGAAAACCCGCCTGTGCGGGCCAAAGCAGCAAAGCGTTCGCGGACAGGGTTACGTGAAGATATTCGGGGAATAAAAAAAACAATAGTAGCTGCCACCCAAATAACCATCACAAGAAAAACAAGGCGTCGCAATATGTTTTTATAACTCATAAGGATTACTCCTTTGAAAACTTGACTAATTGAGAGACCAATTGCCACGCAGCATTCGCTGGGACAATTGGTCTCTCGGTCTAAACTAGGTACTAATTATTCGGCTTTTTCCAAACCGGTCACAACGAGCATACCTGTGTGCGCCCAGAAGGCACCGTTGACACCAGGGCCTACATTAGCAGCCGTGGGCCAGTTGGTCCAGTATGTTTGGTTATAAGCAATACGGTGCAACCACTGGATGATCGGAATATCAATTTGCTCAGCCCAGTAGATTCCCAATGCTTTTGCAGCTCCTTCTTGGAACGCCGGATCATTGGCATCTAGCGGAGCGATTTCATCCAGGATAGCATCAAACTCTGGATTGCTGTAGCGGGAGAAGCGGTTGTTACCGGCAGAGGTGCCGATTGAATCGCTGTATTTGCCGTGGAACAGGTTGAGTGCTTCATACGGATCGGCCAAGCTAGCACCGTGACCGAACATATACATTCCAGCAGCACCGTCAGCCATTTGCTGATAGGCATCATCGCCAAAGTTGATCGAGGCATCGAAACCTGCGTCCAGCAGCATCTGCTCCAATACAGGAACGATGTCACCGTGAATTCCGCCGAAACCGTGGATGGTGGCATTGACTGTCTCGCCATCGCGTTCCCAGAGGCCATCACCGTTCAATGCGAATCCGGCTGCTTCCATGAGGCTGGCGCTTTCATCGACGTCAAATTTGCGTGGCTCGTATTCCGCGATTAAAGCTTGAACATCATCACGGGCAACAAAGCTCTCCAAACCGGGGTAAAGCGGGAATGGGAAGATGGTCGTGACTTGTGCACCATCATAGACAATCTCATCAATCTTGTCGCGATCAATGGCCAGGCTCATAGCGCGGCGCACGTTTGCTTCATCATAGGGTGACACCAGCGTGTTGACCCACAGTGAGTTCGGCCACCAGTCCAGGTATCCATAAGGAGGCTGGTCACCTGTATGCGAAGTTACCATTGGATTTTGCTCAATGGTGCTTGCAATCAGGCTCTGGCGGAAGTCAAGTGCTGTGTCCATATCGTTATTGACGATGCGTTGGGCAACTGCTTCCATATTTGCCCCAACCTGACCGCCGAGGTTCACCATGACGATGCGTTTGACATCTGGCATTTCGATCAGGCCGGCTTCAACTGCCCACCAATCTTCACGCAGGTCAAAAATCTTTTGGGTTTGGTCCCAGACAACATTGGTGTAAGGACCAGAGTGAGGCATATCCAGGCCACCAGGATATTCACTGTAGTTATCCAGGGGTTCAAGTACATGCGCAGGAACAATCGGAATACCGGTGTCGAATTTCAGGGTCAACACTTCAAATTTAAAACGAGGTGCTGGCTGGTTAAAGGTGACAACCGTTGTCAGATCATCCACTACCTCAATCGATTCTACAAATTGTACAAAGGCGGCGTGGTAAGGCAAGGTTTCGTCTGCCAATTGACCTTCGAGCGTGAAAGCTACGTCAGCAGAGGTAACGGCAACGCCATCACTCCATTTTGCTGCCGGATTTACGCTAATGGTCAACTCGGTGAAGTCATCGTTATAGACCATGCTTTCGGCCAACCAGGGTGCCTCTACGTCAGCGAAGATGCGGAAGTAGGACAAGCCTTCCCACATAAAGCCATTGCCTTCCTGGTGGGTATAGCCGGGAACTGCCCACGGGTTGGTTACACCGATGGGAGAGGAAACGCTCCACCCAACGATAAGTGTATCTTCGCGGGCTACTTCCATCAATTCCATGGTCTCTTCTTCAGCAGGTGCAGCTTCTTCTGCGGGTGCTGCTTCTTCAGCAGGTGCAACTTCTTCTGCGGGTGCTGCTTCTGGGGTACCACAAGCGGCTACCACAAGCATCAGTATTACAAATAGGAAAAACAAATTACGTTTCATGTTTCAATTCTCCATTTATGGTTCGTTATTTGACGTTCTTCTTTCAACTATTGGAAATGAACTTTTTTTATATTCCAATCAATACGCCTCACCTCCTTTAAAATATGAGTACATAAATTAGTCTGCCTCCAGCAATCGAGGCAGTAGTTTGCGAGAGTCTGCATCCTTCCGCGGAGGAGCCGTTGTACTTCCCACACGGAGCTTAACCGGCAGTCTGATTTGTCTTGACTGGCGATTAGGGTTCTGTATAAGTGATAATACTAGTTTACCAGCCTCCAGTCCCAGACTGGCGAAATCCTGTTTTACAGTTGTAAAATCGAAGGGTAATAAATCGTCAAAAAGGTCTAACCCGTCAAAACCGGCAATTGAGATATCTTCTGGCACTCGAATTCCATTTTGAATGAGTACCTCGTGCATACGATATGCGGACACATCATTATGAAAGAAAAGAGCCGTAGGTTGATGCGTGATAAGGAATTCCATCAGTCCCTGACTATATGCTGCGCTGGACGCACCAACAATTCCACGTTCTTTCATAATTAAGCTTTTAAGTCCAGCTTCATTAATTGCTTTTATATACCCGTTCTCACGTTCAATTATCGTACTAATTCGCTCATGTTGATGCTCTGGCGTAAGAATACTCATGCCAATGCGCTTATGTCCCAATTCAATTAAATGCCACGTAATCTCATATGAGCCCTGCTCGTTGTCAGAGGTTACCCAACTAAGCGTTTCAGCCTGATCTTGAACAAATCGGTCGAGAAGGATAACGGGTTTTCCTTGATTTTGAAGTTGTTGAATTATTGGATGGATATCGGGATGCCCGGTACTATACAACACAATTGCATCAACATCAGAATCAAGCAGGCTTGTGAGAATCTCAAGTTCCTGTTGATGGTCGTGCTTGGATGAGCTGAAAAGGATGTCACAATTTGCCGAGGAGAGATGATCCTCAAGTGCGCTAAACATTTCCATTCCCATCCACCGCACCATTGTCCACACAATAGCAATCCTGGGTCTTGTACCTTGCTCCCGCGCTGAAGGCGGAAGAATAAGGGTGCCTCGTCCAGGCTGCCTGCTCAGCAATTCTTCAGTTTCTAAAATACCAAGCGCACGTCGGATAGTTCCCCGACTGAGATTATATTGAGTGGCTATTTCATGCTCACCAGGTAAATATGAACCGATTTCAAATCCTGGCGTTCCTAATTTTGACCGCAGATCATCCGCCACACGAATGTAGATTGGGAGTAAATCATAATCAGAAAGCGGTTGAATGCTCATAAGTGATTCAAATCTTATCGAAATGTAATTGTGAAAATTATCTAAATGTTTTATCAGTGTACATTTATGTACATTCTAGCAATTACAAATGTGATTGTCAATATACAATATCCAGGTTTTGCAACATCTTAAATTGACCATCAGTATCTACTCTTAAATTGTATAATGTCCATATTCCTTAGCAGTTTCAATCATTGCAAAAATATTGTCATCAGGAGTAAAAGCGGGTAAAGCGCATCCGGGGCCTAAAATAAATCCGCCGCCAGGGGCGAGAATATCGAGTGCTTCGCGACACTTTTCTGCAACTGCGTCAGGAGTTGCGTGCGCCATAATGCCACTTGGATCAATGGGGCCTAACAAGGTCGTTCGCCCATTTGCAGCAAATTTTGCTTTGGTCATATCCGCTTTTTGATCAATTTCAAGAATTGCTGCGCCTGTGCTAACCATATCGTCAATAATGGATGTTGAGTTTCCACAAATATGGTATGCGAGGAGAATATTTTGTGATTTCAGATCATCCAACAGGCGTTTGACATATGGATAAGCAAATTTTCGATAATATGTTGGAGAAATCACATCCGGCCCAGAAGATGAGTCTCCGATTGATGTTGCGTGTGCACCTTGTTCAATTTGGGCAACAGCAAAACGGTGGCAAACCTGCCGACAGAAATCCAATAGCTGCTCAATTTTTTCGGGCTGCTTGTTCTTAGCAAGGTCAAGCAAAAAATCGCCCATTCCGCGCAGTTCACAGGCCAGGCTGAATGGTCCCTGATCCGCCCTGCCAATAACAAAAGCCTGATCTCCAATTTGATCGACAACAATTCGGGTTGCCTTTAGTAATTCGCTCAAAATCGGATCTTTATAAGGGTCGGGCAATTTTAATTTATCAACTTCATCAAGACTTTTTAAAACCGGTGTCGTTGCAACCGGGGCAGAGTCAGATTGAAAACGCACCTCAACCCCTAATGCTCCAGCCAGCGCAGCGGTTCCATTTTCAATGATCAGTACATCATGGCCAAAACGCTTCCATGCCATGATCTGACCTTCAGCCATTGCCTCACCATCGCGAAAATAATCAGCATAAGACCCAACATTCATTAAACGGGCTGTTACCAGAAAATTATGCAGATCAACGGGGACACGATCTGGTAATTTCCCTTCAAGGGTAAGCAGGGTTCTTTCAATAGAATTCATTGTTGTACTGGCCGATCAATAATTGTAGGGCTTTGAAGAATGTCATCCACAACGATACTTACTGCGCCAATCAAGCTCGCATTTTTTGCAAAACCGGAGAGAAGAATCTCAACGTTTGGGTTTATTTCAGGAAGTGAATGTTTTAAGGCAGTGTCCTTGATCGAAGGCAAAAGATATTCCCCAACGATGCTAAGAGGCCCTCCAAAAATAATTTTTTCTGGGTTGAAAATATTAATTAAGTTTGCAATACCAAGACCAATGGCAACACCAGTTTCAGAGAGAGCTTCGATAGCCACAGGATCACCATCGTCAGCCGCCTGTTTAATAATGGATATGGATAATGGGATATTTTCTTCTTTCAATAGGCCAGGAATAATACTATTTCGATTAACTTCCAGGCGAGCCTGAACTCGCTTTATGATGGAATACTGATTGGCATATGTTTCCCAACAGCCTTGATTCCCGCAATGACAAGATGAGAGGAATGGTTCAATCATAATCGGGGAATGACCAAGCTCCCCGGCATAGCCATTATTTCCCCGGTGTAATTCTCCGTTGAGAAAGAGCCCGCCGCCGATGCCCACACCAGCGAAAACAAAGATAAAATTTTGACTTTGCCGGGCTGCACCAAATAAATGCTCTGCAACCGCTGCAGCGTTAGCATCGTTTTCAATATAAGCCTGAATACCAGTATGACTGGAAATAATTTCCTTCAGAGGTACATTTCTCCATTGCAGGTTTGGGGCAAAGACAAGAATTCCTTCGTTCAGATCCACAGTTCCGGGTGTCGCAACCCCAAGACCAAAAAGGAAAAGATCCTGCTTTTTGCAAACAACAACAGCCCTGTTAATTAATTCCAATGTCTGAGCAAGTGTCTTTTCCTGGGCATCTGTTGGATTGGCATTCTCTCTTTGTTTCCACAAAATATTTCCTGCGAAGTCAGTCAATGCGACAGCAACAAAATCTATCCCCAATTCAACACCAATGATCCCACCAGCCCTGGGGTTGATTTCCAATAAAGTAGCTGGACGTCCCGTTCCTACAGTTTTTATTCCTGTTTCGTGGATCAGGTTCCGATCTATGAGAGATTCCACCAAACTTGAGACTGTAGATTTATTCAAACCAGTAATTTGTGCGATCTGTGCACGCGAAACAGGTGCATCATTATGGATCTGTTGAAGCACTAGTGAAAGATTTAGTTCACGAATCAGGGCTTGATCAGCTGAATTTTTTGATGACATAAGGGTTAGTATGTTGGAGCAACCAACTAATTAAATTATACAATAATTATAAACTTTGTCAATAACCTATCTCGCAAAAAAATGTCTGAATTTTCCAATCCGCAAAGGGTTGCACATCCCCCTCCCTTTTAATAATCTACATACAGTATAGGCTAAGAAAAACCATAATATTTACTGACATACTCAAATTGCTCATCAACAGTTTTCTCACCATTTGCTAATTTAGTAACTCCCCATCACGCTTGAAGATATGCAGGCTGGTTTCATAATCCAACGGAGTTCCCAGATGCTCTTTTATATAGTCATATGAATAGTGACTTGGAAACCGGATTTTACTCCGTTCTGATAAACTATTGGCGTTTGGCAAAAAGTGACAGCCAACGGCCCAGGTGGCAATTCGATCCGCTGAGGGTCACCTTTCAAGGTGAAATTCTCGAAGGTGGTTGGCTGTGTGAGAAGTGCTTCTTTCAGAGAACCAATGGCCTGTGTTGCTTCTTCTTTTAAAGGAGGGATCACCCCTCTTTATTTTTCGATCACCAGAGGATTTTTGACAAAGATCTGCAAGGCAATTAGCGTAATTATTCCAAATCCAGCCGAAGCCAGGAATGTGGTCTGGTACGAGACGGCATCAGCCAGCCAGCCACCGAATATGGGCGCCAGCAAAGTTGCTGGAGCGAGCATTGTGTTGGCCATACCAATATAAGTCGGACGGTGGGCTTCGGTTCCGAATTGCACACTCATAGTCAGGCTGGTCGTCCAGACTGCCACAATGGAAATACCGGCCAGGATCATGACGGGATAGAACCATATCAGAGATGTAGCCCACCATGCCAGCACCCCACTAATCACGGATGCAATTATTCCAATCTTGAGCATGGTGTGATGTCCCAGGCGGTCGCCAAACCAACCCATCACCGGATTGGCTACGATCTGACTGATCATTAACACACTGGTCAGTACGCCTGCGGTGAATACATCCATATCCAGATAGCGAGTGCAGTAGACGATATAGAAGGCATATCCCATGGTAGCGAATTGCATCAGCACACGGCTGAACATGAAACCGCGGAAGTTCACATCCCGGCGCCAGATGGTGCGTGTGCCGAGCCAGAAAGGGTCTTTCTTCTGATGATTGACCTTTTGCGTATCCTCTGGCTCACGCGTTAGTGCGATTATTCCCAGAGAGATGATCAGCGAGATACCTCCCAGGAGAAAAAGCCAGGTGAAATCTTGGGGGGATTTCAGTTTGCTCAAGACAATTCCTGCCAGGATGGCTGAAATACTGGCTGCAAGGTTCGCCAGAGCAGCCTGCCCCCCGAAAAACGAACCTTGGTGTCTGGCTGGAATTATTTTGGCCATCATACTCTGCCAGGGATTAGCAGCCAGCCCACCACCTAATCCTTGCCAGATCAGCAGGATGAAGGTCAGGGTTAGGGCCAGCGAGTTATTTTTTCCGAGGAAGAACCATGAGACAGCTGCCAATCCGAAAAATGGGATCCGCTCATGGATGGTCATCATCAGAACGGCCGGTTTATAGCGCTTCATTCTGGAGACCCAACTTGCTGCCAGCAATTGGGGCAATTGCCAGCCGACGCTGTGGATCGCGGGAATCAACCCAATCAGGATGGCGGAATCGGTCATCTGGCTGACAAATAGAGGGATGATGGTAATGAAGGAGGCAAAGCCAATGCCAAAGCCAAAGAAGCCGCCATCCAGCAGATTCACGATAAGATTGTGCTTTAAGTTTTTACGAATTTCTATTTGAAGTGTCGATAATGTTGTCTGCATCAATATTCTCTGCCTAATTGGGTTTACTATTTAAAATCAGCAAGGCATTGTACACCCAATTATGGTGACAAACAATAGGCACTCCCCATGGAAATTTATATCATTGACATCAAGACCACAAGAAAAATCATTACCCTTCAAACGTGAGAATCTGGAAGCGTTAGTTTAGCTGCTGGGTTCGCTAAATCAATAACAAAGGGTTTCTATCTTCGGCAGGCTTGGACCATATCGCAAATTTCTTCCAGCGCAATTTCACGGCTTTCCTGATGCAAAGAACGGCTGTGATGCCCAACCGAAAAGAAATAATGATCCCCTAAGACTACACGCATCTGTCGCGAGCCAATCCCCAACTCCACTAATAAATCGAGCATGGAAGTCAATCCAACAAGACGGTCTTCATGGCCTAAGAGAACCTTAAAATTCTGCCACTTTTTATTTTGAACAGGGAGTTTTGCGCCCCCCATGGCATAAAAGGTATTTGCGAGTGTTTCCTTTGCCGTTGCTTTGAACACTTTTTCATGAGTGGCCTGCACGGATTTACTCGCCCCGGAAATCAACTGGTTAATCACTTTTGGAGAAAGTGAATTGGAAAGCTGCTCAAGCGAAAGTTTCTGACTGGCATAGATTCCTATCCCTAAAGCACGATAAAAGCTTTTCCTTAACCCATCATTCATCAATAATGCCGGAGCCAATGCCACCCGCCCGATAGGATGCTGCCGCCATCGTTTTTCATTAAAATAAAACAAAGCTGCCCCACTCATGGAATGTCCCGCAAAAACCACGGGTGTATATCTTCGTCCACCCAGAACACCTATTAATTCCAGCCAAAGCTCAATTGCCTTCATATCCGAAGACGGGTTGCATTGCTGAAAAGAAATTTTATCAGGATGCCTGAAGGGAGAGCGGTAAAAACCATTTACATCCGGAACAAGAACAAGTAAATTCTTTTCATTACCCAACACACGCGCTGGTAAATTTTCCCAAATCTCACCGTTGCCATCCCACCCGTGCATAAAAACAACTACCGCATCCACTCTTTGTGGTAATTGGGCCCGTCCTCCAGCGGTAATCAAATCACCTCGCCGCCAATACGCCCGCCAATAAAAATCATCTAAGAATGTTTTCTTCTGAAACCTTTTTAATTGCTGTTCAGGTATCACTCCACCCTCAGCCAGATTTCGTAAAGTGTACGATGCGCTATAAACACTATTTTCAGCCTCACTTCGCACGGGGCTGCTGATATCAATCCATTTCTTCTTCATTGCCATAAATCAACCGCCGGGAGTGCAGAATTTGGTGAGTAAAAACTTGGTCGTCACTGCGAGCATCTTTTCGCGAAGCAGTCTCCCTCCCCGGGTTGGAGATCGCCACGTCGGGCTACACCTGCCCCACCACAGGTGCGGGAAGCCCTCCTCGCGAAGACAGTACCAACTGATTTAGACACTCCCAACCACCTGAGAACACTACACCACATTTATCAAAGGTACACTGCGCGCCTCTTCCGTAAATTTGACTTAAATAATATTGACAAAGTTTTCTTCAAGGATTTTATATGGTTGCGACATATTCAAACTTCGTTTTTCCACTTTCATCCAACGATGAGATATTGATGTGGAGCGATAATCGATCCCCGACACAAAGTGTTTTAGCAAATTCAATAATTCTGCCATCTTCCAGGTGAGAGCGTGTCGTAATTTCAAAAATAGCGGAGCCTGGATTCGCTTTCAATAAATCAGCGTCTTCTGAAGATAATAAAGTAGCACTCAGTCGTTGATCCACTTGTACGGGAAACAGGCCATAAGTTTTTTCAAGCGTTGCGGTCAAAGAATCATGATAAAGTTTATTGTTGATAATATCAGGGCAAAGGTGATGCGGTAGCATCGAGTTGATAATTGCGACCGGGTGCTCATTTACAAAGAATAATCTTTTGAAAGAAGCGACTTGGTCGCTCTCTGCCAGGTTGAGATTAGTCATAATATCCGGTGTTGGATCTGAAATTATTTTTGCATGAACAGCTTTGACTGTCGGAGAAAATCCCAATTCACGCATTTGTCGTGAGAAACTTATCGGGAAATTCAAGGGAGTCCCAACACGCTTGGGATCGATTCTGATCAGTGTCCCTACGCCCCTCTTGCGGATTAAAATACCTTCATTTTCCAAATAGGCCAAGGCCTGGCGTAAAGTCATCCGGCTGACCTGATACTCTCCTGCCAAATCAATTTCACCAGGAAGCCGCATCTCTTCTGTCCACTCACCACGTGCGATGCGGCTGCGAAGATCAGTTGCAATTTGATAGTAAAGCGAAACAGGAGACTCTCTATCAATCATCAATGCCCTCATCAATAACTCGAACAGGATCAGGTAAATTTGAATATCAGATTTTCTTCAGAAGGTTTTCGATCTCTGACTTGGGCGGAAGACCCGTGCCAGCACCGATCCTGGAAACCGTGGCCCCACCAGCAGCATTTGCAAGTTTGCTTATTTCACCGAGGGGCATATTGTTGATAATACCATAAGCAAATGCCGCATCAAATGCATCACCACAACCGGTCGAATCGCGAATATCAACAGAAAAAGCGGGGGTTTTTATGGAAGCTTGTGGCGTGACTACCAGAGAGCCCTCTGCCCCCATTTTAAGGACAACGAGCTTTGGACCCAGGTTTAGCAGTTTATGAGCGATCTCTTCGGCAGAATCGGCATCCACAAGGGTAGCAGCCTCCTCTTGAGTCAGGAGCAAATAGTCCGCCTGGGCAAAGGCCATCTTCATCAGTTTCCCATCCACCTGATGGATTTGTGGGCCGGGGTCGAAAAAGACCAATTTGTTATTCAGCCTGAATTGCTTCATTAGCTCGACGACAAGTTCTGGCGGAGAAGATTCCAGAAAGGCATATCCATTTGTAAAAAGCGCTTTTGATCGTTCAATCTTTTCGATAAAGGAATTTTCAATTTCCGTTACCTGAACCGTGCCCAATGCGCCCAGAAAAGCATGTTCTCCGGCATCATCGATTAAAACTATAATTAGGGTTGTGCTTTTACCAGTAACGATATTGACACTACTGATATCAATCCCTTCCCCTTGTAATTTTTTCATCGAAAGATTTCCGTACAGATCGTCACCCACACTTCCCAGGGCCGCCGTATGCAAACCCAGGCGTTCTGCCATGATCAAAAAATTTCCCGCTCCTCCCGGCTCGGTGGAGATTTGATGTGCTATTTGAATATCCTTCGGATTTACCGGTAATTGAGGGATTGGTAAATATATATCCGTGACCAGGTCGCCAAAAGTGACTATATCAAAATCCATAAAATAATCCTATTCCGTTAAAGCGTACCAAACCCAAGCCTACTTAGATATATTCCCAACGAAATTATAATCAGGAAAATTCCGATCAGCATATAATCAAGGCCCGCAAGTTGGATCTCTTTTAGGGGGGTTACTTTAAAACGCGCGCCATAGCCACGGTTCAACATTCCCACCGCCAGATTTTCAGACATTCTTACTGCTATGACCAGCATCGGAATCACAACCGGTACAAAGGTTCGGATACGCTGGAAAAATTTTCCTTTTCCAATTTGAGTTCCACGTGCTCTTTGGGCATCAAGAATGGCATTCGTTTTCTCTTCCATCGTCGGTACGAAACGAATTGCAGTTGTCAAAACAAATGCCATTTGGTAGGGCATGGACATTTTTTGAAGAAATTGCAGAAAATCATCCAAAGGTGTGGAATATATCAGGACAGAGGTAGTGATCACCATGGTAATAATTCTCAACAGTAAACTAATCCCAAATAAAAAACCACCCAACGTCAGGAAAATTGTGTCAGAGATCGATAAGAAAACCTGCTGAGCCACTGGCGTTTTGAACCAGGTTGGAGAATAACTAAATCCCGTCAATAAGATAATAAAAATAAAAACAGTGAGCAATGGTTTAAGCTTGCCAATAATTGATCTAATGGAAATCCCGCTATATAAGGCCAAAATCACTGATAAAAAGGTAAAAAAAAGGTTGACCAATGGTGATTTGAATATAAAGGATAATAGGGTCAGGACCAGAAAACCGATTGTCTTTGTGCGCACATCCAGTTTGTGCAGCAAACTGTTTCCGGGGAAATATTCAAACATCGGTCAACTGACCCTTAACAAGGTCGTGATTGCATCCATCATCTGCGAAATTGTGCAAATCGTTCCAGGACAATCAAGGTCGCCCAATCTTTCAGCAAGCTGCGAAACTGCCGGGGGGATGATATGGCTTTTTCGGAGCAGGTCTGCCTCCGAAAATATCCGTGACGGAGTGTCATCCAGGAGTATTTCTCCCTGGCTGACCAGCAGGACACGTTGAGCGTATTCTGCCACAAGGTCCATATCGTGCGTTATCATGATGACCGTATGTCCTTTCTGGTGCACCTTTTGGATCAATTCCATCATTTGTATTTTTTCCGTCCAATCCAGACCGGTCGTGGGTTCATCGATACAGATCACCGGAGGGGCGATGGCAAGGATTGAGGCTACGGCTACTTTTTGACGTTCTCCCTTTCCCAATGAAAATGGGTGACGATCCCGTTGATCTTGCAAACCGACGAATTCCAATGCCTCTGTCAGGCGAGCCTCATGATCTGCTTCGCTCAACCCCAGGTTTTTTAGCCCATAACGCAATTCATCCTCAACCGTCATTGAAAATATCTGGTGGTCAGGATTTTGGAAGACGTATCCAATTTGATGAGCCAATTCATGCACACTGGCAGATCTTGTATCGACGCCCTTTACTTTGATGGAGCCTGAAGAGGGTTGCAGAAGTCCATTCAAATGCTTGACAAGGGTACTTTTTCCGGCACCATTTTGCCCGATGACGGCAATCAGCTCTCCTTGACGGATCGAGCATGAAACCCCCGAAAGCGCCTCTACGCCAGTGGGATAGGTGTGACAAAGTCCATCTATCTCAATGATCGGATGCCTCGTTTCTTCCTCAACCTTGGGGTTGATACCAGGTTGGGGAAGAAATTTTTTCCCGCGCATAATTTCGCGAAGAACTGCTTCAGCATTGTCGACAGTAAGCATCTCTTCTTTTTCATGTACCAACCCCGCATCCGCCAAGCCTTGCCACAAATTAAACATTTTTGGCGGGCGGATTGAAAATTCTTTTGTCAATCTGGCGTTTCGAAATAGTTCCCTTGGGTCTCCAAGCCAGGCAACTTTGCCATCTATGATGACAGCAACTCGATCTGCCAGCTCGATCACGCTCTCAACTTCATGGTCGATTAAGATGACCGTGGTTTGATGACGGGATCGCAAATGCTGAACTGCATCGATTATTTCCACTCTTCCAAAGGAATCCAGCTCAGAGGTTGGTTCATCCAATACAAGTATTTCCGGCTGCATTGCCAGGACACCCGCAATAGCCAGGCGTTGCTTCTCCCCACCCGACAAGGTGCTTGTCAGGCGATCTTCAAAGCCTGATAATCTGACCCTGGAGAGGGCTTCCTCCACTTCTGAAAAAATTTTCTCTCTAGGATACCCAAGATTGCT
Source organism: Candidatus Desulfolinea nitratireducens (assembly GCA_014382535.1). Classification (GTDB taxonomy): domain Bacteria; phylum Chloroflexota; class Anaerolineae; order Anaerolineales; family Villigracilaceae; genus Desulfolinea; species Desulfolinea nitratireducens. The sequence goes on along the minus strand of JACNJN010000145.1, from coordinate 3,122 downwards.
GGGGCCAAAAGCTGTGTCTTCAAAAACAGTGATCCCAAAAATCTGCGTTTCCGGGTCCTGCAAGACCAGCCCAATATGTTCGACCAAATCCTGAATGCTGTGGCTATTTGTGGAGAGACCATTGATGGTCACGTTCCCAACATATCTTCCTTCGTAAAACTGGGGAATAAGACCATTTAATAGCAGGGCCAGGGTTGTTTTTCCTGCTCCAGTAGGTCCCATGATCGCCAGGACTTCGCCACTATTCACGGAGAGAGAAATATCCTTTAGAGCAGGAGTTTCTTGTTCCGGATAGCTATAAGTGACATTTTGGATGGAAACTTGTTTTAGCGACATGGGCGATTCATCAAGCAATAAATGTCAAGCGACTATTGCGTCCTTCTACATGGGTCGACCCATCTTTACAATAGTCGCCTGATTTAGATTAATAACCTATCCTAAAATTCTTTTGTAGTAACAGCTTCAGCCGTAAAGAGCGACTAAAGTCGCCACTACGGGATATCTTTAGGATAGATATTAAAGCTTATCAGTTCATCTGACAGAAATTATTTGAGCAAACCGCTTTTCGAGATGCTAAGATAAGCCAATGCTGCCAGAATTATATTTACTGCTGATCCTACAAGAAGTCCGGGGAGCAGAGAAATATACAGACCAACGCCGCCCATCGGGAGCACGATCAGAGCGCCCAGAACACCATTACAGAAAGCAGCCACAATGATCGCCACCCAAATATTGACTTTCTCTTTTACAAACCAGAAGATGGCAGCCCAAAGGAATTGCTCGGCAGCTATAATCAGATGGATTACAAGACCAAGGGGGAAACCCGTGCTGGCAGCTGTCAGGATATGACCAAATGCTGAAACGATACCACCTTCGAGCCAACCAAAAGATATTGCTGAGAAATAACCTGGCGCAGAATCAAGGGCTACCGTGCCTGTAGGGCTTGGGAACTTGATCAATGCACCAACAGCGGCCAGTGCGATGAAAATAGCCATTCGGGCTACTCGTCGGGGGGTCCAGAAAGTATTTACCTGGGGTGTTGCCTCTTCACTAACTTCAGTCGTCATCTTCATGATCTCCTTAATAAAAAGGTTGTTGATATTGACCTGATGAGAAAAAGAAATCCGGTCAACAAAGGTCTATAAGTATAGACATCTATATTATTATATGCAGCATTTCAAATAAATGCAAGAACCCTGCGGGACTTACGCCAAATACTTTTTTCTCGCTGCAACACTCTTCATTGTAGCTTGTCTCCAACACCCCCAACGCAGAGCATTGGGACCAGGACTATAAAAATGCGTAAGTCCTACTCTGTATATAAAACAATCATGGCTTCCTGGTTGAAAGCCATGATTGTGTGTAGTGATCCAAAGCGGATCAGAAAAAATCAATTCTCATTCATGTTTGAGGGCCTCCACCGGGTCAAGCCGGGCAGCTCGCGCTGCCGGGTACAGCCCACCCAGCACGCCGATTAAACCAGCAAAAACCAGTGCTCCGATCGCCAGCCAGGGAGGCACGATTGACATTTGTCCGATCCCGATCACCCCTTCGGATTCCAGGTACAGATGTCCGATCCAATCGACCAGGCGGCCCAACAGCGTTCCCAGAATAACCCCCACCACTCCGCCGATGATGCCCAGGAGGACTGCGTCTGCAGTGAACATGCGGCGTACTTCGCGGCTGGTCGCACCCAAGGCTTTTAGCACACCGATCTCACGCGTGCGTTCGTAAATGGCCATCATCATGGTGTTGGCTACACCGAGGGTTGCAACCAGAAGTGCCAGACCTCCCACCGATCCAAGTAAGGCTTGCATGATGGCTAAAACGCGGTTGGCAAGCTCAAGGATGGTGCCCAAAGATTGCGCCTCCAGTTCCATGCTCTCGGCGGTTTCAAGAATGGCCGGTACTTTCAATTGGTCAACTGCGCGTACTATCAGCATATCATAGCCGTCTGTCTCCAATGTGTCCGACCGTCCATACCACCAGGCTTTGATCTCCGTCCGTTCGGCCAGACCTAACTCGATAGTATTGGACCCTCTTCCAAACTCTACCCCTGCTATCTGAGACTTGAATTCTTTGGTCTCGCCACGCGGCAGGCGGATGGTCAACGTAACTGGTTGATTTACCAGGTCTCCATACTCCAGCGCAGTATCCTCGATCAGTTGATCGGCCAGACCCTCGATCAGAGTCAAACCCTGCGTATCACCTTCACCCAACGGGACACCCACCAGCATCTCCGGGGGGGCGGGCATTCCCGGCCCACCCGGGCCGTGATCGAATTCTCCAGACAATCTGATCGGAAGTGCCTTTTCCCCATAAGACAGACTGATTTCCATATTACGTGGCAAATTTAATATTGGCGTCACAGACTGCACTTCAGGCAGGTTTCTAAATGCCGCGATAGTTTCTGAGGTAATTGGTTTTTCCGGTTCAGCAATCCCAAAGGGATCAAAGGCATCTTCTTCCGGAAAGGTCGGGGAGATAATTACATTTTCCAGGCCCAGCGCTTCAAAATTACGATTGACTTCCTCCTGCACGCCCACACCGAAGGAAACCATGGCTACCAAAGTAACGATCCCGATCAGCACGCCTGCAGCAGTTAATATATTGCGCACCGGACGGCGAAGCAAATTCTCCCAGGCCGTTCGTGCCAGATCACGAAAAGACAGCCCACCGTTCAGTTTCAACTCTGGTTGCTTATGATCAACCAGTCGATTTTTGGCTGGAGCGGCTTTGCTAACTTCAATTCGATCAACGCCCCCGTCGCGTAAATGCACGATCCGATCTGCGTAGGCAGCTACTTCCGGATCATGAGTAACCACAATTAATGTCACACCACTCTCCGCATTGAGCTTGCGCAGGAGCTGCATGACCTCGTCCCCCGTAGATGAATCCAAATTCCCGGTTGGTTCATCTGCCAAAACCAATTTTGGGTTATTAACCAGGGCTCGGGCAATGGCTGCCCTTTGCTGTTCGCCGCCAGACATTTCCGTCGGGCGATGATCCAGGCGATGATCCAGGCCAACGCGCTTGAGCAGATCCGCGGCACGTTCATGTCGTTCAGCAATGGGCACACCGCCAAGCATCAGGGGCAGTGCAACGTTTTCAAGAGCAGTGAG
>JACNJN010000047.1 GCA_014382535.1 Candidatus Desulfolinea nitratireducens | reverse complement strand
TATGACCTGGAAGCTGCCACAGACAGGGCTGCTCTCATTGAAAAAGAAGTACCTGTTTCGGAACATGCCTAGCTTTTAACTGTCTTTTCGGATCAGCGACTTATGAAAATGACGATGGGATGCCATCGCCATTTTCGTTAATACCAAAGGCTAAATCAACTCAGCCGCTTCTATCACACCTTGCCTTTGTACAGCATCGTACTTTCTCATTGTTGATTCGCTATTCCCTATCTAAGCAGCGGCCGTGCGATCATCGCTCACTTTCTTGTGCCAAAGCCGAAGTGCAGTATGTCGGAGAATATGCGGGGAAAGCCCAAATTAACTTATGTAAATCTACCTATATATATTAGCTCAGTAAAAGAAGAAAACTCTTCAAAAATTTGTGAATAACCTTCTTCTTTTATTTTACGTTTAGAAATTAGCCTTATGCTACCCGAAGATGATCTTTTCGTTTATTACAATCACTTTTCTGCCTTGCCTATTTCATCAGAAATTTGCTCTAAGGACACAGGAAAATAATTCCAACAATCTATACCAACATCTCGGCTATTAGGATATGATGGAAGACCACAGTGTGAATGCCCATAAAGATGCCAACTTCCATAATGAGAGCGATCCCAAACTCGCATTGCATAATGACATAATACAATCAATTGAGGCTGCTCAACGCCAGAGATATTTAACTTGATGGTTGCCAACGGAGGCAAAATAACAATAGGATGCCCAGATTTGGAGAGATATTCTCCTTTTGATGCCCATTTTTTATCATGTCCGCCTGGAACAATTGAGATTTTTCCATTGAGACGAGCAAAATAATTGGTAGCTTGTTCTTGTCCGCCAAGCGTAAAATCGCCTAAGTGATAAAGAATATCATTTGGTTGAATAACTTGATTCCAGTTTGCTATCAAACCCTCATCCATCTCAGAGAGAGTAGTGAAAGGGCGATCGCAGTACTGGATGATATTGGCATGTCCAAAATGTGTGTCTGATGTAAACCAAATGCTCATTATTTTCAACTAAAACGCGTTATTTGGCGCATCGATTGGCTCAAGAATTGCTCGTAAAATTCCATCTGCTTGATAAATACGATTACGGGCTTGCCCTGTTACTTCCTGCAATATGTCATATTTTTCTAGCTTCGCTACCAAACGTTGAGCTGAGAGATAATTGCTCAGATTTAGCCCAGCTTCTAATTGGCGAACAGATAAAACGGGTTGATCCATAATAAAGTCAATAGCCTGCATCAAACGCTCAGAAGTACGCTCTTTTTCTAATTGCTGACTATAGCTTTCGCGCAAATTTACCAACTCTTTAACTCGCGCTTTCGCTTCAAGTGATTGCTCTCGTATTCCTGTCAAAAAAAAACTTAACCAAGCCTCCCAGTCTCCCTTTTGACTGACAGCCAGCAGATATTTGTAGTACTCACTACGATGCGCTTCTATAAAAACGCTCAAATGCAGAAAAGGCTGAGGAAGCAAATCCCAAGCACAAAGCAAGAGCGAAATAAGCAAGCGTCCCACGCGCCCGTTTCCATCCAAAAATGGATGAATGGCTTCGAACTGTACATGGATCATCCCCAAACGAATCAGTAAAGGCAAATCAGAAGGTGCATGAATAAAATCTTCCAATTCATGCAGGCAAGTGTGCATCTCTTCAACAGGAGGTGGCACATATCTGGCTGTTTCTATAGTTGAGCCGGACGCACCAATCCAGTTTTGATTACGCCGAAACTCTCCAGGCGTCCAAATATCGCCACGCACGCCGCGCATCAACTTCTCGTGTAGCTCCCGAATAAAACGTAAACTGACAGGTAGCGTCTCCAGACGCTCCAATCCATATTCCATCGCCTGCACATAATTCTGGACTTCCTGTGCATCGGTATCTGCTTCAAGAAAAGATAAATGCCCCGCTTCATAGGAGTACAATTCCCTCAACGATGTGCGCGTACCTTCGATGCGTGAAGAGATTACTGCCTCTTGACGCACAAATGGTTTTACTGAAATCCTAGTGGGCGAAAATGATTGCCCAACTTCGGCCAATTGCGCTAAGGCGCGTTCAGCTTCAGATAACAAGGTCACCAATTTCGGAGACCATTGAACTTCTGGAGGCAGGGGGGCAGGAATAAACGCCCAATACCCACTATCTGTTTGGATAAGGCGCCCCGATGCTGATTTAGAAAACTCACTTGGATTCATAGATACACCTGTAAATAACGATGGATATATTTACATTTTATCTACAAAGTGTAAATAACGCAAGCTCTTATTTACACTTTGACGAATTATTAATCCGCTTAGAGAATTGTAGCTGCTGCATAACAGATTTGATGAGTGCTTGCTCTTCATCGTCTAATTCACAAAGCTGACACTCTTTTACACGCGCGCCTGTATTAACATAATCCCACTTTGAACACCGAACTACTCATCCCAATCCCCATATATCAATTCCGCCACCTTCTCACTAATTTTAGAATAAGCATTCAGCAACGTTTCCATAATCCCTGAATTTAGCACAAAACTAACATTTCCCAACAACCTAACCAGATGGGGATTTCTAGCTTTAACAAATTTTGGGGTCTTTTCTTTTTCGTGTCCAGTTTTATGGGAGCAGTTCAAAACGCTGGTCTTTTCTTTACTCTCACCAATGGCTCTGCGTACATTATCCAGAGAAATGCGGCGGGAACTAAGCAAAAGGACAAATCAGCACCCGCTTATCCCGTGGCGCAAAGGGATTTCTTCATTTGAGATGACTATTTTGAATGCAGGGATTCGCTTTGATCTTGAATTGCCTGTAGCCTGGAAAGGAAATACGAAAGAAGAAGTATATAGCGAAAAGCTTTGGGTTTATATACTGCCATAGTAAATATCTCTGGAGTCAAAAATCCAGATTTAGAGGATGAGAATTTGTCTGCTTGGCATTTTTCCTCAATCCTTATTGAATCACCCCAAATACCAACCTGCCGCCCTTAGTTCCTTGTGCACTGTAGACCGTCGGGTTAGCTATTGACTTTCACAAAAATTAGTTAAGTTCCTGATAAGACCCGAAAGGTTTCCAAAGTAGTCTCGTTGGAAAAGATTCTGTCATGCAAAATCCCCTTTTGATACACGGATTCGTGAGAAAACCTTTCGGGTCTGGCGCTGGAATATAGTTTTCAGACGCTCTCTTAACCAATTTACGCGAATGTCAATAATGATAAAGATAAACGCTCTAAGCCTTCTTTCGTTTCTTCGGGCTCATAACCCGGAGGTTGTAGGTTCGAGTCCTGCCCCCGTTACCAAAAAGCACCTGTAAAAAGTGCTTTTTTCGCTTTTAGCCCCCTTGCACAGGACTGGAGCTTGCGACCTTTTGCTCAGAGGTTCTAATTTTTGATTTGCTCATTCTTGGAAATTGATAGATTAGTCTCATATATAGCTTATGTAAATAGGACTTTACTTCAGCAAAAAGAGTACAGATTTGTATCCTCTTTACTCATATTGCCTTATTTGTGCATGCATAAAAAAACATCCCCGGCGATAAACCGCCGTTATTTCGCCGTTAAACAAAAAAAGGCCTGCTTTTTAGCAGGCCTTTTTGTTATCAAGATATAGCCTTAGGAATGACCTTTATTTCTATCTTGGCATCTAAAGCATCAGCAATTTTTTCCAAGAAAGAAAGGCTTGGTAAACTTCGCCCGCTTTCCAAACGCGCAATCGAAGGTTGGCGTGTACCTACCTTCTCGGCCAGTTCTTCCTGAGTCAGTCCTTGCAAGATGCGCAAACGCGTAATCTGATAGCCTGTCTCGAGTTCAAGGCTTTCAGCAACAAAGTCAGGGTCCTGATTTTGCTTTTCTTGCCAATCTTGGAATGTGGTCTTAGAAATTGGAACCATCTTACTCCTCCATAAATTTTTGCATATATCGTAATGCTGTTGCTATCTCTCTCGCGGGAGCGTTCTGGCTACGCTTTCGATAACCATGCAGCAGAATGATCTGGTCATCAATATAAATGAAGTAGAATAGGCGGTTTGCTCCCGGACGCAGTTCCCAGAGTTTTCCTTGAATATGTCGGGCGTGGGGCATCTTCAGCTTCACACCAAATTCTTCAAGCAGTCTCAGGGCATTATTGACCTTCGCTCGATCCTTCGCGCTCAGGCTGTTCATGAAGTCTAAAACAGGGCTTTTCCCGCGACGATCTTCATAAAAAAGAATTTTCCACATAGGGTTTCTTTCTCTTTTATTATAACAAAATTGTTATAATAGTCAACTTAATAAATAGAATATATGTTCTGTATTTTATCAGGCATTTTCTTTATTTGGAAAGCGGGGGCATCTGGGAAAGACGCCCCCGCTTTTTTCTTCGTTACATCCTCACCTCTACAGGCATCGCCACCGTCAATACTCGTATTGCCTGATTCAACTTCGCCTGCCAGATGGCAAAGTGTGGCTCGGCAGGCAACTCTTCCAGCACCGCTTGCAAGGTCTCCACGGATAACTCTGCCAGCATCTCGTCCATTGTTGCGGGTCTGGGCTGCTCAATCACCTGCAAGCCAGCTAGAGCATCTTGCCCTCGCCCTGCGGAACGATATTCCTGTATCAAGCTGCCGGTAATCTTCTCTTCCCCCGCCAGTTCTCGCTGGCTTTCCGGGGTCAAGTAGGCTGCAATCTCAAAGGCCACAGTTGGGGAAACATCGCCTTTCTCCACACGCGCCGCAATCTCTGGCTCTAAACGATTTAGCTTTGCCAATTTGCGGATGCGCTGCACAGCCATATAGCCGGCACGGGCAATTTGGCTCTCGCTCATACCCTGCTCCATCATGGCACGCACGGCCTTGAGTTCAGAAACGGGATTATTACGCCTGGTGGCATGAAGTAACAAAGTAATCTCCGGCCCACGATCCAAGAAAATAGCTGGCACTTCTGTATAGCCTGCCTTGATCGAAGCCAGCACCCGCCGCCGCCCATCCAGAATAGGGTAGAGACCGCTTGGGGCTTTCTTTGTCGCCAAAACTATAGGCACGATCACACCTTCTGTTGCTACCGCCCTTGCCAATTGGTGAGAAAGGCGAGCTTCTTCTACTGCAATCTCGGTAATAAGGATATTCTTCATCTCTTACTCCTCCTCCATAGTTACCGGCAGCCTGCTCTTGCTCGCTACCGTCTGATAAATTTTCTCTACGCGAACATTCTCTGCCTCATTCCGTCCCTTGATCACCGTCAAATTGCTGATCGGCAGGGTCATAAAAATCCCCAGTGTGCGTTCTGGTTTTTCACTTCCTTTGGGGCGCGGCCAGGCTTTGTAGTGCGTCCCGCCCTTGAGAGTGCGCATCAGCGTATCGTCCAAATGCCTGGAAGAGAGATCATGCCACCAAAGCCCGGCACACATCTCATCCAACATTCCCGCTTCATGCTCTGCAATTCCTTTTGGGCAGATATGGGGCAGGTTCAAAAAGCCTGCTTCTTCTACATTGGATATGATCGCCCGCCGGTGCAGGAGCACCAAGCGACTCTTTACTGGATCGATCTTGCTAAAGTCCAGATTGGAAGGCAAGCGTCTGGAGACACCCATCCACCGTCCTTCTTCGACAAAATCAGCGACATTTGGGTAGTAATTCTCCCCGACAATATCGAAGACATGCCAGGTCTCCCCAAGTTGCACCAGGCGCACGCCCTTATCAGTCAATCCAAGGGCCTGGGCATCAACGGGCGAAGGCGGGTCTACCAGAAAGGCTTCAATCGGCACGCCCTCATCCCCGGTCTTTACCTCTGCATAGACTCCCCCCACAACACGGTTTCCACAACCACGAATTGCACTCATTTGTTTTTCTCCTTATATACTCTGCCAAATTATTCCCTTAGCAGAGCGAAAGTAAAAGTGCCTCGCAATGATGCAGGCACTTTTTTACAGATAGATTGTCAAATTTGTGTTCTCAATGAACAGGCTCATTTCCAGTCCTTTTGCATGGACTTAACATCCTCATCAAGACCTTCCTCTTCTTCATCCAAAGCAGGGTCTATGTCCACGAATACCTCCGCATCCGCAAAAGCCGCCCCGAAACTGGCAAAGTTGCTCAGCTTTTTCATCGCCTGCTTTGCCCAGGTAGATTCCGGTTCGATATTCACCAGCCATTTCTGGCTGCGGATCGCGCCACCCCCAGGTTTATTCCAGGTCACCCAGCCTTGTCGCCGGTAAACTCGAATGGGGATACCAGCGGCATTCCCACCATTCAAAGCGTTCGCCAGCCCTTGAATGGCCGCGAGATGTTTCTCGATATTGATCCGGTCATAGAAGGAGGATGTTTTCAGGGTGAAGATCACGAACTGTTCCAGCTCGGGCAGAAAGAGGTTCAGCCGTCCACTTGGTTTGAGTTTGGCTTCAAATTCACGCTCCCCACGCTGGTAGGCAAAAACCTGTCCGGGTGCATACTCCATGAAGGGCTCACCATTACGTACCAAGAGTTCCCCGGTCACCGGATTGCGCAGATGCAGGAATTGGCTGTCATCCGCAGCGGCGATGAGTTGCCCACCGCTGGTGTAGGCTTCATTCGCAAAGTACCAGGAATCCCAGACGGACGTAGATGCGATCATCCCGCGAATTTCGATCGGGTGGTAGGTGTCATAGGCTGCATAGAAGCGCATCTGCGCCTCAGTGGTGTCCGGGGCAAACTCCACCCGGAAGCGTTCATTTAGATCCGCCCCAAAACGTTCGCCGTCTTTCGGCTCGCCCTTGTGGATCGTGCCCACTTCGGGGAAAGCGGATTGTTGTTTTCTGGTCATGATTTTCTCCTTTAGTAGTAGCCCAACTCTACGAGAAGCTGAGATTGGGTTCTTTTGGGAATGGGCTTCACCCAAGTCAATTCGTTCGCTAATTGCTTGCGGATATTACGCACCCAAATTCGGGCCAGGCGCTCGCGCTGCTCTACATATTGCACCGAGACCATGCCGCGGTGCGGGCAATCCGGGGTATTACAAGCCAACGTTACGCTGCGTGTTTGCCGGTCGAACTGAATTTCAACCAGAGCTTCCCAGCAATCGCTGCAAAGGTAGGTTGTGCGCACGCGCTCTGCTTGAGCGAGAGGGATCGTCAGGGGCATGGCACACCTCGATGACGACCAATAAATAGGCACCAACCCCCATGCCAGGCTTTGCGATGACAACGGTAGGTATGCTCCCCTCTCCCACGGGTACCCTCGCAGCGGGAAATAAGCTCCAAAGGAAGCATCTTGTCCTCGTTTTGGGGAAGTCGCAGTTCAAACTCCCCCAAAGCAATCTCTTCAGGCAAGCCGATCGCATAAGCTTTTGCCCAGGCGCGCAAACTGACTTCATCATAGAAAGTCCGCCAATCCGCAGCATCGGCACTGACCAGGATTTGATCAGGGTTATTCCTGGCATTCTTTACTTCCTCAGCACTGCGCTTAAGCCCTCTAATTTTTCTGCCCAGTTTCAAAAACTGGGCAATTTCTGTGGGCAGAAAATCCCACGCTATCCTTTGGCTATGTGGAGGCAGGTAATAATCTCCTCGCCTCAGAATGGTCTTTGGTTGCTTGCGCTCAACCCAATAAATCGGATGAAGGGCACGTTGCCCATCAGGGGTCTTGCTTAAGACCCGAAAGGGCTGATCGTGAAGCAAATCTTTGGGGGTGTTCAGGACTTCTTCGTAGGTAAAAAATAGGGTCATTGGATTCTCCTTATCCAAACAGAAAGAGACGCTTCCTGATGAAGCGTCTCTTTTTAGAAAATTGGGCGGGCGCTAGATTGCCACGCTCAAAAGAACGTCAATTGGGCAGTTTCTGTAGGCAGGCCTGCCCTTTTGCCTGGCTTGCTCACTTTGGCTTTTCCTGCATGGGCATCCAGCCAATCCCCGAAGCTGGGTTGCTGGCCGGATGCATCCAGGGCCGCCCGGCTGAATTGTGCGAATGCCACAGAGCTGGATGCCTCTGCTTCCAAAGTGCGGACGGTCTCTTCATCCAAAGAGATGCCATCCTTATCCAAATCAGGAAAGGCGGCGCGTTCCGCAGCATGAACTGCTTGCAAAATATGGGTCAGATTCAATTCCCCCTCCATTGGTCGGAGGATATGGGGGGCTTCTTCCTGCGCTTCTTCCACAATTTTTACCTCTGCGCTGGTTTGCGCATGGGTTGAGACCTCGCCTTCTGTATTCGTGTCATCTTTCAGGACACGTTGTTTCAAAATGACCAAATCTTCTTTCAATTGGGTATAGCGTTCGGCTGCATCCCAGGGCTGGTTCAGGCCGCTTTCAATCGCGGAAATATCTTCTCCGTGCTGCGCGCTTTGGGATTTCAGTTTTTGGACTGCCCCTTCCAAACCACGCAGGACCGCATCCACACTCTGTATTGTTGCCAGACCGCTTTCGCCAACCTTGGCGCGTAGAGAATGCCCCTCACCAAATTGAAGTCGGATATTCATTTCAATCGGGTCATGGATACTGCCCAGGAGCTGCGCCTGTAATGCGAAGCCACGATACTTGCCGATGAGCTTGCCTTCCCGCCCGTATTGTAAAAAGGCGCGGTTCAGCGCAGCCCCAGCCTCCTTGCGTGTCTGATATTCCTTCTCCAGCACACGCAGGCGGAAATCCTTTTCTTCGTGCTGGTCTCTGATCTGGATAGCTTGCTTTAGGATGGCGATTTTCCTGGCAAGTCCCGTCTGCTGATGGCGGTGGCTTTCCAATTTCATCTGCAGCAACTGGCGATTACGCAACCAGGAGCCACGCACGCTGTCTAATTTGGTCAGTTCGTTTTCCACGGCGATCATCTTCATGATCTCCGGGTCGCCACTGGCAAG